>JAHDYP010000267.1 GCA_023383055.1 Verrucomicrobiota bacterium | reverse complement strand
GTATTGTCCCCGAGGATGTTCAGAGCGCTATCGGCCACGACAGTAAACGTGCGATCCCCGTTGTTATGCAGTTGGGCGTTTCTGCGCTCCACTGCGCCAAGAAAAGCGTCGATGAAACCGTCGCCGTCAAAGTCACCCAGCGAGAAGACCGCCCCCACCGACTGCGCATCCGTTCCCCGGAGCCAGCTGTCGTCCCGCCTGAAGCCGCCGGTCCCGTCGTTCCAGAACATGGCGTTCAGGCCCGACGGACTGGTCCAGCCAAACAGGTCCAGGTCCCCATCGGTGTCGAGGTCGCACCAGATGCCCCAAAGGGAACAGCTGGAGTAGTCACCCAAAGGGCCGCTGGTGACGGTGCTGAACGTCGTCCCGCCGTCATTGTGATAGACCCGCCAGTTACCAGTCTCACCGTTGACATGCAGGTCCAGCCGGCCGTCGTTGTCGTAGTCACCCCAGAAGCCCAACCAAGTGTCGAGCGCATCATTGACGATCGGGCCGTCGGTCATCTGGGTGAAGTAAGCCGGTTGGGCGGCCAGCGCGGTGGCGCCGATCAGGGTCATACAAACAGCAGAGCAGAGGTTGGTTTTCATAGGGCTCGGTATTCGCGTCAACGTCTCGACTCCGTCGGCCAGATGATCCGCCGAGGGCCGTCGGAACGTCGGAGTTTTGTCATCACTCATTACAGAGGAATCCGGGGACGCAAATCACAAGAAATGTGAGATTGAACCGCGTATCGCACGCAGGGAGAACGGTCTACGAAGTGTTCGTGTATTTGGCGTATGTCGCGTTTGCTCAACTCCCACCGCCTGGAGAAGGGTTGAGGGGGATTCAACCGCGAACCACGCGAAATAGGCGAAAGGACTTGCATGGTCGACGTTCGCGTGTTTGGCGTATTCGCGGTAACCCCGCCCTTATTCCACCGTGACCGCAATCAGGAACGGGGCGGATGTGCTCATCCCGGAGACAAAGTCGAAGCTCGTGATCTTCATGCCGGGACGGGGATTCTCCCGGGTGTTGAGGTACAGCCGCAGCCGGCGGCCGGCTCGGTTGGCGACCGGGTTGAGGCCCGTCCAAACCACGTGGGCTCGATCGGTGGTCTCCGTGTCGCCCTTGGCCGGGTCATACCACCACTCCCGGACGTCTCGACCGTAGACGAGGTCCAGAGACCGGGTTTCACCATCGGCATAGTGCAGCACCAGGCTACCGATGACGGTTCCATCCGCTTCCGGTTGGATGGTGCCGAGGAGAAGGTGCAGCCGCGCGGCAACCTGTTGGAGGGGGATTCCGTCGACGCGGATGGGGTCATCGGCCGCCGCCATCTCCGCGGGTTTGTCCAGCGGTTCTGCGCGCCGAAGTTGGATCACTCCACGGATGTCGAACTCGACTCCGCCAAGCGTGACCAGGCCAACCGGCAACTCGGAAAGGTCGTCGTCGTGGTCCATGGCACCTCCTGTCTTGCCGTAGAATACCTCGCCCAACTGGCCCGTATAGAACGCGGTTAGATCAATCTGGCTGTCCGCAGCATGCGGATCCCGCTTCGAGAATAACGCCCGGTCGACGGGCACCTCGACTACGCGAGGCTCGGTGGGTTCGCCTTCCACACCGTTAAGTTCCGCCTGCAGTCGATCCCGCCAATAACTCCGGGCGTATCGCCTGACCCTTTCTGCGAAGTCGTGCTGATTTCTGACCTCTGACCTCTGTCCGCCGCCCTCTGTCCTCTGCCCTCCGTCATCTGTCGCCTGTCCTCCGCCCTCGGCGTAATCTGCCTCCCGCCACGGGAAGGTCTCCCATCGGTCCACGCCCACGTCATACGACGCAACGGCCACGGTGCGGTCGTCGGGAGTCAACGTGACCCACAGAAACGCTTCACTCCCTGATCGATTGAAGACTCGTCGGGGCGACTCTTCGATGTCCCAGACTTCGAGAAAGCCATGCCCCTTTCCGACGACAATCCAACCCACTCCCTCCGCGCTGGCGGTGAACATCCGGCGACCATCGCTGCTGACCGCCAAGTCCCACTGAACATCTCTGCCGATGGTCTCCGTGACCAATCGGCCACTGGAGGCCTCCCAGATGCGAAGCGTCCGAGTGGTGTCCGCGGAAGTCAGTATATGTCGTTGGTCGGGCAGAAAGAACGCAATGACCCCATCCCCTCCAGCGTCAAAGGTCCTCACCACCCGGCCCGAGGCGAGGTCCCAAATCCTGGCCTTCCTACCACTGCCGCCGGTGATCAGACGACCGCCTGTTGCATCAAACTTCAGCCACCCGACGAGGTTCGGGTAGCCCGTCATGGCATAGCCCTGCTCAGGCTCCATAACCAATGTCCGCACTTCCTGGCCGGTGTGAGCGTCCCAGACCTTGGCCGTGCCGTCGAAGGCCCCGGTAGCGATCCAGCGTCCGTCCGGGCTGTAGGCTACGCCGTAGCCGATTTGCCGGCGATGACCCGCAAGACGCAAGAGGAGTTCTCCGGTTTCGACGTCCCACACCTTCGCGGTTTTATGCGTCCCCACCGTGACCAGGTGGCGGCTATCAGGGCTGAAGGCCGCTTCGAAGAAGGACTCGTTCGGTGGATGGATCCGTAAGAGCTCCCGCCCGCTGCGGACCGAGCGGATGACTACGCCCTCGTGCCACGGCAGGTTGGCGATGAGCCGGCCATCCGGGCTGGTCCTGACCGCATATTGCCAGCCTCGGTCCCGGGCTAACTCACGTCCGGGTCCGGCGCTCCAGATTTTGATGACCCCGTTTTCATCCCCCGAGGCGGCGAGCCGTCCGTCCGAGCTCAGTCCCCCAATGGCGTTGGCGACGCTCAAATGGCCTCGAAGGACCTTAAGTTTCCGGTGGTGGGTCAGGTCCCAGGTGGTGACCCAGTTCTGAGCCCCTTGCGTCTCCATCCGGCTGCCATCCCTGCTGAACATGACCTGGTGTACCCGCTCGCCGATCGCGAGGTGTTCGGTGCCGGTGGCCAGGTCCCAGACCCGGGCCGTGTTCTCGTCACCGGCATTGGCCATCCACCGTCCGTCCGGGCTGAAGTAGACACGGCGCACCCAATCAGGTTGGCTACCCCGGATAGTGACGAGGTGCTGCGGTGCCTGGCCTGGGCGCCAGAGGTTGAGACGGCCTTCCGAGTCGATGGTGGCGAAGTGCTCGCCGGTGTCGTCGGCAAAGACGGCCACGATGGCACTCGTCAAAACCGAAGCAGGCTCCCGCTGAGGAGTGGTTGAGTTCGAAGTCAGTTCGGCAGGCTCCGTGAAAGCTGGAGCGCCTCCTTTCCCCTCACCCTGACCCTCTCCCCAAGGAGAGGGAATAGCATCGGCAGCTCCAAGAACACTCGGATCCGGAAAGACGCGAACGACTTTCCCGGACGGAAGTTCCCAGACCCAGGCGGCGCGGTCCGCCACCGCCACCAGGCGTTGTCCATCCGGGCTGATCCCCACTCGCCGGAGGGGTTGGTTGGTCGTCACCGACTCCTTCAACCGTTGCCCACTGGCGGCCTCCCACAGCGTAACCGTCCCGTCGGCTCCGCCGGTGACCAGTTGCCGTCCATCCGGACTGTAGGCCAGGGTGGTAACTTCCGGGTTGCGCGGGCGGAGGGTGAACAAGGGTTCTTCTTCTGAGGCGCCACCGAAAGTCCCCCTCACCCGTCCTTCGGACACCCTCTCCCCATTGGATGGGGAGAGGGGCAGCGCATTCGAAGCAGCAGGTGTTCCCTGGTGCGACCAGTTCGTCGTGGCCCACACCGACACGCCGTTCGTGCCCATCGCCGCGGCGAGGTGTTGCCCCTGCGGATCAAAGCTGATCCAGCCCGCCCGGTTCGAGGTGCTACCGAAGGCGAAAACCTCGCGTTCAGCCTCCCAATCCCAAACCTTGGCCACGCCGGCGGCATCCTGGGAATGCACCCAGCGGCCGTCCGGACTGAAGACTACCGCCACGACATTGGTCGCGTGGGCCTGGAAACTCGCGACCTCCTGGTGACAAAGGTAGAGGAGATGGCCCCATTCCCAATGGCGGTATTGCTCCGGACATTTCCAGAGTGTTTCGAGGGCGCGGTCGATGCTCCCTTCCTCGATCAGTTTGCTGGCCAGGGCGATGTGGTCGTAATAGGTCGCGCGTTGCTCGCCTTTGCGCGCGCTGGCGATCCGCCAGGCCGAGATGACCGAAACCGCCGTCACGGCGAGCAGCAGGGTCGCGACCGTCGCCATCAAAGTGGCCACGACCGGCTTGCGCCGGCACCAGCGCCAGGTCCGCCCTATCTGGCCAATAGGCCGAGCATGAATCGATTCGCCATTCAGGAACCGATCCAGTTCATCGGCGAGTTCCGCGGCGGTCGCGCATCGTCGCGCAGGATCCTTTTCGAGGCATTTGAGGCAGATCGTCTCGAGGTCGCGCGGGACGCTCGGGTTGAGCTGACGCGGTGGGACCGGCTCGCTGTTCAGCACGTGGAACAGCGTCGATTCGAACGTCTCGGCGACGAACGGCGGGCGCGCGGTCAACAGGTAATAGAGCACGGCGCCCAAGCCGTAGATGTCGCAGGCCGGACCGATCGTCCGGGCGTGTCCACCGGCCTGCTCGGGCGGGAGGAAGTTCGGCGAGCCGAGAATCTGCCCTGAGAGGGTGAGGTCTTGGGCAACGGAGGACGGGGGTCGGATGCCCGATCCGACCTCTGACATCTGAGTTCCGGCCTCTCTCTCAAGTCGCTTGGCCAGTCCGAAGTCCGTGATGCGGGGTTCATCGGACTCGTCGATCAGGATGTTGGCCGGCTTCAGATCCCGATGGAGGATCCCGTGTTCATGGGCGTATTGGACGGCCCGGGCGATCTTGGCCAGGTATTGCGCGGCGGCCCGGGCGGGGAGCGGCCGATCACGGACAAGGTCCGCCAGGTTGCGGCCCACCACGTAGTCCATCGCGAAGAACGGTTGGCCATCGTGGGTGCCGACCTCGTGGATGGCGACGATGTTGGGATGCTGAAGGCTCGCAGCGGCGACGGCCTCGGCGCGAAAACGCTGGAACACCGCCGGAGCGGCGAACTGGCCAAGCAGCAGCATCTTGACGGCGACGACGCGGTCGAGGCTGACCTGGCGGGCGCGGTAGACGACGCCCATGCCGCCGCGGGCGATCTCGTCGAGCAATTCGTAGTCGCCGAAAGTCGTAAGGGGGATTGAAGAGTGATGCGTGACGAGTGATGAGTGATGCGTGACGAGTGATGAGTGATGCGTGACGAGTGAAGAGTGATGCGTGACGAGTGAGGAGTCCGGGACCGGTTCCAGGAGTGAGATCCGGGCGACGCACCGGCTGCACAGGCCGTCCAGGTCATGGACCGAGAGTGCGTCGCCACAGTGTCGGCAGGTCTCGCGCTGGCTATCGTTGGCGTTCACGGCATCACCCAATCAGTAGAGAGGAAACGGGCGCCGGGTGTCACAACCTCATACGCTCTCAGCCGGTCAGGAGGTCGATCAAGTATCGCATTTCCTCCTCCACTTCGCCGGGCGTGGCCACGGTGTCCGCGACCCGCTGGCGCACCAGTTCGCGGTAGCGCGCCCGCAACCGGGACACGGCGGTCGCGATCGCGTGGGCATTCAACCCGAACGGCTTGCCCAGCTGTTCATACTCAGCTCCTTCCGGAGGCCGTGACAGAAACGGCTTCAACGCGGCGAACTCCGCCGCCTTGCCCGCGGTGGCCGACTCCTGGCCGAGTTGGCGCAAGGCACTCCGCATCACCGTCTGGGCCCAGGCCCGATCGAACGATCGCTCGGCCGCCTCCGCGCGTGTCGGTTCGCCCCGATATCGTGCTTCCAGATCCACCTCGTCATCCAGCAGCGGAACGAAGGAGGCGTGGCCACCGCGCTTGGCGGCCCGGGTGCGATCGCGCTGGTCCGACAGGAAATGCCGCAGCGCCGCCAGGAGGAAAGAGCGGAAGCGCCCGCGCTCGCGCGCGACGTCCTTCAGGTAGTTCTTCTCCAGGAACCGCTCGAAGAAGGCCTGGGTGAGGTCCTGGGCATCTTCGGGCGCATGGCCTTGTCGACGGGCGAAGGCGTAAAGGGGATACCAGTAAGTTTGGCAGAGCGACTCGAGCGCCTGGCCGGCCTGGGGCGTGTCCACCTGTCCTGCTGCCAGCACGACGCTCCAGTGCGTCGTCGCGAACTGCGCGGCCGTGCGCACGGCCGACTCCTCCTCGGTAGAGTTGGAGGACATGACCCGTTTCATTGGCCCGCCCGGCCATCCCCGTCAGGATGCCAAAACGAAACGACAGAACAGCAACGGGATCGACCGGGATTACGTCCGGAGTAGACCAGACTCAACCCCTCCAAGGCCAGCAGTTTCGCGTGCCGAAACTCGCCCGCCCTCGCCCACAATAGAGTGTCAGGTTCACAGAATCGCCATTGTCATAGTCACCCAGCAGACCGCACGGGCTGTGGTGGAAAGCTCAGTCAGCGGCGAATCGGCTGATGGGGTGAACCCGTTCAACCCGTCATTGCGATACCATTCGCTCCTGACATCGTCTCTGCAACAGCCTCCCGAAGCGCGTCGGATCACCACTTGAACTCCACCACCAGGGGGAGATGATCCGAACCGAGGGAGACCGGCACCCAGGCCTTTACCGGAACCACGTCCGCCCCCCGCCGAAAGTAGATGTAGTCAATCCGCCGCCTGGGCTCCGTGCTCGAATAGGTAAATCCATCATCCGCCCCAACCGCCTCCCAGGCATCGTCGAAGAGTCCCTTCATCGCCATGTGGGTCGGGCTGCCCGGCACGGCATTGAAATCGCCGCAAACGATCAGTGGCGTCCCGGGATAATCGCCCGCGATCCCTGAAATCTCACGCACATTGGCGAGGCGTTCGTCGTCCTGGGGCCGGTAGTCGAGGTGGGTGTTCATCACCACCAGGCGCCTCCCCCCAACCTCCAACTCCACTTGCAGTAACCCCCGCT
>JAHDYP010000266.1 GCA_023383055.1 Verrucomicrobiota bacterium | reverse complement strand
CGTCTGCCAATTCCGCCACGCGGGCATCGTTAACTATCAACTGTTTACAACTTGCGCGTCGCCCGTTTCCAAAGGTGCCGTGCCTGTTGCAATACATCAGCAACGGAAAATACTATGCCCGAGCTCGGGTTAACGGCAAGCTGATTCGCGAAAGCCTCAAAACGGCCACTTGGAGCATCGCCAAGCTGCGGCTCACGGACTTTCTGAAGAAGCACCAAGAGGCGCGGGGCACGATCGCGGCGCCCATCCGGATACGGGCACAAAGAACAGAAAGTGTTTTGAAAGATCCGGCCCGCTCACTTCGTATGTACTGCAGAGAGCCATCTATATGAGCCATTCCAAGCCCCCAAGTCCTTACCCATTTCTCCGATACTCGCCTTGTGCAAAGCGGGAAGCGTCACTGACCGGAAGGGACCCCAGTCCGCTGCGACAGTCCGTGCGCGGTCCTTTCTCCTTCCCGGTTGAGACTGTTTGAAATACCCTCTCTGGCAAGCATATGCATTGGGTCGCCCCATCGGATAAGGATCCGGCCTCCGCCACCCTCGAAAAACGGCTCTGTGACGCCGCCGACCAGTTCCGCGCCAACTCCGGCCACAAATCCCAGCAATACTCCGCGCCCGTCCTCGGTCTCATCTTCCTGCGCTTCGCGGAAGTCCGCTTCACCGCGCAGCGGGCGAGGCTGTTGAAGCAGGCCAAAACGGCTCGCCCGTCGCGCCGTAGCCTTGGCGAAGACAGCCGTGTGAACGAACCCGCCGCCCATCACGCCGAGGGCATCCTGTGTCTGCCCGCCGAGGCGCCGGTAACATGAATTCACCCCTACCCAAGGTCTTTATCAGCTACAACCGCGCCGACCGCGAGTGGGCAGAGTGGATCGCGGTCGTGCTCGAACACGCCGGTTACCAGCCCATCATTCAGGCGTGGCACTTCCGGCCTGGCGAGAACTTTGTCCTCCGTATGATGGAAGCCGCCGAGGAAGCGGACATCACCCTCGCCGTGGTTTCCGAGAACTACCTCAATTCCGAGTTCACGCCTTCCGAATGGGCGACTGCTTTCGCCCAAGACCCCAAGGGGACTAAGCGCAAGCTCATTCCCGTCCGCGTCACCGAGTGCGAACTGCCGAAACTGCTCGCCCCAATAATCTACATTGACCTTGTTGGCTTGGACGCGTCGGCTGCCGTGAGGACCCTCCTCAATGGTTTCAAACCCAGCGGAAAACCCACCGCTCCGATCCCGTTCCCGGGCCAGCGAATGACCGCGGTCACTTGGCACGCTCCGTTTCCGCCTTCCTTGGGCAAACTTATCAACGTCCCGGAACTGCCGCCGCACTATCTGCCGCGCCCAGACGACTTGGCAGCGCTGAAGCAGCAGATCCTCGACTCGGCGCGGAAGCCCGTGGGCATTACCGGCGTCGCGGCCAAGACCGGTGTCCACGGCATGGGCGGCATTGGCAAGAGCGTGCTCGCCGCCGCACTGGTCCGCGATCCTGAGATCCGGCAGGCATTCCCGGACGGCGTGATCTGGGTCACGCTCGGCCTTATGCCGCAAATCACTGCCCTCCAGCGCCAGGTCGCCCAAGCCCTCGGCGACGCCCCGCCCCTTCTGGAGACCGAGCAGCAGGGCCGGTCCTATCGTCGGCGCAGTCCACTTCTTGGAGCTGGTCCTGCCGAGTGATCCGATTCGGAGGCGGGAGTAGGTCTCGGCCGGGGATCATCTGGCAAGGCGGTAAAAGCGGTTGGTGGGAGGCAGAGGGAAGTTGGCCGAACAACGAAGGGCTACAGACAGTGCGCGTGATTCCGAGTTGGGTGCCGCGGATTGACCGGATTGAGAAGTCCGGGGAGGGGAGTATTCGGTTGTGGGTGGAGGCGGCCGGGGCTGAGGAGTCGGAGCTGTTGGTGGAAGGGGCGGAGACGCTTTCGGCACCGATTCGATGGAATACGCTGGATGCACTGACGGTGGCAGGCGAAGAGTCTGGCTGGTTCAAGGTGGAAGTCCCGACGGCTTCGGCACCTCGGTACTTCCGAGCGCGGATACCGTGAGACGACTCGGGGCGGAAGCGGTATCTCCCGATCCCGCCGACGCCCAAATCCGTTCGCGCCGCCCTCAAGCACGCCGGTTACGCCGTCCGCTATTTCATCCGGGAGAAGAAGAACGGGAAGCAGGTGAATGAACTGGGCCTTCGACGGGTCTCAGCAGCTTTCCTGGAAGGAGAGCAGCCGCTCGTCGGTAGAGCCTGTCCCCAAGGCGGCAAGTGCCGATAGGCGTAAGGGGGCCGAGCGGTTGGGTTGAGCGCAAGCGGGGTGGATTTGGTCGAAGTGAGGTAAATCGTGCCGTTATGATGGGGGTGTCGTTGCTAAACAGTTAGGGATCAATCAGCCCGGCATGTTCATTCACGATTTCCCAGACGGTCTGTCCGAGGGCGGAACCACAGCCTTTGGAGCGGTGTGATTTGAGCGTTCATGTCAACACGACTCGATCATTCGGACGTGTCAGGAACATTCGCGCCCACAAACGTGCCTGTTTTCGATCTTCCTCGCTGCCGCCCTTTAATTCCAGTCTTCCAGAAGTATCACGCACCAACTGGGCGTCACCGAATGTGGCGATCAGTTCGTGTTCCGTCCGCGACGCAACCCAACGCTGAAAAGATGTCATGACACACAACATACCAGAGCAGCATGGACATATGCCGTCCAACCAATCAGGCCGTGACGCGGCTTGCTTCAGTGGCCAAATCCTGACAGGCTCTGTCTTGCGCGCCATGCAAGGCGCCTTTTTCCTATGCCCACAAAAATCCTGAACCTCTCCAGTGCCGACCTGAATAAGGCGGCTACCCTTCAAGCGAGGATTGAAAAACTCCAGGCCAACCTGGCCAAATTGATCGGAACCGGCGAAGCGGCTAAGCCTGCGGCAGCCAATAAAGGCCGAGGAACAATGTCCGCGGCCCAACGCGCGAAGCTCTCGAAGGCGGCCAAAATGCGATGGAAGACGGCCAAGGCAGCGGGGAAGACTGCGCTGTAGGTCAGTTTACTCGACCCAGTCCGCCGGATCGAGGTGATGTTCCATGCTCGCCCGCATCGCCGCCGACCTTGTGGTGCTTGCGCACCTCGGGTTCGTTCTGTTCACCCCATGGATTTCGTCGGCCGCCGAGGGCGCGGCAGCTCAGTCGAGCCCGATTCGCGGGGAGATCATCATCCATCGGGCCAGCGCGGCTTGGCAGTCGCAGCAGCTCCAGGAGGCGTGCATCCTGCCCAATCCCAAGGACCCAACGCGCCTGGTGATGTTCTACTCCGGCGTGGCAGACATCGTCGAAGGCGCTGAAAACACCATATCTCGCTTGTGGTGGAAATTCGCCTTGATCAGGCGGTCACAACCCATAGCCTCGCGTCATGATCCAACGCATCTCATTTCCTGCCACGCTGGCGGCAGCCTCGGTCGTGCTAACTGTGCTGTGGGCGGCCCCAGCAACTCACGCGGCTGATCCGGCCAGCTCGTTCTCCAAACCCACCATCGACATAGGGATCGTGGCTCGGGATGTCGAAAAGTCGGCCAAGTTTTACACCGAGACCATCGGATTGAAGGAGATCGAGGGATTCTCGGCGCCGGCAGAGTTGGGCAAGAGGATCGGGCTGGTCGACAGTCATCCGATCCACGTCCGCGTGTTCGTAACGGACGAAATCGAGGGAGCAACACGGATCAAGCTGATGTCGTTTCCGGATGCAACGGGGAAGCTCCCTGACCGAAGCTACATTCATTCGACAATCGGCATCAACTACCTGACCCTCTTTGTGGCCGACATGGATCAGGCATTGGCGCGGTTGAAGAAAGCGGACGCCAAGTTGCTGGGTGAAACCCCGGTGTCCTTGGGTGGCAAAACACAGTTGGTGGTCGTCCGCGACCCGGACGGGAACTTCATTGAGCTGATTGGGCCGACCAAGGACTGATCGAGGTGCAGCGCCCGATGGGCCCGGCATTGTCACCTGCCAGCACCGCACGCTGCGCCCTGACGTTCGGCTCGAACACCGCCCGAACCCGCTGCTCGAACCATTGGAATGAGGGACGTCTCTTGCTGAAGAACAGGTGGCTGGTCCGGCTCCGGTGATAATCCGAGGAGCCAAAGCGGGCGATCGGACAACTGAACCTCGGTTCAGACTCCAATAGTCCGACCCAATCCCGCTCCAGTTTTCGGTCCGAGGCTGCATGCCACACCTCGATGGGGGTGGCGAAGGCCATCAGGTAACCGAGGCCAATCTGCGCGAGCACATTGGTGAAAACCCACTCGGTCTGCCGGCTCCACGCCGAAGTCAGAAACACTGCCAGCAGGACCAGCAGCACCGCGCGGCCAAATCGACGACCGGCAAGGTCAAGTCGATTTGGGTCCTCTTTGAAGGCCCTGCCGCGGCCGGACGAATGCCTCGTCCCACCGCCGTAAAGCCTCAGGGCCCTCTGCCGCGCTCACCGCCACGGGCAGCAGGGATGTCGATCGCACCGCACCTGCGAATTGGCTGGTCCATTCCGCAGAAGCCTGTATTCTGACCATCGCAGTCAAAAGTCCAACGAACCGCCGTAAGGACGGGACATTTTGTCCGAAGGATGAGCAGTATGAAAAACAAACTGGTAATGATGTGTCTGTCCCTGGGCGGGTTGCTCGCCCTGAATACCGGCTGCGGCAAACCCGAGAACGCCGCGCCCACGTCCAGCGAAGCTGACCCGGCGATGCGGGCGGCCAAGGCGGAACCCACGCCGACGCCGGAGAAGGTGGCGATCCAGCCAACCAACGCTGCGGCCACCGAGCCAAAGCCGGATACCATCCACCCTGCAACGGACCAGACACCGGGCGTCGGGGGTCAGGCCGCGGCCACCTTGGCAAGTCTCTCGCAGGACCAGATGGTCCAAGGATTGAAGGATGCGTTGGCCAAAGGGCTTCAGCAAGCCATTGCCAGGTTGGGTAATGAAGGCGGATTCCTCACGAACCTGAACGTCAAAATCCCGATGCCGGAGCAGATGCGGAAAGTGGAAAGTGCGCTGCGGGCGATGAATCAGGACAAGTTGGCCGACGACTTTGTCGCTACGATGAACCATGCCGCCGAGCAGGCGGTGCCGGAGGCGGCCGGTGTTTTCGCCGACACGCTTAGGCAAATGACCATCGAAGACGCAAAGTCCATCCTCAGCGGTCCCGACGATGCCGCCACCCGGTATTTCCAGAGGACGACGCAAACCAATCTGTATGCAAAATTCTACCCCATCGTTCAGAAAGCGACGGAGAAGACCGGCGTCACGGCGGCATACAAGAACCTGATGGCAAAAGCGAATGTCGCCCAGGGCTTGGGAAGCATTGGCGGCGCTCTGGGCAGTTCCCTCCTGGGCAAGGACTCCTTGGACCTTGATGACTACGTGACCCGCAAAGCCATGGACGGTCTGTTCAAAATGGTCGCGGAGGAAGAAAAGCAGATCCGCCAAAATCCCGTAGCGCGAACGACCGATATGCTCCAAAAGGTTTTCGGAGCGTTAAAGCAGTAGGGCGGTGCCAGGATGATGAGGCCGCGACTCACGATATCACCCAGGTCATCCCGGGATGGTGCAGATCGCCCAAAATCATGATTTTGTCTCAAAACTAAAAGACCCAAATCGACGACCGCCAAGGTCAAATCGATTTGGGTCCACTTTGAAAACCCAGCCTGGGGAAGGAAGAAGGAAGAAGGAAGACAGGTGAAAGCTGAAATGATGTGTTCCCCAAATTTCCCTATTTCAACTTTCAACTTTCCGCTTTCCCGTCTCCCAACTTCTTCCTTTTCCCACCCACCACTGCGGCACCTTCCGCAACGGCTTCATCCACAGCGTCCACGGATACGGCCGCAACCCGTTCACCCGCCACGCCTCCCGATCCATCCGATTCGCCCGCACCCGGTTCCCCACCGTCACATTGCTCACACCCCCCACCCGCATCCGCACCAGCACCGACGGTACATACACCGCCTTCACCCTGTGCTTCACCAGCACCCGCAACATGAACTCGTAATCCGCCGCCGACCCCATATCCAACCGAAATCCCCCATACCGCTCATACACCGATCGACGCACGAAAAACGTTGGATGCGGCGGCATCCAACCCCAGTAAAACGACCGCGCCAACCCTTCCCCAGCACGCCAATACCGCGTGACCCGGCCTCCCGTCGCTTCGGGGTGCCCGTCCTTCCTTGATTCCAGGCTTCGGTCAGCCGGCACGCCGCCGTTCGCAATGCGTCGTTCCGATAAAGGTCCCGACGAAGTGTGCGCTGAAGCTTGCACTTCTGCCTTCTTCCTTCTTCCTTCTTCCTTCACATACACCAGGTCCCCGTAACACGCCTCCACCGCCGGATCCGACATCGCCTCCACCACCCGCGCCAGCACCTCGGCATCCGCATACACATCATCTGCGTTCAAAATCCCGATGATATCCCCAGTGACACATTCCACCCCCTTGTTCATCGCGTCGTACATCCCTTGATCCGGTCCGCTGAATACTCGAACCGGATGCCCCGTCCATCCACGGGCAATCTCCAGCGTTCCGTCCGTCGACGCCCCATCCACAATCACGTGTTCCGGTCGCACCGACTGACGCGCCACCGATTCCAGGCAGCTCGACACCGTTCCCGCCCCGTTGCGAACTGCGGTGATGATCGAGATTTTCAAAGTGGAGAAGTCTGGAAGCGGAGAAGCGCGAAGGTGGGAAGCCAGGCGGGGCAAGCGTTCGAAAACTGGTTTCCGCCTCTGATCATCACCCCGCAACTTCGACGTTCGATGTTCAACGTTGGACGTTCGACGTTCGCCTGGCTCCAAATGTCAATAATATGGATACGACCCCATTGCCCTTAGGATTTACAGGATGATGTCCTGTTCAAAACCCGAATCTCGAATCCCGAAATATCCAAACGTACTATGACCGCGGTTTCGAATTTCCCGGTTTA
>JAHDYP010000265.1 GCA_023383055.1 Verrucomicrobiota bacterium | reverse complement strand
ACTGACCCTTTGGGCACAGTCGCGTTCCGAGATCGGAACCGCCCCCTTCAAAACCGCCCGCCGCGACATCTCCACAACTCAGAAAATGATATACGGAATTCAGGGAAAGCAATCGGCGGAAGATGGAGGGTAAAAGATCACTATCCACGCAACCACGAGCCAAGGACCGATCATCGTCCGATCGCGCAGAATAGTCCGTGTATGGAACAGGCCCCGCAGTCGCGCTCCAAGTCGTCCCTCGCTCGCCAGGCTGCTCCGGGCGGGCTGGCAGAACAGGCCGCTCACGGATGACTCGGGGCCAAGACAACCCGGAACCCGATTATGCTGTACCTGCTCTCCGGGCAGCTGTAGTCGCGGTACGCGGATCGGCAGTCCCCGGGAAGGCCCCAGTCGAGCCAGTAGTCCCAGAAGCCGCCGCGAACGACGCGGGGCGAGCCCGAAGCAGGCCCCTGAGGGTCGAGTGCAATGCCACCGGCATAGTCGCCCCACCAGTCCCGGCACCATTCAAGAACGTTGCCGTGCATATCATGCAAGCCCCACGGATTCGGCAGCTTCTGCCCGACCGGATGCGTCTGCCCCTCGCTGTTGTCCCCATACCAAGCGTAGTTCGTCAGGTTCGTGTACCCAGGGTCATCCCCATAGCTAAACCGAGTCGACGTCCAACCCCGACACGCATACTCCCACTCCGCTTCCGTGGGAAGTCGGTAAACGCTGTTGGGCGCAATCCGCCCCGCCAACCGCTCCCGCTGCGTCAGCTTAGCGCAATACTCTGTGGAATCATCCCAAGTCACTTTCTCCACCGGCCGGCTCAGGTCGGTGCCGTAGTCTGAATAGCCCTGTTCTGTGCGGTCCCCATTGAACCAGCTCGGATTGCTCCCCATCACCGCCTCATACTCACCCTGCGTCACCTCATACTTCCCCATCCAATACCCCCGGCTGATCGTCACCGCCGTCTGCGGTCCTTCACCATCCCAGCGTCCCTCCTCGTTTGTTGGGCTCCCCATCCGGAACGTCCCAGGCGGGATGAACACCATGTTCGCCGGTGGTTCCATCGTCACCGCCCGGTAGAACCGTTTCCTCGTCGCTAAAGCTGATTTGTCGGTCCACCAATATGGACTGGCTGGCAACTGTAGAAACTCGAGGCACCGCCAGGTGCTCTCGGACGATTCACCCAGGACTGCCAAACATTCGATCGAGTAGACTCTCCCGACCTCTCCCCGGATCGTCAGCCCGGCGAAGACCAACTCCTGGTCAGCCGGAACAGTCGGCAGTCCTCCAAAGGTTTCGTTCCATCCGGCAGTCCTTGGATTGTAATAAACGGTCGCGCTGGTGCCGTAAAACGTTTCCGCACCAACAAGGCTGGGGGCATTGCCCTCGAAACGCATACTCGTCAGGTTGCTGCAGCTAGAGAAAGCGCTCGAGTCGAAGCTCTTGACGCTGTAGGGAATGGTGACGCGGGTCAGGCCGGTGCAGCCGATGAACGCCCTTCCCTCGATGCTGGTGACGCTGTTGCCGATCGTGACGTTGGTCAGGCCGGTGCAGCCGGAGAACGCCTGTAACCCGATGCTCGTGACGCTGTCGGGGATGGTGATACTCGTAAGGCTGGAACAGCCATCGAACGCACGCCAGTCGATGCTGGTAACGCTGTTGGGGATCGTGATGCTAGTCAGTCCGGTGCAGCCAGAGAACGCAAAAGCCCCAATGCTGGTGACGCTGTTGGGGATGGTGACCTTGGTCAGACTGGTGCAGCCCTCGAACGCCCATCCTCCGATGCGGGTGACGCTGTTCGGGATCGTGACGCTGGTCAGGCCGGTGCAGCCCTGGAACGCCAGCCCAATGCTGGTGACGCTGTTCGGGATCGTGACGCTGGTCAGGCCGGTGCAGCCATAGAACGCTCCGCCCCCAATGCTCGTGACGCTGCTGCCAATCGTGACGCTGGTCAGCCCGGCGCAGCCCGAGAATGCCCATCCTCCGATGCTGGTGACGCTGTCGGGGAGCGTGATGCTAGTCAGCCCGGTGCAGCCAGAGAACGCATACTCCGCAATGCTGGTGACGCTTTCAGGGATGGTGACGCTGGTCAGGCCGGCACATCCAAAGAACGCATAGTCCCCGATGCTGGTGACGCTGTTCGGGATCGTGACGCTGGTCAGGCGAGCGCAGCCAGAGAACGCCGCCTCCCCGATGCTGGTGACGCCGTTGGGGATCGTGTAGGTTTCGGCTCTGCCTCCCGGACATTGAATCAGCGTGGTTTGGTTCTTGTCGAACAAGACCCCGTCCAGACTGCTATAGACGGGATTGAGCGCGTCCACCGTTATCGCGGTCAGTCGGGTGCAGTTAGCGAGCGCAGATTCCCCGATGCTGGTGATGCTGTAAGGGATCGTGACGCTGGTCAGGAGTTCGTTGGCATTGAACACCCCCTCCCTGATGCGGGTTACCGGCAGGCCGTTGATTGTGTCGGGAATGACCACATCGCCGCCAGGGCCGGTGTATCCCATGATCGTCACGGTGCCGTTGTCGACATAGGAATTAAACTGGGCTTGCGCCGCGGTGGTCAGCCCAACACCAAGAGCAGGGGCAGCAGTCTGCCGGCGCGGATGGTTCTCGAACCCACCGCCATCGTTCCCCGGCAAGTTGTTCCCACCAAAGAGGATTGAGTCTTCATATTTCAGAACCGGTTGGTTGCGTGTCTGGTCGATTCAAACCCGAGGTTCACGCGCGGGTTGTCCGCCTCGAACTCGGGATGGCCACGCCACCCGTTCATTCTCTACTAACGACGGCACCGGCCGGTTCTTTGAGCCCCTCGCAGAAAGTTTTTGGCAGTCGGGGTTTCTTCACGCAGCCAAAGCTCGGCTGCCCCCTCATCAATCTCCGATCCCCTGCGCCGCTCACGGGAATGGACCCGCGTGGGCTCATGAGAAGTGATCCACCGGGTTGAAGGGGGGAAGGAATTCGGTTCCCAGAGGCAATGACAGAGTGACAGGCTAAAAGGGCAGGCGCTCTGATCCGCAGACGTGGATAGGATGACAGGTTCATCGGGCACCTGATCCGGAGGTGCTGATAGGGTGACAGGTTTACAGGAGGCGGCAGTTCGCCTCCATCGTAAGTTGTTGTCCAACAGAAGCAAAGCGGCGCGACCGCGCCGCACTCCAAGACGCTTCGCGACGGAGCACACGCGTCTGAACCCCGAAGGTCTTAGCTGTATCTATGCAGTCACTACCGCGAACGAAGTGATTCGTCTCGGCTTTAGTGTGCGTGCCCAGCGGCACGGGACGTGGGATAGCATCGTCGGGTGCTCACGCAGCGACGCCGAGCTCGCCAAGAGAGGAGACTGTCCCCCCTTTGCGGGCTCAGCGGGCTTTGCGTGAGGATGGCCCGGCGAAGTCTAACCCCCTTTGAAGTGACCATGGGATACCGTAGTGAGAATTCCTGGCTTGCTGGCCTTGACGGTTCAGCACGGCGCGTGGTTCGCCACCCTGGACGCGCGGATCGATCCCGCGCTCGTCCCGGGCGGAGCGTTGGCTTATCAAGTCATCCCCTGAACCTGCGGATTTGATTCAAACCGGGGCCGAATCTGGCTTGCCGTCTCGCTGCACACCGGCTGACGAACCCACACTTCGCAATCGAACCTGAATGGAAGCGGAACCTTGCCCTTCGGGTGCCGCCCTGAATTCATGAGGACTGGCCTCCACTGACAATCCCGGCCTCGTGTAACTCGGCCCGCCAGAGTTGCGCTCGCCGCGTTCGACATACTGGAGGGGCGAGCTACCCGCCTTCGCCTGGAGCTCCGGCGCGGCGAGCCGCGAGCCCGCCCACGTTTCCGATAGAGGCATGACCAAGAAACAGGGGCGAGCCCGATGCCCGCCCCGGTGACCCAGTTACCCTTAACCCAAACCCAACTCACTCCGGGATGACCCGGTAGAATCGGCAGTCCATGCCGGTGGCGGTGCTGTCCACGAACTCGAAGCCGACGGTGCCGCTGGTCATCGTCGTCAGCGTTTGCCATTCGGCGAGATCGCCCGAGGCCTGGATTTGCCAAGCCCGATTCGGTTCCGCGCGGATGCTCAGGGCGCACGCGCCGTCCGGTTGCACTGCGGCGGTCAACGCCGGCGGTTCCCAGAGCGTGAGGATCTGGTTGACCGCCACGTTGGACAACTCCTGCACCGCGCCCGAAGGCCATTCAACACGTAGCGACGTCACGCTGGGGGCGTTGCCCAAGCCGAAGTGAGCCTCCATTTCCTGAATCACGGATTGCGCCTGGATCAGCCGCAACTGACGCGCCGCAAGGCCTTCAGTCGTCCGGGCGAAAGCCTTTGCCCCGACGCCGTGGCTGTTGGAAGCGGTCCCGTTGAGGCGGACCTTCAACCAGTGATTGGCATTGCCGTTGTTCTGGTAAAGGTAGTTGTGACTGCCGCGGCCTGCCACGAAGAGGTCCAGGTCGCCGTCGTTGTCGTAGTCGGCATAGGCAGCCGATTGAGCGTTGGAAGGATCAATGGTGGGGTGGACGGCCGTGACCTCCACGAAGCTGCCAACGCCGCTGTGTCGAAAGAGGCGGCAGTGGTCTGGTCCAGTAACCAATAGATCAAGGAAACCATCGTTGTCGTAGTCACCCCACACGGGCATGCCGTTGCCAACTTGGAGCAGGCTACTCGGTAGACCGTCCCAGTCGGCGAACGTGCCGTCGCCGTTGTTCACCAGAAACCGATCTGGACCCGACTCATAACCCATGAAGTAGAGGTCCAGGTCACCGTCGTTGTCGAAGTCGGCCCAAGCGCCGTTCAAGCCGTTTCCGAGGCGGTTTTGCAGGACCGAGTCCGTCACATTGGTGAATTCCCAATGTCCCTCGTTCCGGTAGAGCCGGGAGGAACCACTATCTAAGGGAATGAATAAATCGAGGTCACCGTCACCGTCGTAGTCGATCAACTGGTAACAGTGGGTGGAGCCGTAGACCACACTGTTCGTCATCGCCGTGAACGTGCCGTCTCCATTATTGCGCATGGGGTACGTTGTGTAAGCCCCCACCACCGCGTCCAGGAGTCCGTCGTTGTCGATGTCCCCCCAAGCGGCGGCCCACCCACGGATCTGGATTTGGTTGGAGGTCCAGTCCGTTCCCACCGTATGCCGCGTGAAAACCCCACCACCCCCATTCTCCATAAAAATGGGTTGATCACTTTCGTGCCCGACCAGGAGCAGGTCCAGATCACCGTCGTTGTCCGGATCGGCCCATGGGCTGTACAATACTCGATTCGTCAGGCTGTCCCAAGGGCTGTCGGTGACCGCGCGGAACTGGCCCTGCCCCTCGTTGTGATAAAGTCGGGTGTTCTTCCCGAAACTGAAGTAGTCACCCAGGACCACGAGATCCAGGAGTCCGTCCCCGTCGTAATCGCCGAACATCCCAGCCCAGGATGTGACCGCGTCGGTTACGACCGGACCTTCGGTGACCTTGGTGAACGGAGCGGGCCTGACCTCAAGTCGGGCGACATCGCTGGTGACCGAATCGCCGGCGGCATTGGCGACCATCACCCGGTAATCGCCCGCATGTTCGAGGGTCACGTTCAGCAGGGTGAGGAAGTTTCGTTTGGCGTTTACAATGTTGGTGAAGGTGACGGGCACGGTCGGGTCATCGCGCTGCCACTGGAAACTGATCGAGCCGTCGGTGGTCGTTGCACGAATCCGGAATGTGACACTTGCACCTACGTAGACCGTTTGACCGCTCGGTTGCTGGACGATTATTGGAACCTCGGCCTGGGCGAGTTGGCTGAGGCCCAGAGCCAGGCCGAGCGGGGCTCCGACCACGGCGAGATGCCGCCAGCGAAATTGCGCGCCTGCGGCGCTGATACACCGCCAGACCGGGCAAGCCAGCGCCTGCGTCAGCCTCACGACGAGTGGGATGGGATTGGTTTTCATAGTCTGAATGACTCTGGTTTCCTGGTTACCTGGTAACGATTCGCGGCCTGGTCGCGCACCGTTCAAGGATAGGTGTTCCCTGATACCAACGTCGTGCCGAGGCGGTTCTTGCGGCGACCGTCGCGATTTTTCAGCGGACCCGCAGGTTTCAGCTGGACTGCTCGCCTGCAGAAGGAAAGTGAATCGCAGTCTGGTCCTTGATCTTGATCCTGATCTTGATCTGCCAGGGATCGCTTCAGAGCAAGAGCATGAAGATCGTGCGATGGAATGTCGCGCGAAGCACTTCTCTGGACCGCAAAGGACAACGTTGAACCGGTGAGCCGCGCACGTCATGCTGGTGGCCGGCGGTGAAAGAATCTGCGACCGCGAATGAAAGATCCCGGCTTTCCGGACGTTAGTACGATCTAGAACCGACCATGTCACCAGACGATACCATCGCCACCCGCGCCAGCTTGTTGAACCGCCTGAAGGACCAGTCGGACCAGGCGAGCTGGCAGGAGTTCTTCGATCTCTATTGGCGGCTGATCTACAGTGTCGCCATCAAAGCCGGCCTCAACGATCCCGAAGCCCAGGATGTCGTTCAGGAAACGGTCATATCCGTGGCGAAGAACGTCGGGGAATTTCGCTACGATCCCGAAGTTTGCTCGTTCAAGACCTGGATGTTGCGGCTGACCCGCTGGCGGATCATCGACCGACTCCGCCGGCACGAGCGCGAAGCAGCCGGTCTGGGCCACCGCGTCCATTTCGGTGAGGACGGCAACCCAGCCGCGTCCGACCAGACCACCGACCGTACCTCGACGCTCGACCGCCTGCCGGCCCCGGGCGGAATCGACCTCGAGCAGCTCTGGGACGAAGAATGGCAGAGGACGACGATGCAAGTCGCCCTGGCGACCGTTCGCAGCCGGATCAGTCCGGAACAGTACCAGGTGTTCGATCTTTACGCGCTTAAGGGTTTGCCGGTGGCACAGGTGGCGCGCATGGTGGGGGTGAGCATTCCCCGGGTTTACCTGGCAAAGCATCGAGTCGCCGCTCTCTTGAAGGCCGAGGTTCACCGCATGGAGTCCACACCCCCCGCGCTGGGCCGGTAGTTCGGACAGCGAGCCGCACGGGCCATTCTCCCGCAAA
>JAHDYP010000264.1 GCA_023383055.1 Verrucomicrobiota bacterium | reverse complement strand
GCGAGGTTTGGTTACCCAAATTGCGGTGCCCGCTATGCAGGTAGCCGACTGGTGCGGTCGACGCGTCCTGGGGCGATACGTCGCCTCTACGGGCCACCGGGGCATCTCAAAATGTGGGATCGTGGATCTGGTGATCGGATCGCCGGCATTCGATATCGTCGCCAGGGGCCTCGACCGTGCTGGGCGTATCGGCCGCACGCCGGGGGGATCGTCGCTGCAGTTCCGCCCCCGCGAGTCTCGATCACGTCCTGGTCGACAGTGATTTCGTGACGCTCGATTGTTCCAGCCGGAAAATGGCCGAAAATCTGTACGGTTTCCGCGACCGAATTTGCGGATTTCCTCAGGAAAACGATAGAAAATGAAGAAATGGTGCGCGTTTTTTCGTTTTTGACGCGTTCGCGTGCGTTGTCAGGGCTGACGCGCTCCCTCCACCCCACCGGGGGTGTTTAAAAGATTCCTTGAAACACTGTGCAACACTCAATCCTGGGACAGCGCCCCACTTGAAAGCGTGTGCAACACTTTCGATAATTCCCCACTGGCGACGGTGTGCAACGCTTTACAGAGCCAACCTGTCTCGCGAGCAATGTTGTGCAACACTCGCTTTCCCGAAACCGGATTCAGCCATCCCACCTGGGCGTCGAATCGCGTCGAAATTGGGCAGCCGCCCCACGGGCAATGCTGTGCAATGGCGGATGCCGGAATCGCGCCCCACCCGAAACGGTCTGCAGCACTATCTCGGGTGACGGGAGCTTTGCGGATATTGGCGTCGAGGGGAGCGAACCGCCGGTGAATCAGCGTCACGGGCCGCACTGTGCCAAATCGAATCATGGGGGGGAGGTGGCCCACTCGAGGGGCTCCGGAACGGAAGTGAAGGAGATTGAAGCGGGCACCTGGTCATCGGGAAAGTTGCGGGCTAAATCTTCCCGGTCCCGGATGGTCACTTTACCAGCCGATATAACATCCTCAGCGCCCCAAAAACGACCTGAGTTGAACTAAGGTACTACCTATTCGATGGGATAGCCTGTTTGCCGCGAGCCATCGGAGCCATCGTTTGCTCCACAACTTGCCGAAGCGCGCTGTGAACTGTGAATAGCGCCCTTCCGTCGTGAACCAGTCGAACCGCTCCGTCGATCTTGTCAACTTGCACCTCCATTGAGTCGGAGACGTGAAAGAAGTTGACGCTGCGCAAGTGCCAGAAGCCGTCAACCACCTTCTCGTAGCAGTAGACCTCAAAGGAACGTATCCCAGGGTGCGCATAACGAGAGATAATCGCAAAATCAGGATCAGTGGTGGTCTGAATTGTCCACCGATAATCCCGGTTCATAATGCCGAACCGGTTGGTCAATTCGTCAAACGACCTCGCCATGACAAGCTCTGATGAAACAGACCACCGTGGGTCACGCTCATCGGATGGTCCGCCGCTTCGTCGGCAGCCCACCAATAGGACTGCCGCACTCAATCCAATTGCGGCGACCCCGATCAATCGGGCACGCATATGTCTGGGCACTGGATGTCGTTCTTCCATCCAGGTTTGTTGGGGTTGCAGAAGGCGGGTTTGCCATCGTTGCCCTTCTTCTCGGACCAACCGCCGTCAGGGTTCTGGCGTTTGAAGTGAAATCCGATTCCGTCTGGCGTGACTTCTGGTCGAATCTTATGATACGCTGGAGGGCATTGCCCGTTCTTCGGAGACCCCACGTTGGAATCGCCTGGATAGTCAGCCTTTACGCGAGCGGTAATCGAGTCGCAGTTCCACCCTTTGGTTGGGGAGAGATCTGGCAGTCCAACCCTCTCTCCCGGATAGAGCACTGGATACGGGAAGCTCGGGCTCGGCGGGCGATTGCACGCGTAATTGTAGCAATTCCCGGGGTTCCCCGGCGGCCACGGGGGGAGTCTTCGAGGTGGACCGAAGATAGGATACCCTGGCAATGATGGGTAACCCTCATCCACCATCCCAAATGGGTCAATCCGACCGCATGGATCGTTGGAGACGTGCGCATACTGATTAGGTCCGCCCACCTCTCCCAACGGATCCCTGTTTGGCCAAATTGGGAGGCCTTCCGTGATTTCATTCCTGCAAACCGTGGAAGTTCTTACGGTACAGCGAGCCCGGAAGCCTCGCCGTACACTGCGATCCGATGGGAGGCGACGTTGTGATTTGAAGCGTGTTCCAAAAATGCGTTCTCGCGAAATGGTGGGGGCGGACCGCCGACAGACGCCGACGCCAACTAAACCGCCGCTCTGGGAGCGAACGATCACGGGCGAACTCTAATGCTTCCTCGACAAAAGGAAAGTCTGATCTGGGTTCGTTCGCGCCTCACGCTCAGGACGACGTTTCGGTGCCGGCCGGATTCTGGCACGCTTCGCCACCAGGTGGCGCCGACCGTTTCGCTCCAGCCGGATGACATCGGGCATGGACCTCCCTCAGTGGTTCGATCGACACCTGGGCGTAGAGGGCGGTGGTGTCGAGCTTCTCGTGCCCGACCCATTGCTGCCAATACTGATTACTCTCTGACGGGTAATCCGGCTGGGCGGCTTGGATTCGTCGATTCGTTTGGGAGCAGATATGGTTACGACCGATTCAGACAGGGCTGTTCCAGTTGTGCTTTTGCGTCCGACCGCCAGGTTGAGGTTAACCCGCTCTCCTTTCGTGACTTGCACTTGGCGGTCCGCCTCCGCCACCCCCCCGCCAGGTTGCGATCGTAGTCGTATGCCAAAACAACTTGCTCGAGCAGCTGCCCGTCATCGGCCTCCGGATCCAACGGACACGGCAACCGCCGGACTGTGCTGCGTTTGCTGCTCCTGCGCGGGGCAATCACCGCCGCCTCGCCCGAGGTCAGGAGTTCGCGAGCGTGACGCAGGCTGATGCCATCGTGGGTTTGTAGGAATTCCGCAGCGCCACCCTCCCGTCCACAGTCCTCACAACGCCAGGAACCGCGGTGAACCCTGAGTGTCGAGAGTCCCCGATCCTGATGGAACGGACAGGTTCCGACGAATGTCCCGTCTTTACCTGCGGCCAGCACGATCCCTCGACTGCGCATCAGTGTCACCAGATCCACTGACCGGCGGCCGCCCAGAGGTTGTCGGAACCTCCCGACGTGGGCAGACCGTTCAGCGTCGGGCGATTCAGTCGACACTGGTTCCGTGGCATTCACTGGCCGGTCGTTGGCGCTGCCCGTTTACAAGGCGTGTCTCAGTGAGCAGGCGTCGCGTCAACTGCCTCTTTGACTTCAGCCGCCGCTCAGGAATTCATTGAAGCCCGTGCCCATGAGGAGATCGGTAGCCATTCAGCCTGTGTTGCGCCCGCGCCGATTACAGCGACAATACGTAGGCGGCTAACTCGTCGATCTGCTCGGGCGTCAGGTGAGAGGTCTGGCCGTGGCGATCATCCTGGTTCCGCCCAGTCAGCACCTCGTGCACCGTCAATGCGGAGCCATCGTGCAGGTAGGGCGCCGTCCGCCAGCATTCAACAAGCGTCGGGGTGTCGAATTCGAGCTCGCGACGTTTCGGCCGTTGCTCAGTCCCCACCGCATACGCCCTCGTGTCCGTGAACAACGGAGCCGGATGGCATTGTGCGCAACCCACCTCAGGGCTTTCAAAGAGCTTTCGCCCTCGCTCCGCGGCGGCCGATAACTGACCGTTGACCAGGTTGGGATTGGGCGCCGGTTCAAGGGATTTGAGGTACTCATCGATCGCCTGGGCTTGCGCCTCGTTCCGCCGGGAAAACAGAATGTTTCGCAAACCAGAGCGAACCGCCTTCTCGGCCGTCCCGCGCACACCGAGGCTCATCGACGGCGGCGTGCGATGACTCAGCAAGAGGCTCTTGGTGTTCTTGGGATTGCCGATCCCGTCGTTAAGCAGATCCCAGTTCAGTCCGTCGACCCGGCCATCAGGATGGCAGGAGGCGCAGCTCTGCCAGCTCTTGTGGCCGATCGTGGCATCGTTGAACAGCTGTTCGCCTCGGCCGGCTTCCGTGATCTCCGCGCCGGCTCCCAGCCGCACCAGATCGCCAGGTGCCCGCCCATCCAGTTCCAAACGTTCCAACGTGTCGGAGAAATATCCGGCCACCCAGACTGTTTCTCCGTCCACCACCACGGCCCGCGGCCCATTCACTCGAAGCGGGATTCGCCTCCGTAGCCCTTCCAGGAACGCGAAGTCACTGGTGAACGGTTGCGGGCTTCGAGCCAGGAGCCGGCCCAGGAGCTTCTGGGTCTCGATCACACTCAACTCCTGCGAGCCCGCGTGCGCGATGACCAGCCATTGCCCATCGTCTGACCATGAGACCGCACCCGGATTCGCCGCCCCTTGCCTCCCTTCATCCAGCAGGATGGTGGCGCGCAGACTTAAGCTTCTGAGGTCGATCAGGCTGATCGCCGCGTCGTTCATCCACCCGTGTTCAACCTGCGTCGTGGGGACTTGAAATCGCGCCAGATTGTGGGTCACCACCACCCAACGCCCGTCCGGCGATATCGCCACCCCTTGCGAACGCACTCCGCCGTTGACGAGGGAAATGTTGGTGCGCACCGAGAAGCTCCGCGTATCAACAATCGCAACATCGCAGGCCACGAAGTTTCCGTTGGACCTTCCGGAGGGCGGGAGATTCGCCACTACCAGCAATTGTTCATCCGGGGTCAGCGCGGCCGCCACGGGTTCGCGTCCGACGCGCACCCGCCCCAGATCACTTCCCGTGTCCCGATCGAACGCCTGAACTTCTCCGTCGAAGCGGTTGCAGACATACAGCCGCCCGGTTTTCGGCGCGATCACCGGCGAACAGACTCCGTGGCCGGCGGGCCAATGTGCCTGGGCAAGCCCCGTCCGGCCATCGAGCACCACAACGGAGTTCCTGCTTCCAGCACAGGTCACCCATAACCGTGGCGATCCCAGGCTCGTCGCGACGCCGGTCAGTTCGATCTCCAATGGCTGCGCGTAGATCCGGGCGCTCGTAACGGAATCAATCGCCATCAATTGGCGCGACCGACCACAAGCGACATAAAGCCGATCCCCCTCTGCGCTAAGTGCGGCTGCGGAAGGGGCCTCCCATAGCGATCCGGGCTCATCCCCGGCCGCTACAATGGCGCTTGTTATGAATAGGCCGGTCAGGCTCCAAGTTCCGAAAAACCTTCTGGCACGATGGCTAATGAGCTCCCGCAAATTCCAGATTCGAGGTCGGCGGGGGCGCATCGATGGGGATCAAGCCCACTAGCCGCAGCCCTGGCAATATCTTTTCGAGGTTTTTCGAAATAGCGCTTGACAGGGTGAAGCCACGGGATTAGAGGATCCGCTGTCTCACCTAATATGACGTCAACTGCAAAATGCAGTGATCTGATAGGCGTCTAAGCCCGCTCACCTCCTTTCCATCCCGTTTATGGCTCTCACCGATCATCGGTCTGGTCTTGCCTTGGCGCATCTCCATCCCATCGGAATGTCACTCCTCTTGCTGCTGATGATGGCGTGGGCTGCCCTGCTGCCTCTGCGTGCCGCCGTCGCCTTGGACCCGGCTCTGGCGCGGATGCCGGTCATCGAGCGAATCGTCACTGCGCCTGTGTTTGAGGAACCATTGACGTGGGTGGGTGACGGCTTTCCCGGGGATGAAGAATCGGATGCGCTGTGGGCGGCGATCGACGTGATGCGCGAGCTTGGACCTCGGCCTGGTTTTGAAGCTCTCGAAGCTTTCATCGAGGCTTTTCCCGATTCGGCATGGACCCCGTCCGTACGCTCCAACCTGGCGTTTCATTACCGCGAAATCGGTCGTTACACGCTTGCGCTGGATCATTGGGCGGCAGCGTGGGATGCGACCGGAGCCGCGGTGGATCCCGGAGGCAAGCGGGTGGCGGACTTCACCCTGGCGCATTGGACAAGGCTTCTGATCAGTCTGGGGCGGCAGGAGGCTTTGACGGTGCTGTTCGCGGAAACGCAGGGCAGGGAGCTGGATGGCGGGCCGTTGCAGGAACGACTTTACGCCACCCAGGAGAGTTACCGGCGAATGGTTCGCGACCCGGCGGTGGCATACCGGTGCGGTACGCTGGCGGTGCTGCGGTTGGCTCGGGAGTTGGCATTGCCCGGCATGGACGTGAGCGGCATTCTGAGCGCGCAGGCACCCGGCACGGGCTTCAGCCTGGCTGAGTTGAGCAAGCTGGCCACCGATGCCCGGCTCCCGGTGGTGGCGCTGCGGCGACCGGAAGGAGACGGCCAGGTGGTGGTGCCGTCGGTTGTGCACTGGCGGCAGAACCATTATGCGGCGCTGGTTGACCTCCGGGATGATTACGTGTTCGTCGACGATCCGACTTTTGGACATCCGCGCTGGATTCATGTCGACGTGGTCAACGCCGAAGCCAGCGGCTACTTCCTGGCGTTACGTGCTCAGGCCCCGGCGACGTGGCCGCCGGTGACTTTAGCGGAAGCCAGCCAGGTGTTTGGAGGCGGCTACCCCACGGAGATTGAGGACGAGGATGACGAGCTGTGCCCCACCGGCGATGCAAGCACGGAGGAAGTGGACAGCACGGCACCGATTTCCGCTTACGATCCCAACAGCCAAACTTCGAGCGAGGGTTGTGAACCGGGTAATCCCAGTGACGCCCCTACGTGTCCAACGGCGTATGGGATGGCGGTCTGGCGGGTGTCGGAACCTTACATTTCGCTTTGGATCATGGATACTCCGCTCCTTTACACGACCAGCTACGGCCGGCGAACGACCTTCAAGGTTTCCTACAAACAGCGCAATACCCGTAGCGTCGATCGCACCTGGGGGTTTGGTTCCCGGTGGGAGGCCGGCCGGTTGTCGTATGTCCGCTACAACACCCAATTGCCCTATCAGATTTGCTTGTACGCGCCCGGGGGCGGGAAGCGGCTTTACACGCCTGTGCTAACGACCGGATGATGACCCATTTGGGAGGGGGAAAAGGGGTAACACTCCAAAGAAAGGAATGGAGTGTTACATGGATCGTTCAGATGAAGTGAAAGGGAAGGAGCCGCCCCGGGGCGGCTCGCGCCGATCGACTTCGATTCGGTATTCACCGGAGGAGAAGCTTAAGGCCGTCCGCCTGGTTTTGGAAG
>JAHDYP010000263.1 GCA_023383055.1 Verrucomicrobiota bacterium | reverse complement strand
TCCGAACCCCCTTGACCGGGCGGACGTTGCTGCGGCTGGTCTGCGACACAGCCGCAGTCCGATAGCGCTCGCTGCTCCTACCCCTTAATTGAGAATGAGTTCGGGATTCCTGACTATGAACCTGTCACCCTGTTCCGGTCCCCGGCCGCAGTCGCAGAGGGCGACTGTTGGTTCTAGACTGCGAAAGCCCGATCCTGTCGGTAAAAGATGGGTGGTAAAAGACGACCATTCCCGCAACCACTGGCCAGTAATCCAGCGTCATCCGCTCTGGATTCTTCCGCCGCCTTCGTGTCCCCTCACTCAGCCTGTCGAACGCAGGGAATTCCGCGCAAAGCGGAAGGTGATGGCTGCAGACCCGTTCCTTCCCCATCCCCGGTCTTCCCTGAATCCCCGGGGACAACCTCAGTCCTTAAACTGCGCGATCACTGCTTGGAGACTGCTCTTGGCATCACCGAACAGCATCCGGGTGTTCTCACAGAAGAACAGTGCATTCTCGACCCCGGCGAACCCGGGTTTGAGGCTGCGTTTGAGCACGATGCAGGTCTTCGCCTGATCCACGTTGATGATCGGCATGCCGTAGATCGGGCTGCTGGCATCTTCACGGGCAGCGGGGTTCACGACGTCGTTGGCGCCAATCACCACCGCCAGGTCGACCGTCCGCATGCCGGGGTTCACATCATCCGGTTCCACCAGCAGTTCGTAGGGTACGCTCGCCTCCGCCAGCAGCACGTTCATGTGCCCCGGCATGCGGCCTGCCACCGGATGAATCGCGTATCGCACCTCGGCGCCATTCGCCAGCAGCAGCTCACCCAACTCGCAAACGACATGTTGCGCCTGAGCCACCGCCATCCCGTAACCGGGCACGAACAACACCGACCTCGCCGCTTCCAGCAGGTGGTAACAATCCTCCGCCGAGATGGGTTTCGCCTCGCCCTGCACCGCGCTCCCCGAGCTGGCGGCGGCAGTCGAGCCGAACCCGGAGAACAACACGTTCGCCAACGATCGGTTCATGGCTTTGCACATGATCTTGGTCAGGATCAGGCCGCTGGCGCCCACCAATGAACCCGCCACGATCAGCACGTCATTAAGAATCACAAAACCGGCCGCGCACGCCGCCACCCCCGAGTAACTGTTCAACAACGAGATCACCACCGGCATATCGGCCCCGCCGATCGGGATGACCGCCAGCACCCCCAGAACCAGGCTCAAGCCGATCAACAATCCCAGAATCCAATACGTCCCCGGAGGATTCCACGCGAACGACACCAACAAGACAACCGACAACAACAGCAGCCCCAGGTTCATCCAGTTCTGACCCCGGAACAACAGCGGTTTGCCCGGCAGTTTCTCCGCCAGTTTGGCGTAGGCCACGATGCTGCCGGTGAAGGTAATCCCCCCGATCAACACCGCCAGCGCCGTCGGCACCGCCACCCCGGCATGCATCCCCGGCGTGGTGTGATACTCCGCCCATCCCACCAGCAGACTCGCCAATCCCCCCGACCCGTTGAACAACGCCACCATCTCCGGCATCGCCGTCATCTTCACCCGCATCGCCGATACATACCCGATCGCCGCCCCCACCCCCACCCCGAGCAGAATCCACTGATAACTCATCCCCGCATGCACCAGGGTTGCCAGCACCGCCACCAGCATCCCCACCGCCGATACCCAATTGCCCTGCCGCGCCGTCCGGGCCGAACTCAACATCTTCAACCCGAACACGAACAACACCGACGCCAGGATGTAGGCGTAGTTCGTCCAGGTCGGCTGCAAATACTCCGGGAGTGACTCGCTCACGACTTCGGTCCCTCCTCCCGCTTCCGAAACATTGCCAGCATCCGGTCGGTGACCGCATACCCGCCGACCACATTGATCGTGGCGGCGGCGACCGCGATCGTGCCCAGCACGGTGCTCAGCACCGGGCTGCGCTCAACCAACCCCGCCGACAACAGCGCCCCCACAATCGTGATCCCGGAGATCGCGTTGGATCCCGACATCAACGGGGTGTGCAATTGCGACGGCACCTTCGAGATCAGCTCGAACCCGAGAAAAACCGCCAGCACAAACACAAAAATCAATAACGCCATCGTTCCCTCTGCTTTCTCCGCGTCATCGTCGAACGCGCGCGGTGCTCAGCCTTTGACCGCCTCCTGCGCCGCGCGCACGGTGTCATGGATGATCCGGCCCTGATGCGTCAACACGCACCCCCGCAGGATCTCGTGTTGCAGGTCCAGGTTGAACTGCGACTTCGTTTTCTCCCAGAAATGCAGCACGAAACTTCCCAGGTTGCTCGCATACACCTGGCTCGAGGCCAGCGGCACCCGCCCCGCCAGGTTCGTCAAACCCAACACCCGCACCCCGTGCACCTCGCGCTCTTCCCCCGCCACCGACCCGGCCACGTTGCCTCCCGCCTCCACCGCCAGATCCACCACCACCGATCCCTGCCCCATCCCGGACAGCATTTCATCCGTGACGATCACCGGCGCTTTGCGACCAAACACCTTGGCGGTCGTGATCACCACATCGGCACTCGCGCAGGTCCGGGCCAGCGCCTCGCGCTGCCGCGCCAACTGCTCCTCCGTTAGCGCCTTCGCATACCCATCCTTCGTCTGCCCCGTTTCCCCCAGATCCACCTTGATGAACCGCGCCCCCAGCGACCTCACCTGTTCCTCAACCACCGGCCGGGTGTCAAAGGCCTCAACCACCGCCCCCAGCCGTTTGGCCGTGGCGATTGCCTGCAATCCAGCCACCCCGGCCCCAATCACCAACACCCGGGCGGGCGCGATCGTCCCCGCCGGAGTCGACATCATGGGAAAGATCTTGTCGCTCCGCTCCGCCGCCAGCAACACCGCCACGTAACCCGCCAGATTCGCCTGCGAACTCAAAGCGTCCATCTTCTGCGCCACGGTCGTCCGCGGCATCATCACCATGCTCACCGCCGTGATCCCCGCCTCCGCCAGCGCCCGCACCAGGCTCGGCTGTCCAAACGGATCCAGATGACTCACGTGAATGCACCCTCGCCTCAAGGCCTTGACCTCCTCAACCGCCGGTGGCATGACCCGAAAAACCATGTCCGCCTCGCCATACCCCGCCGAGGGATCCGCCTCGATCTTCGCGCCCGCGGCTTCGTAAAGCGCGTCAGCCCAACCCAACCGCCGCCCCAACCCTGCCTGAATCCGCACCTCGATCCCGGCCTTGCTGAGCTTCCCCGCCACTTCCGGCACCATGGCGATCCGGGTCTCCCGTGGGTCGGCCTCTATTGGTATAAAAATCCGCAAACTCATGCTTCTTGCCTGGGTAAAAGCGGCGGCAGTATAAGGATGCCGGACCCCGGCGAAAGCGAAAAGTTGCATCACCACCATCTCAAGCCCTTGCCGGCGATCCGATGCGTAAGAAACCCAAGGGCCTGCGATATATAGTCAGATGAATGCCTTTCTTGACTGCCTCAGAGACCTCTCGGGCCACGTCCGCGGACTCCTGCCCGCCCTGCTCGTGGTCACCTTGACGCCTCACCTCCTGGCGAGCGCAACATCCTCATCCCGAGCAAGTCATCAACTGCTGACACTGCCGCTCCGCTTCGAACCCGCCCCTGCCAGGCCGGATCAACCTCCGGCTTTCCTCGCTCGCGGCCCGCGCTACGCCGTCCTGCTGCAACCCAATACCCTCCAACTCCGACTCTCCGAATCGCCCTCGCCGGAGCCCGGCTCCACCCATGCCCCGTCATTTCAGCCCCCGGCACGGTCCGTACCCCCCGCCTCCTCCCTGATCCAAATCGTCCTCCACGACGCCAACCCCTCAGCCACGCTGTCGGGCACCGACCGTCTCCCCGGCAGGGCGCACTATTTCCGAGGAAACGATCCGGCCCAATGGCGCCGAAACATCCCGACCTTCGCGAAGATCCGCTCCGACCAGGTCTATCCCGGTATCGACCTGGTCTACTACGGCACCAGCCAGGAACAGTTGGAATATGACTTCATCGTGACCCCGGGCGCCGATCCCGGACAGATCGCGCTGGCCGTCCAAGGCGCCGACCGGGTGAACCTCGATTCACAAGGCGATCTGGTGATCACCGCCAACGGCGGCCAGGTCCGCCTCCGCAAACCCGTGATCTATCAACTGATCGACGGCCATCGACACAACATTGCCGGCGCTTACGAAATCCGAAACTCCACCAATCCCCAATCCCCAATCCCAAATTCCCAATCCCGAATCTCCTTCCAAATCGCCGCCTACGATCCCTCCCTTCCTTTGATCATCGATCCGATCCTGGACTACGCGACTTACCTGGGCGGCACCGGCCACGATGCCGCCCGTGCCATCGCCGTCGATTCCGCAGGCAACGCCTACATTGCTGGATTCACGGCTTCGACGGATTTTCCCACCGCCGATCCGCTGGATGGGTTACTGAACGACAACGACGCTTTCGTGGTGAAACTCAACGCCGACGGCTCAGGAATTGTCTACGCCACCTACTTCGGCGGCAGCAACAGCGACACCGCCTCGGGCATCGACGTCGACGCCAGCGGCAGCGTCTACATCACCGGCGATACCTGGTCGGGCTCGGATTTCCCCCTGGTCAACCCCATCCAGCCCAACCACAAGTTCGGCGGCACCGACGCCTTCGTCGCGAAACTCAACCCGGAAGGCAATGCCATCGTTTACTCCACGTTCCTGGGCGGCAACGGCACTGACGCGGGACGCGGCATTGCGGTAGATGCCATGGGCCGGGCGGCGGTCGCCGGCGTCACGTCATCCACCGATTTTCCGGTCACATCCAGCAGTATCCAGGAAACCCTGGCCGGGGCGTACGATGTCTTTGTGACCAAATTCAGCGCCGACGGTTCGAGCTTCGTGTATTCGACCTACCTGGGCGGCAGCGGCGATGAGTTTAGTTATGAAATGCCCAGGATCGCCATGGACCCCGCCGGCCACGCCTTCGTCACCGGCGTGAGCGGTTCCACCAATTTCCCCACCACTGCCGGCGCCGTTCAACCCCACTTCGGCGGCGGCATCAACGATCTCTTCGTGTCGAAACTCTCCCTGGATGGCGCAACCCTCGCATACTCGACCCACTTGGGCGGCGCGGACTGGGACGCCGGGAGCGGCTCCATTGCGCTGGACGCCGAGGGCTGCGCTTACGTGGTCACCAGTTCGGCGTCGTCGGATTTTCCGCTCGTCCCGGCTCCGCTATCCCACACCCCGAATTACCCGGAACTGCTCACGCGCGACGGTTCGGTCTGTCTGGTCAAACTCTCGCCGGACGGATCCAGCCTGCGGTTCTCCGCTCGTCTGCCAGGATCGTATTATCCCAGCGGGCTGGCCGTGGATGACGGCGGCCACGCCTGGATTGTTGGGAACATCCCCGGTCCCACCACCGGTTGGTCGTTCCCTGCGGTAAATGCGATCCAGCCCTCGTTCGGGGGAGGCGATCTGGACGCGACCCTGTTGAGACTCTCGCCGGATGCGGACACCCTGCTGTTCGCCAGTTACTTCGGCGGTTCCGACCAGGAGTCCGCTCTGGCTGTGGCAACCGGACCGGACGGATCAGTCTACGTCGTGGGAGAAACGACCTCCACCAACCTCCTGACCGCCGAGGCCCTGCAACCGGAGTTCGCCGGCACAGCGGATGCCTTCGTGCTGAGGCTGGACAACACTGACACGACACCTCCGACCCTTCTGGCTGCCGGCAACTACGGCAACATAAACGCCGTCACGCTCAGCTTCTCGAAAGCCCTCGATCCGGTCTCTGCCACCAACACCGCCAACTACGCGCTCAACCAGGGTGTGACCATCACTGCGGCCGAATTCGGCGTCAACTCGCGCACCGTCCGCCTGATTACCTCCGGCCTGAACCCCGGCACCACCTACACGCTGTCCGTCAGCCATGTGCTGGACCGCGCTCCCGTACCGAACGCCATTGCTACCGGCACAACGGTGACCTTCACCGCCCTGAATCTGTATCGCGGCTTCGTCCGGCAGGAGAACTACTCGGGCATCGAGCCGGATGGAAGGCTGGAGAGCCTCACCAACCATCCAAAGTTCCCGAACCAGCCCGACGCCACGACCACGCTGCACGACTTCGAAATCCCGCCCGGCGCCTACTACCAGGACGGCATTCGGCTTTACGGCTGGTTGCTGCCGCCGGTGACGGGCGAATACACGTTCCATCTCTGCAACGTTTCCGAAGCGGCGCTTTATCTCAGCCGGAACGAGAGCCCGTTGAACATACTGCGCGTCGCGTTTGAATCCTGCGGCTTTGCCTGCGGCGGTAGCGGATCACGCCATTGGAATCATGTGACGCCCGGGTGGCATGGGAGTCCCCAACCCACTGTCTCGCTTCCCATTCATCTTGAAGAAGGCCTGGCTTACTACGTGGAAGTCCTGGCCACCAGCAGCGCGGCCAACGTGCTGGGCGTGGCCTGGCAAATGCCCGGCCAACCGCCCCCGCGCGACGGCGATCCCCCCATCCCTGGCGCTTACCTGGCCCTGCTGGGTGATCCGACCGCCGCCACCGTCACGATCATCGAACAACCCTCAAGTGTCGTCACCGCGGAAGGCCAGTCCGTCGCGTTCATCGTCAAAGCAACTGCCTCCGAGCCAAGACTATTCTACCAGTGGCGGAAGAACGGCCTGAACATCCCGGACGCCAACGCTTCCAGCCTGTTCCTGCCCGAGGCGTCGTTGATCGAAGACGGCAACACCTTCGACTGTGTGGTCACGGTCCCTGGCGCCAGCGCCACCAGCCAACCCGCCACCCTCACCGTCACACCGGACCAGACCGCGCCGATTCTGCTTTCGGCCGAAGGCAACGTCTCGAACGGCCACGTCACGCTCATCTTCTCCGAACCAATCCGACTCGAAGACGCGACGAACACCGCCAACTTCACCCTCAGCGGTGGATTGACCGTCTCGAATGCCGTGCTGCTGTCTGACCGCAAGACCGTGGTGCTAACCACCAGTCCGCAGACCGCCGGCGAAAGCTATACCGTGCAAACCTCGGGCATCGGCGATCGCTCGACGGCCGGCAATACGACTGACGCCGAAGCAAACGC
>JAHDYP010000262.1 GCA_023383055.1 Verrucomicrobiota bacterium | reverse complement strand
GCCGGCCGATCGCAGCGGTTCAAGGAGGGCGGCCACGATTTCGGACAGGTTGGCAATGCCGCGGCTGCCGACGGCGACGGCGATGCGCGCGCCGGGCTGGAGCGCCGCCAGGACCTGTCGCCGCGCCAACGCATCACTCAACACGGCGGCAAAATCAACCGGCAAAGCCGTGGGCAGGCGCTGCCGGAGCCGGAACATGCGGGGGTACTCGCCGGCGGAGCAGGAGGCGGACGAAACCGTGGTGGGCGCGGGGTTGGCTTGGTTCGACGTTTTCATGGTGTCGCGACCGGCGCGTGCGCGGCGCAATTCACTATCCCATGAAGCAATGAAGGCTCAAGGGCGAAGTCAGCCGCGGGCGACCGACGCCCAAAAAGGGGTTGTGCGAATCGCGAACATGATGAAGATACGGGGTGACGTGGGTTGAGGTGACTTGATGGGTGGCAAGATTTCAATGATGGGGTTGGGGTTGCTGGCCGCGGCTTTGATCGGCGCCGGGCTCGCCGCGGTTTACGGCCGGGCGGAGCTCGGACGCCTCCGCGCGGAGAACCAGGCGCTCCGGGCGGAGGCTGACCAATTGGCGGAGCTGAAGGCCGAGCATCAGCGGCTGCGCCGGTTGGAAGCGGATGCGAGCGAGCTGGAGCGTCTGCGGAAACAGACCCGGGAGATCCACAAACTCCGCGCCCAATACCAGGAGTTCCAGCAATTACAGGGGCAGTACGCGGCTCTGCAGCAGGAGCACGCGCAACTCAAGGCCGCCAATCAACAGCTGGCAAACCAGCAGCAGGCGCTGCGTACCCAGTTCCAGTCGGTGGTGGCCGCCGGGGCCGCCCGGCCGACCCAGCCCGCCACGCCGGCGCCGGCGGCCTGGTTGGGTGTGTCCATTCAGACACTCGCCGAGAGCCCCCAGGTGCGGAGCCAGAATCCCGGCGTGACGGAGGGCGTGGTGGTGGCGGCGGTGATCCCGGACACGCCGGCAGAATCGTCGGGGCTGCAGGTGGGCGACATTGTGACGGCGATAGACGGCCAGGCGGTGACCACGGCGGCGCAGTTGCGCGAGGCAATGGCCGCCAAGCAGGTGGGCCAACGGGTGGTGGTGGACGTGTTCCGCGGCGGTCTGGTCTACAAAATCGGGGTCAACGCCGCGCCTTATCCGCGGCAGTGACCGGCGCGAAACCGGCCGCCGCCAATCCCCTGTGGACGATCGGTTCCCGCATGAACCGCCGCCAGACCGACCCGGTCCGATGGTTTTCCGCCATGATCAGGATCGGGCCCTGGTCGATCCCCAGCACGTCAGGCCCCCACCAATCGGCCGTGAGATTAAAGGCATCGCGGAAACCGTAACCCGTCCAGAGCCGGGTCCGGTATCGGTCATAGAAGTGCCGGAGCGTGGGGAGACAATACTCGGGCGCAAACGGAAGCGACCCCCCCACCGCGGTGGGCGCGATCGTGCCATCGTCGTTTTCAGCCGGAGGCGCGCCGCGGGCGATGTATGCGAAGAACCCGGTCGATCCCGGGCCGTCGCAGGCGGTCAGACCCCAAACCTCGGCGCCGTAACCGGGGAAACCGCCGGGGTTGGCGATGCAGTAGGCGCGCTGGGCGAGCGTGGCGCGCCGCGAGTTCTCGAAGTAGTCGATCCCTTTCCGCTGCAGATAGCCGTCCGCAATCTGCCGGAAATCGATCCAGCAATGGGAATACTGGTGGCCAAAGAGCGGCGCAAACGCAACGTAGTCCTGCCCGAAATGTGTCGTCCAGGAGTAGCCGCTGGTCCAGGCGGTCCAGTGATCCGAGGCAAGCGGGCGCACGGTTGCCCCGAGGCCCAGGATGTAAAGAATCATGGCCTCGTTGTAACCAATCCAGCGGGCTTCGATGAACCCGGTCTCGGGCCGCCAACCCATCGAAAGCGAGTTGGTTCCCGTGGCCAGGTACTGCCAGTCGATCCGGTCGAAGATCCGGCCGGCCAAAGCACGGATGGCTGGTTCTTCGGCTTCCGGTTGATCGAAGTAAATCCCGGCGTCGAGCATGCCGGCCAGGAACAGGGCGGTGTCGATCGACGACAACTCGCACCGCCACACGCGGAGCGCCGTGTTCATATCCAGAAAATGATAGAACCAGCCGCGATAGCCGATGCAGCCTTCGGGACCCGCACCCTGGGGCCGCTCCCAGAACGTGCGCAGCGTGGTCAATGCGCGCTCCCGCCCCTCGGCCCGCGTGATCCAACCCCGGTCGATGCCTATCCCAAGCGCCGTCAGGCCAAACCCGGTCGCCGCGATGCTCGAAACCGAATCGGGCCGACTGCGGTCGCGAACCAGGCCATTGGCCGGATTGGCCTCCCTCCAGAAATACTGGAAGGCCGCATACTGCAGGAAATCGAGGAACTCGTCGTCACTGGCAAATGCCCCCGTGGACGCGGTGACGGTGTTCGAGTGGCGGCCGGAGGCGCCGACCGAACCCGCATCCTGGACCCGGTAATGGTAGGTCAAACCGTTCTCGACGGTGTTATCCGCATAGGCGGGATTGACCAGCGCCGTCGCGGTGATCCGAGTGAACGGGCCGTCGGCACGGTCCGCACGGTAAACTTGATAACCACCTCCGGCGGTCGTCGTCGCGGCTGACCAATTCAGCAGCACACTCCGGTCTCCGCCGCGGGCGGCCAACCCGGTGGGAGCGGAGGCAACGGCGCCGGCGGCCGCCCCCAGGACCGTCCCGGCCCAGACGCAGATCAGCAGCCAGCGCGTGCTCCCCCGGGAGACGCTCACAATTCCGTGATCCGGATATTGCGGAACTTGACGACCGACTTGTCGTCGTGGTTTTGGAGACCGATATAGCCGCCCGTCGATCGCGTGGCGTCATCGAAGTCGACCACCAATTCCCCGTTGAGAATAATCTGGATCCGGGATGCTTCCACCAGGATCCGCGCCTGGTTCCATTGGCCGGTGGGTCGGGTCATGTTCTGACTGGGGGCAATGACATCGTAGAGGCTGCCCGCGGAACCCTTGGAAGGAGCGCGGCCATGGTCGGAAAGCACCTGCATTTCGTAGCCGGTGAAGGCCGGGTTCTTCTCGAGCCCGGATCGGATGAAGATGCCGCTGTTGCCCTCGATGGTGTACTCGAGGTCGAGGATGAAGTTCTGATAAGACCGCTCCGAGCGCAGCCAGGAGCCGCTGACTTCGGGGTCGGTCGACCAGTTCTTGCCATTTCGACCCGCGAGCACCCCGTCTTCGACCGTCCAATCTCCCCCGTGCATGACAACCCAGCCGGTCAGATCGCGGCCGTTAAACAACGATTGCACCACCGGCTGAGGCTTCGAGGTCGAGCAACCGACCAATCCACCGACCAGCGCCATCAAAACAAACATCTTTTTCATGGGCCCTTCCAATACATGGGATCCCTGGCTTTGGCCAGTGTAACTCACCCCCCAATCCCCAATCCTCGCCCTCGAGGCTCCGCTCTTGCATCGATCCCATACTGCTGCTTTCCTCGGCGCATGAGACTTGGTCCTCCCTGTCTGCTCCTCGTCCTGCTGCCGTCGCTCGCATTCGCCGCCGAATTCCATGTCGCCACCCAAGGTAACGACGCCAACCCCGGCACCCGCCGGAAACCGCTCCGCACCATCCAGCGGGCCGCCGATCTCGCCCAACCGGGCGACACCATCACGGTCCATGCGGGCACTTACCGTGAACGGGTCAATCCTCCGCGCGGCGGCGTCTCCGACTCTCAGCGCATCGTCTACCAGGCGGCCCGAGGAGCACAGGTCGAGATCAAGGGCTCCGAAGTCGTCAAAGGCTGGCTCAAGGTCCAGCCCGACGTCTGGCGCGTGACCCTCCCCAACACGTTCTTCGGCAGTTTCAATCCCTTCACCAATGCGATCCGCGGCGACTGGTTCAACGGGCGCGGCCGTGAGCATCACACCGGCGCAGTCTATCTGAACGGCGACTGGCTCACCGAAGCGGTCACGCTCGATGAAGTGCTGCTGCCCGACGGCCGGAAGCCCGACTGGCTGTTCCGCGGTGACCAGCAGTACCTCTTGAACGTGGCCTGGCTGCGCCCCGGCTCGGCCGCCAACCCCGATGCCCGCATCCCCGCCGTCAGCTTCGCGAAGCAGCAAGGCCTGGAAACCGCCCCGTGCACGGAAGGAGGCCAGTGCATCGGCATGATCGAACACGGCGATTGGGCGACCTACGATGCGGTCGACTTCGGTGCCGGCACCGACCAGATCGAACTGCGCGTCGCTTCCGCCACCGAAGGCGGTCTCATCGAGATCCGGCTGAACCAACCGGACGGCGAATTGCTCGGCACCTGCGCCGTGGTCAACACCGGCGACTGGCAGGCCTGGACGTCGGTCAACGCCGGGATCAAACCGGTCCGCGGCGCGCAAACCCTCTGCCTGATCTTCCGCAGCCGGACCAACGACTCCCTGGAGGAGCGGGGACTGAACCGGCAACTCTGGTTCGCCCAGGTGGACGAGACGCACACCACCCTCTGGGCCCAGTTCGAAGGGGTCGATCCCAACGAGGAACTGGTCGAGATCAACGCGCGTCAGTCCGTCTTCTACCCCGACCAACCGGGGCGCAACCACATCACCGTCCGCGGGTTCACCCTCCGCCATGCCGCCACTCCCTGGGCACCGCCAACCGCCGAACAAATCGGCCTCATCGGCACCCACTGGAGCAAGGGCTGGATCATCGAAAACAACACCATCAGCCATTCGACCTGCACCGGGGTCACACTGGGCAAGCATGGCGATGCCTACGACAATACCTCGGCCGACACCGCCGAAGGCTACGTCAAAACCATCGAACGCGCCCATGCCCATCCCATCGCCTGGACCCGCGAGAACATCGGCCACCATATCGTCCGCCACAACACCATCTCCCACTGCGAACAGGCCGGCCTCGTCGGGAGCCTCGGCGCCGCGTTCAGCACCATCGAAGGCAATGTCATCCACGACGCCCACATCCGGCGCCTGTTCACTGGCGCCGAAATGGCCGGCATCAAAATCCATGCGGCCATCGACGCCGTGATTCGCGACAACCGCGTCTACCGCACCCACCGCGGCCTTTGGCTGGACTGGATGGCCCAGGGCACCCGCGTCACACAAAACCTCTTCTACCAGAACATCAGCGAAGATCTCTTCGTTGAGGTCAACCACGGCCCGTTCATGGTGGATAACAATCTCTTTCTCTCGCCCACCAGCCTGCTCGATATGTCCCAAGGCGGCGCTTACGCCCACAACCTGTTCGCCGGCAAAATCACCAACCGGCCCGAACCCGACCGCGAGACGCCTTATCACCCCCCCCATTCCACCACCGTGGCGGCCTTGGCCAAAACCACCGGCGGCGACGATCGCTTCTTCAACAATCTCTTCATCGGCGATGGCAAGTCCCCCTCCGCTGAGCAGAGATCCAAGCTCGAGGAAATCCGCTGGATCAGCAGCCACGGCCTCTGGGGCTACGACGGCCGCGAACTCCCGCTGATCACCGGCGGCAATGCCTACTACCATCAGGCCCAACCCTACGCCGCCGAGACCAGCCCCATCCTCATGACCGACCAAAACCCGGCACTCGAACTCGTCCACGAAGGCGACCGCGTGAGGCTCCACCTGATGCTGGAGAAAGCGCTGCGCCGGGCGGAAACCGCCCCCGTGACCACGGAACGATTAGGCACGGCGCGGATCCCGGAACTCCCCTACGTCAATGCCGACGGTTCACCGTTGACCATCGATACCGATTACTTCGGCAAGCGCCGGAGCAAATCTCGCCCCACGCCGGGCCCGTTCGAAAAGACCGGCCCCGGCGCGCGCACCGTGCGCGTGTGGTGACACAACCACCGTTGGAGGGGCGAGCTACCTGCCTTCGCTCGGAGCTTCGGCGCGGCGAGCCGCGAGCCCGCGCTGTGCAAGCCCCCCAGAGTCCGGGCTTCGGCCAAGTAAGTCCCAGCCTGGATTTCTCCATGTTGCGTTCCTCGGGTCACCCTCGCCCCTCCCGGGGTGAGGGGTAAATGCCGCCGTGGTTGTGAAGATGTGATAAGCAGCGGGATTGACTCAGTCACTGTCAGTCGGTAGTGTCTGACAGTATGACAACGATCTCGCTTCGGACCCTGGTCCGCGAGCCGCTCAAGGTGAAACGGATGACTCGCGCCGGCAAATCCGTGCAAGTCACTGACAACGGCCATCCCCTTTGGATCCTCCAACCCGCCCATGGCACCGACGCGGACGAGGCCGAACGCTGCCGGGCGATCGACGAGATCCTGGACGAAGTGCTGCGCGAGCAGCCTTCGAGCATCAGCCTCTCAAAGATTGTTCTTGAATCACGGCGATGAGAACCTATGCCGACACCAGCTTTCTGGTGAAACTCCTGACGCCAGAACCGGGCACGGCGGCCGCCGTTGGTGATTATCGGCGGCTCGGGCGACCGGCGTTGTTCTTTCTTCCCCTCCACGGTCTGGAAGTCACCAACGCCATTCGTCAGCGGGCCTTCCACCAACGCCGCACGCTGGGCTCCTCCGAAAGGTCGGGAGTCAAGCGGGAGCGCGATACCTCTCTGGCACTGCTTCATAAACTCATTTCCCGCCGTGCCTTGATCGAAATCACACTGGACATGGACCTCGCGATCCAGCGAGCGCGAAAACTCTCCGAGAAACACACCGAACGTCTCGGCTGCCGGGGCTTCGACCTCTTGCACGTCGCGCTGGCACTCGAACTCGAATGTGACACGTTCCTGACCGCCGACCGCATTCAAGGCACTCTGGCCCGTGCGGAAGGCTTGGACGTTACCTTCAGCGTGGAGGAATAGACCACAGCGCTGGAGCTTCAGGGGCCGGGCTTCACAGGCTGAAACTCCCGGCACCGCCGCAGCGCTTCGACCATTTGACCCGCGCTCATTTCGAGGGCCAGATCGCGGCACCCATCCTCGGCGACGACCACACCCCCCTGCACCGCAAGCGCGTACCATTCGCAGGCTTCGACACAATCCCGCGGCACCCCTTCCCCCGCGTAATACATCGCGCCCAGGTTGCATTGTGCCGCGGCATGCCCCTGCTCGGCCGCCCTGCGGAACCACTTCACGGCCTCGGCCCGATCCCGGGGCACCCCGTCGCCCTCGGCAAACATGACGCCGAGGTTGTGCTGAGCCGCGGCGAGCCCCTGGCCGGCGGCTGCGC
>JAHDYP010000261.1 GCA_023383055.1 Verrucomicrobiota bacterium | reverse complement strand
AGGTGCAGCAGCGCCACGCGGTAGGTCGGAAAAAGCGCCACGGCCAGGAACCCCGCCGGCAGCAGGAGAAACGCGATGCGCAGCGCGAACGCCAGCGACGACTTCCGAACCCTCGAACGGAGAAACGGCACCTGCCAATAAAGATAACCCGCGGAAACCAGAAACCGCAGGCCACTCCCCAGTCGCGGCATTCCCTGCGCCTCGATCACGAACGTGACCAGGATCGCCCCCCCGACAACCAGGGCCCAGAGCGCTTGTCGCATCCAACCCGGCGGCGGGGTGCGCGACTCGGGAAAATCGTGGCGATTGGGCAGGCCAAAGAAACGCGGCAGGATGAATCCGCCGACGCCCAGAATCGGGAGGAGAATGAAGCCGTGGAACTGGAGCAACGGCCGCAGATAGAGCCAGAAGAACCGGTCTTCGAGCCGCTCCTGCATCAAGGCCAGGACCGTGCCACCCGCGCCACACAGGAATGCGAGGCCGACGAGCACGAACCCGGGTGGTGGCACGTCGTTCCGGCGCAGGACCCGCGACCCGAGCGACAACATCAACACACCCAGCAAAGCGAGGAAAAAGGCATCGCCGACGGTTGTTCGCGCCAAGGCGTGAGCCACGATCAACGCCGCATGCAACGCGAAGAGCAACCCCACTTCGGGTCCGGTCAGACGCGGCGACGAAAGCATCCGGGGCAGGGCAGTGCCCAGGAAACCGATCATGAACGCCCCAAAGAATCCCTGGGTCAGTATGCGGGCATGATTGACGCCCGGATACCAGGTCACCCAGCCGATGAAATGTAGCGGCCACACGAGCGTGCCCACCAACCCCGCCACGACGGCGAGTGGAAAAAACAGCCGGAACGGCTCCTCGCAAACGATCGCGAACGTCAAACGTCGCGGCGCTGCGGAGCTAAGATCGGCGTTTGTCACGATGCGACAGTCTGCCGGAAGCCCACGTACGTGTCACGCCCGCACCTGCTTTGGCCTTGACCTCGGTCAAGTGATTCTCGTGGGGAATGCCAGCCGGAACGGGTCGACGATTTGAGTTCGACTGCAGTTTCCGGAGAACAGATTTTCTGTCCCACCTGCGACAGAAAATCTGTCGGGGCAACCAAGGGTCCGATCGATTGCGCCGACGTGAAAAGAGTGAAATGTCCGGGAGGCGGGTGTAAGTTCATGGCCGTGAACTTCACCAGGCAGGCTGACGCGACGAGGAGTTGAGCAAAATCATGCAACCGAAATTGAAGCGTATTCCAACGATGGCGCCGTGGCGACGGCGGGATTTTCTGAGATTCACAGGGTGGATGACCGCCGTGGCCGCCGCGCCGCGCTTTCTCCCTTCCACACTCTTCGGCGCCAGCGCCCCGAGCAACCGGATCACGCTCGGATTCATCGGGTGCGGGAACCAGAGCACGATCGATCTGCCGGCGTTTCTGGGCCACGACGATTGCCAGGTGGTGGCGGTGTGCGACGTGAACACCGCCTGCCACGGGTATCGGCATCCGGACCAGTATCTGGGGCGCAAGCCGGCCCGGGAAAAGGTCAACGCCTTCTACGCGGGACGCGCCGGCGCGGCCGGTCATCGCGGCTGTGATGCGTATAACGATTTTCGGGAAATCCTGGCGCGCGCCGACATCGATGCCGTGGCGTTGGTGGTCCCGGATCATTGGCACGGTTTGATGACGGTGATGGCGGCCCGGGCGGGCAAAGACATTTACTGCGAGAAACCGCTGTCGCTGACCGTGGCCGAGGGACAGGCAATGGTCAAAGCTGTCCGGCAACATCAGCGAATTCTCCAGACGGGTAGTCATTATCGTTCGAGCCCCGAGGCGCGCCGCGCCGCCGAACTGGTCCGGAATGGCCGGATCGGTGAAGTCCGGCGCATCCTCACTCAGGTGGCCGAGATCAACGCCGTCGATCCCGGCCCAGGCTGGGAGCCAACGCCGATTCCTGAGGGTTTCGATTACGATCTATGGTTGGGACCGGCCCCGAAGGTGCCATATCACAAGGACCGTTGTTTCTATCGGTTCCGGTTCAATCTGGATTATTCGGGCGGTCAGGTGACGAATTTCGGGGCGCACACGAACGATCTGGCGCAATGGGCGCTCGGGATGGATGAAAGCGGGCCGGTCGAGGTGGAGGATCTGGGATCGGAATGGCCGGCCCCGGGCGGGCTCTACAACACGGCGACCAAGACCGCCTTTCGCGCGCGTTATGCCCAAGGCGTCGAGTTGCTGTGTCGAACCGATCAACCCGGGTTCAGCATCCGCATCGAGGGGAGCGAAGGCTGGGTCGAATACGGCTATCAGGGATTGAAAACCGATCCCGAGTCGTTGAAGGCCTTGACTCCGGGGCCGAACGACATCCGCCTGCCGCAGAGCAACCCGGATCGCATTGAGGAGGCCAGCCGATATCATATCCCGGATCATGTCCGGAACTTCCTGGAAGCGATCAAGACCCGGCGGGACCCGGTGGCGCCGGTCGAGGTTGGCCATCGCACGGCCACCGTCTGTCACCTGGGCAACATCGCGATGCGGTTGAAGCGGAAACTGAATTGGGATCCGGTGCAGGAGCGCCTGGTGGGGGACGACGAGGCGAGCCGGATGCTCACGCGTCCAATGCGCGCGCCGTGGAGCTTGTGAAGGCTATCGCCGCTGACCCTGGATGTGCGTTGCGAATGCAACGCCAAAGCATCGGCGGATGCATTTCGCTTGACTGGTAGTGGGTTGGAGTCGCGCGTTTTTGTGGGTTTCCAGCGGGTTGCTCAAACCCGTTCCGTTTGGCATAGCAGATGCGCAACGTGAACAGTCCGAAGAGAAACTTCTATTAATGCGGGTGTAGTGTATCATGTTTATGAAAAAAATCGCTGTAGTACTTCTGGCGTGCGGCATCGCGGCAAACGTGGTTGCTGTGAATGCCGCCGGTATTGGCAACCGCGGGGCCAACGGCTCCAATAATACCCACGCGAATCTTGCCCCGCTAGTCGGGTCGTTCTTTGGTGGCAACACCGAAGGCAGATGGGCTTATAAGAATGCCGGGGATTTGAAAGATTGCCTGCTGGGATTGGATGTTCTGGCGAGCGGTGGTTCGGGTGGGAAGAGCCTTGACCTGAGCGGCCTTGATTGTCTGCCCCAGTATCTTGTCATCAAGGGCGGGAACGGTTACGTGGTGCTTAATTACGACCAACTGAGCTCGATTTGGGGAGACAACAAGATTGTGGAGGTCGCAAAGACAGCACTGCGAAACGGCGGTCGGCAAGTCCCTGACATTTCGCATTGGGCTGCTCTCGGTTGCAAGAGCGTGCCCGAGCCTTCGAGCGTGCTGGCCTCGCTCGGGGCGCTGGCTTTCGGCGCGTTCATGCTGCGTCGTCGCCATACGGCCTAAAGCCGTCTGACAGTCAATCGTTGGATCAAGAACCGGCGGATTCAGCGCCGGTTTTTTTCTGTACGCCACTCGAGGCTTTGCGCGATTGGCGCGAAGCGCGATGGCCCCATGCAGTTTAGTTTATTCAAGGCGGAATGATCCAGCTTGACAATTGAGACGTCGCAGCGATGAATATTGCGCAACCCGAGCTCATGTTACTGATGCGCAACTCTCAGTCAGTTTCCGCTGCTGTCTTCCCATTATGAAAACCAACACTGTACGACCCTGCGTTGTGGTTCTGGCATTGTTTATTGCCTCGGCCGCACTGCTCCCCCTGCGCGCCCAGGAGATCGCCAATTCCATCGCCGAGTTTTCTGGCACCCAGGGCCAGAACGGCTGGTACCACGGCTTGCGTGAAATCCTCGGGATCGACGAACCCATCAACTATAATCCCGACACGGATTTCATTCCTTTCCCTGGCGGCCAGGGCCAAGGCGATTGGAGCTTGTGGGTGCAGGCGTGGACCGGTGAGGCCTGGGACCTGGAGATCGCGGGCGCCGCGCCCTGGACCCTGCTGGCCGAGGAGGCGGCGCACCCGAATGCCGACGAGACAAATGGCGAGCACTGGGCCATCCGGCGCTGGGTGGCCACGGAGTTGACCGCCGCCACGCCGGTTGCGGTCACCTGGCACATCCGCAAGGAAAACGTCAGTGGCGGCAACGGTGTGACCGGCGCGCTGCATCTCAATGGCAACCGCGTCCAATCCGCCGTCATTGCCGGGACCGACGGTGTCGGGGTGACGAATGTTTACTATGCGAGCGCGCTGCCGACCGACAAATTCGACCTGGTTCTCAGCCCGGTGGGTGTGGATGGCGCGGTGAACGACGGTGCGGACGGTTCCTTTACCTGGATGACCGTCGAAATCGTGGTCGATTCCGACAACGACGGACTCGCGGATGTCTGGGAAGAGATCTATTCGCCCGGCGATTTGACCAAGCTCACGCGCACGGGTGACTACGATGTTGACGGTCTCAACGACACGGCGGAGATGCAGCGCGGCACCAACCCGACCAAGGCCGATACCGATGACGACGGCTTGCGCGATGGCGTCGAGACCAACACCGGCGTCTACGTCAGTCTCACGAACACCGGCACGAGTCCCACCAATCCCGATACCGACAACGACGGTCGGTTGGATGGCGACGAAGTGCTGGTGCTGCCGACCAGCGATCCTTTCGATCCGGACAGTGACGACGACACTTACCTGGACGGCGATGAAGTCAACTCCGGTTTCAATCCGGCCGATCCGGGCGACAACCCGGGAGCTAATCCGTTTGCCGATTCGAACAGCGGCTTTTCCGGGAACCAGGGCCAGAACGATTGGTACCATGGTTATCGCAACTTCACCGCCGATGGCGGAGGAGATAATTACGCGCCCGATACCGGGTTCATTCTGTTTGCGGGCGGTGAAGGCCTGGGGGCATGGAATATGGACACCCAGCATTGGACCGGTGGTCAGTGGGACCTCAATACGGCCGCCGCCGGGCCGTGGACCGAGTTGGGCACGGAGAACACGCATCCGAACACCAGCCCGGTTCATTGGACCGTTCGCCGCTGGGTGGCCAATGATATCACGGCCACCACGCCACTGGCCCTTCGTTACCACACCCGCAAGAGCAACGCCGGCTGCGGCAACGGGGTCACCGCCGCCCTCTACATTAATGGTCAACTCCGGGATCGCGTGTTCGTCGCCTGGAACGACGCCACCGGCGTCACGCGCACCTTCTTCGCCAATGTCGAGCCGGGTGACATCATCGACCTCATCCTGAGCCCGCGCGGCCCCGATGGCTCGGATGCCGATGGCTGCGACGGCAGCAATAATCGACTCACGATCAATTCCCGCATTCCGTCCAACCCCCGCCAACCCGACGGCAGCCTGTTCATCCCTGCCGGATCCGGTGATACCGACAGCGACGGGATCCCCGATATCTGGGAGGAGCTTTACTTCCCCGGCGATCTGCCCCAGCTCAGTCGTGATGGCGACTCCGACGGGGATGGCCTTACCGACTTCTTCGAGTACGATCGCGATACGGATCCAACCAAGGGCGACACCGACGGGGACGGCTTGTCTGATCTCGTCGAGAACAACACCGGGGTCTATGTCAGTGCCACCAATACCGGCAGCAGCCCGAAGAAGGTGGACACCGATGGCGACGGCCTTTCCGACAGCGTTGAGGTCAACCGGGTGCCGCCCACCGATCCCAACAAGGCGGACACCGACGGTGACGGATTCAGCGATGCCGACGAGATTGCCTCGAATACCGATCCGCTGGATCCCGAAGACAGTCTTTTGAGCCAGGTCATCGCGAATTCGCAGGCCGAATTCTCGGGCACGCAGGGCGCCAACGGCTGGTTCAACGGTTACCGAGCCTTCGATCCCGCCTCCGGCACCATCGATTACAATGCCACCACGGACTTCATTCCTTACCCTGGTGGCGAAGGGCAGGGCGAATGGAATGGAACCAGCCAGACCTGGACCGGTACGCAGTGGGATCTCAACACCGCCGACAACGGGCCCTGGACCTACCAGAATGCCATTTCGATCCACCCGAACGGCACCAACAGTCCTCCGAACGACTTCGAGCATTGGGCGATTCGTCGTTGGGTGGGCAGCGAACTGACCAAGACCACCCCGGTCGCGCTCGTTTGGTTCGCGAAGAAAGAGAACTCCGCCAACGCGGGCGTTACCGGTTCGCTCCATGTCAACGGTGCTCAGGTCGACTCACGGGTCGTGCCCGGCAGCGACACGGTGGGTCAAGTGCGTCGGTTCTACTTCAATCTGAAACCGAATGACATCGTCGATCTCGCCCTGACCCCGGTGGGTGTTGATGGCGACCCTTATGACTGGTCGGATGGTTCCCAGACTTGGCTCTGGATCGACCTTCGCATTCCGCCGAACCCGACTCAACCCGATGGCACACCGTTTGTCCCGTCGGGCCAGGTCATCATCAGCGGCAGCCACGACGGTGCCCAGAACCGGTTCACCCTGACCTGGCCCTCCGAGCCGGGCGCGAAGTACAGCGTCTGGGCATCGCCCAATCTGGTCGATTGGACGGCCGTCCAATCCGGCCTGGATAGCGGCGGCAGCCAGACCACCTACGTCGACGCCAATCCGCCACCGGAGGGCCGCTACTACCGGGTCTCGCAGCCGTGATTGCGATCCTTTGACCCGTCGCGTCGGATTGTTTCCATTGCGCCCGCCCAGCTGCCCAGCGGCAGAGGGCGGGCGCAGGAACGTACGGGTGGCCCAGGGAATGGAGGAGTTCGGGCGTCTGCGGTGGGCGCGATCGTATCGCCGAGGCCCAAAGCTCTCGGCCCGCCGGATTGCCGGACATTTGCGAGCGCTCGGTGGGCGTGTGGCTCCGGTCTGGTTCTTCGGCCTCGCAATCCTGTGCCTTACCGCTTGTCGGCCTTCCACAGCTCCCGGGTCCGAGAAGGTTGCGACCCCTTCCGTCGGCGGTGATTTGTTTGAGGAGATTGGAGTTCAACGCGGGCTGATCTTCCAGCACGATTCCGGTTCGAAGGGCGAGTTTGTCATGCCGGAGCACATCGGTTCGGGCGCCGCGTGGTTGGACTACGACAACGACGGGCGCCTGGATGTCTATTTGGTCCAATGCGGCGGCGCCGGGTCCGGCTCGAAGAACCAGCTGTTTCAGCAGCAGGCGGACGGTTCCTTCCGCGACACCAGTGTGGGTTCCGGCCTGGACGTCGAAGGGGTGGGCATGGGCGTCACGGCTGGCGACGTCAAC
>JAHDYP010000260.1 GCA_023383055.1 Verrucomicrobiota bacterium | reverse complement strand
GGTCGTCCAGTAGAAATTGCCCTCCGACAACGCGGGAGATGCAGTGATAAACGGCTGTCTCCTCCATGACCTTGATCCGTGCCTGGCGCATACTTCCTTCCTCCTTGGTTGAAAGCCTGGCCAGTGGCATAGACCCGCGCGGGAAATCGGTCAAGCACTTTGAACCTGTCCCCCTGTTGGCGCGTTCCCGAGTCGGGGCTTGGTGGGCTGCGGCGGGAAGCGGAGCGCTATGCCGCTTTGGCTGGGCTGCAAGGAGCAACCAATACTGAAGCTGTCACCCTGTTGCTGGACGATTGCGATCGTTAATCGAGGTGCTGCCTCAGTCCAAATGAGCTGCGGACCGCTCGGATGGCTTGCTTGCGGGCCGCGAAAGTGGGAGTAGCATGGCGCGGATGCGAGTCAGAGTATGAATTCTGTTCCCGGCGAAACCTCGATTTGGACCGAGCCGCTGAAGATCCGGTCGTATGACGTGGATTTCACGCGTCGGGCCACGAGCGCGAGTCTCTGTCGCTATTTCCTGGAAGCGGCATGGAACCACGCCGAGGCGTTAGGCGTCGGGTTCCAGCACCTGGGGAGGCAGGGCAAGTTTTGGGTGCTGTCGCGTCTCCGCATCGAGGTGCGGCGTGCGCCGGAATGGGGAAGCGAGGCCAGACTGCAGACCTGGCCGCGGGCCACGAAAGCGTTGTTCGCGATGAGGGATTTCAAGGTGACCGATGACACGGAGACGACGCTTGCGGCGGGGTCGAGCGCCTGGCTGGTGCTGGACGCCACCTCGAAACGGCCGCAGCGCCTGAATGTCTTGCTGGCCGGCCTGGCGGGCTTGGACGGCAAGGCCGTGCTCGGCCGGGACCCGGAGAAACTGGCGGATGACCAGGAGGGGGACGAGGTGTTTTGCGTCAAGGTGCGCTACGCCGATATTGACGTGAACCGGCATGTTAACAGCGGCCGATATATTGAGTGGATGCTGGATGCCTATCCGCTGGAATTTCACCGGCAGCATCTCCTTCGGGTCCTGGAGATCAATTTCCTGAGCGAGACCCTCGAGGGCGAAGTGGTGAGCGTCCGCACCTGGGAAGCCGGGGCGGGGGCATACGGTCATTCGCTGAGGAAATCCGGCGGGGGTGAGATTTGCCGGGCACGCTTGGAGTGGGAGGAAACGCGGGGGCCGAAGAGTTCAGCATGAGACGGCTCAAAGCCATGCGAACCGGGGTTGAACAGGAGCGGTTCTTGCGAAGCGCGGTGAAGCGGCGATTGATTTGGGTTGCGATGGTTGCGGTGGTGATGTTCGTGGTAGTCGCGAACTGGCCGCGCGCGCCGCGTTCAACCCTCCCCGGCGAGGTGGAGCGGACGGGCACGTCGCTGGTCGGAGTGACGGGCATGGTGGTTCTCAGGGAGGAAGTCCAGGGTCGGCCGGCGATGCGGGAATCGCCCGTCCTGGCGGAGGCCGGGTCGGTGCGCGAATGGATTCGGGAATGGCAGGATCGATCGAGCACGCTTCCCCGGTCGCAGGCGGCGGCGGAATTGTCCGAACTCCTGCGTTCGGGAAGGGATGGGCCGACCGGGCTTGAGTTCAGGGTTGGGCCGGGTGGATTTCTGCAAGCGGCGCCGACGCTGCGGGTGTGGCTGCTGGATGAGTTGGGGCGGGTCGATCCCGCGATGGCGGTCGTCGAGGCTCGGGCGGTCCTGGCACGCAGCGAGTCGCCGGACGAGTGGGCGGTTGCGCTCCGGATCTGTGCCACGGCGGACGGGACAGCGGCGGGGCAGGCATGGGTGCGGGAGCAGGCGCGGGAGTTGATCCGGCGTGAAGCCTGGCTGGAGTCGCCGTCGATCGGGCTACTCGAGGCTTTCGATCTGTTTGTGTATACGCGGGATGTCGAGGCGGTTCCCGAGTTGGCGGCGCTGGTACGGCGGAAGGAGAATCGGGCGGTGGCGCATGCGGCGTATGTTGCGGTCGACCGGATGTTGTTAGTGAGTCCGGAGCCGGTGCTGGAGATGCTCATTGCGGAACCGGCCCTGCTCGAGGGACGGGAGACGACCCGCGGCAACTATGTGGCCCGGGCCGACGTGAGCGATCCCGGCCAACGCCGATTGGTTGAGGAATACCTGCTCGATCCGCGGCGGTCGTGGGAGGAGCTTGAGGCTTTTGCCGGAGTGTTTCCCAACGCGAATTTGATGGTATCGCACAACTTGCTCACCTCGGTCCCGGCTTGGTCCGGGGCGGAACTGCGTCGACGCGATCTTGCGGCGGCCGAGGTGGTGGGGAAGTGGGCGGCGGACCGGCGGTTCGAGCGGTTGTGGCCATTGCTCGGGCCACTCGAGCGGCGATTGGACGACTTCGTTCGGCAACATCTGAGCGCGCCTTAGTCCGGCTGCCGCGGGAGAGCCGGGTCAGGGGAGGGCGCGGACCCGGTAATAGCGGGCGGGCGCCCAAGCGGCGTCGAAGTCGATGAAGAGCCAACGGCCGCTGGTTCCGGCGAGATTGGTGACGACCGGAGTCCAGAGCGGCTGCGAGAGGTTGGTCTTGAAGTCGAGGGCATAGGCCACACCGGGTTGTCCGGTGATTTCGAAGCGGAATTGTTGTCCCTGGCTGGTCAATCTTGCGGCGGTCAGGGATGGCTGGGTGGGTGCGGGCGGGAGGTATTGGACTTGGAGCATTCGGGTCTCGCCGCCGCGGAGCGTGATGGGGAGGTTGGGTGGGGTGCGCCAGCCGTCGACCGGCTTGAATTCGAGCGTGTAGTCGGCCGGCACGAGCGAATAGACCGCCGAAGCTTCCCGCACGTAATCGGCGGGGCCGAGGCCGGCCAAGCGCCAGCCGGCCCCGTCGGCCAAAGCGGTTGCGGGTCCCAATTCAACCTGAAGTCTACCGGGTGCGAAGCCGGTTTGATCGTCGCGTGGCCCGAACGATTCCGCGCCGCCACCCACCTGGTTATCGCCGGTGCTGGCGGTGACTTCGGCCCGGTTGATGAGATCGACGACGTCGGGGTCGATGGCGCGGACGACGGATTGTCCGGAGCCACCGAGATAGATGGCGGCGGGGTAATAGCGGCCGTTGGGGTATAGGACACAGAGGGGGCCGCCGCTGTTGCCGGCGTAGCTTTTGAGGCCGGTGGTTCGATAAACCTGGTCGCCGATCGGTTCGAAGCTGTAGTTCATGGGCGCGACCCGATGCATGCGACCCCGGTCGGTTTCCGGCACGCCCTCGACCGGATAGCCGACCAGTAATTTCTGAACGGGCCCGAGCAACCAGCTGTTCGGTTCGGACTCCGACACCAGGTAACCCCCGTATCCGCCCCGGCCGGCGTCTTCGAGGAAGTAGAGCGCCGCGGCGTCGAGATGTTGTGAAGCGGGGCTGGAGACTCCCGGACTGGCGTCGCGCGCGCGTTGAGCCGCATAGCCCTCGAAAACGTACCAGCCCCGCGGCGTCTGGGGTATCGGATCGAAATCATCGCGGTGCCGCTGGAAGAACCACCAACTCCGTTTGACGAAGGATAGGGAAGCGTCATTGAACACGACGTGTGCGGCGGTGAGCACCACCCGCCGTTTCACGACGAATCCCGTGCCGTAGCCCGCGTCGGTCAGGAGTTGCCCGGCATAGGCATACGGATAGCCGCTGAGCAGCTCGCCCATGATGCTGCCGTGGTCCGGGATCACGCTCGGGCCAGTCCCGGGCGAAACCGAGGCGAGCCAATAGGTGACCGCCCATTCGGTGAGTTGGTTTGGCACCACGCTCGCCACGCGCGGCCGCGGGGTTTCATAGCCATTAACGGATTTGAACTCGATAACGTGCTCACCGACCGGCAGCGTGGCGATGACTTCGGCGCTGTTCCGCCAGAAACTTTCTCCCCGCAGCCGCCATTGGGCGCGTTCGACCTCGTTGGCGGCCGTGGCGAGAGCGCTCGGTTCGAGGATGACCCGCAAGCTGCCGACCGCAGGGGTCAAGGTTCGGTCGTAGACATTCGTGACCGTCACCAGCGAACCGCCGCTCACGGGCACCACCAGGTTGCCCGGCTGGAGAAAGTCGGGCACCGGCCGAAACTCGAGGTCGTAGTTGCCGGCGACCAGGCCCAGCAAGGCGCTGCCACTCGGGCGCCAGGCGGTTTCCCAGCGCAGTCGCCATTGTCCGCCGGCTGAAGCGGGTTCGAGGACCACGCGCAAGCCATTGTCGGCGGCTGGGGCTGGTGCGGGGTAGGCCACTTCGGTCAAGGAGGTTGTTTGGGCGGGGAGATCGTTGTCGACAATGGTGATGATCGTTGCGCTGGGGGATCCTAAGACGCCGCCGGCGGTCGGGTTGGCCAGCACCAAGGAAAAAGTCTGATCGCCCTCATACGCCAGGTCGTCGACCACGGAGATGCTGAGCAGCTTGAACAGGTCGTCCGCGCTGAAATCGAGCCGGCCGCTGGTCGCCTGGTAATCCCCGACGGCGCCGGACAACGCCCGCGCGGTTCCGTCCACCGTGGCATAGTTGACGGACGCGGCGGGGCTGTTCGCCCTTTTCTCGATGCGCGCGACGAGGTGACCGGCGTTTTCGCTGACACTGTAGGTTGCGCTGGCGATACGAAACACCGCCTGGTTAAGGCTCGCCGCGCTCACCACCACCGTGGCGGGCGCCGAGGTCACACTCAAACCGGCGCCATCCACCGCGACCGCTTGAATCAGGTAGGTCCCGTTTCCCAGCCCCGACAGTGTCGATTCAAAGGGGGCCTGGTTCACCGAACGCGTGAGCAGGCCGTCCTGAAGGAAATCGACGCGCGCGATGGGGTTCTCGGCGTCGGAAGCCAGGGCCGCCAGCGGCACATCGGCCGGGGCGACGTACGCGGCTCCTTGAGAGGGGGAGGTGAGCGTCACCACCGGTGCCTGATCGAACTCGAGGTTCAAGACGACCGCCCCGCCGGAGTCGGAGGCGGAGTCGACGGCGATACCGACCGTCTGACCGCCGGTCACGGGCAAGCTCAGGCGGCTGGTCAGGTTGGTGCCGTCGTCATGGTTCGCGGCCAGCGCCGTCAGTTCGGCGAGATTCGATCCCGCATAGACCGCCAGCACGGTGTCGAAACCGCTCCCGACGGTGTTCAGGCTCAACCGGCCCGCTCCCGGCGCCGTCCAGGTCCACCACAAGGACCGTGCCGGCAAGAGCCCCGCGTGGGCGGGTTCACCCGGCTCCCAAGATGCGCCGAGGTTGTTGCCGAGACCGGTCGTACGCGCGCCGCTCAACACCGCGCGATCGGCGAACGCGTCGTTCTCCGGCACGGGCACGACGACGTTGATGGGGAGGTTGTTGGTGGCGCGCGCGCCTTCGAGATCGACCGCCACGGCCCTGAGCGTGTGAGGTCCTTGAGCGGCGCCACGCCAGACGGATTGATAGGGCGCCTCGGAGATCGTGGCCAACCAGGTCGACCCGGAGTAAAACTCGACTCGCGCCACCAAGCCGTCCGGATCCGTGGCGTCGGCATGCATCGGGATGGGATCACCCGGACCGAATTCGGCGCCAGGGGAGGGTTGTTGCCAGGCCACCGTAGGCGACTGATTGACGGGGCCGCGGACGACGACGACGACGGGTGCCGAGGTTGAGCTGAAGCCGAGGTTGTCGGTCGCCACCGCGGTCAAGGTATAGGCCTGTTGGATCGTCAGACTCGTGGTTACTCCGTAGGGCTTGCTGGTGGAGACCCCGCCCGACAGCCCGTTAAAGAGCACCTCGACCCGGCTGATGGTGCCGTCGAGGTCGATCGCGTTTACCGTCACTCCCACTGTGGCCGGCGCCACGAATGCGGTTCCGGTGGTGGGACTGACGATGTTCACGGAGGGCAACTGACTCGAAGCCAGCGTCAGATCGAACGATCCAGAGCCGCCGGCCCGGCCGTCCACGGCGAGGTAATAGGTCTTTCCCGCGGTGATGAAGAAGGAGAGTGTGGCGATTGGGTTTCCGCTCGCGTTGGCCAACTGGTCGAGCCGATTCACGGTAAACTCGGACTCGCCCGGCGCGAACGTGTAAACCGCCGCCACCGGTTCGAAACCGTGTCCGTTCACTTCCAGGACGGCCCCGCCATCGTTCGGCGCGGTCCAGGCATACCACACCGAGTGCCGCGCTGGTGTTTGCGTGGTTGGCGTCGGTTCCCCGGGCTCGACCGTCGCGCCCGCGGTGGTTCCGATCCGGCTTGAGGATGTTCCGGTTAGAATCAGGCGATCGGCAAACAGGTCGTTGGGCACGCGCACCGTGAGCGTGACCGGATTTGAAGTGGTCGAGGCTCCCCAGTCATCCACCGCGCGGGCTTGGATGGAGTGGACACCGGCCGGCGGATTCACCCAAGTGTAGGCATAAGGCGCGCTCGTGTCGGTGACGAGCACGGATCCGTTCACCAGAAAGTCGACGCGCGCGACCGCGCCGCCAGGGTCGCTGGCATCGGCGGCCAGGGGCACCTCGCCCGGCAGCGAGAGGAGGGTGCCGGTTATCGGCGCGGTTAGGCTCACTACCGGCGGCGTGTTCACCACCACGGTGAGGCGGACATGTCCTTCCGCGGCGGGCATTCCGCCTCCGTCCACGGCGATGAGGTAACGGGTGCCGGCGAGGGCGTTGAAGGTCACCTTGCTGGTGAGATCGCCGTTCCCGTCGTCGTCCGCGCCCACCAGGGACAAGGCGTTCAGGGCCGAGCCGGTGTAAACGCCCAGGATCGTGTCGAAGTCGCTGCCCAACGTCGACACCACCGCCGGTCCTGATGCCGGACTGGTCCACTCCCACCAAATGGAATTGCCGCCTGGCCCGCCGTGGTTGGGTTCGCCCGGTTCCTTGGTGGCCCAGGCATTGCGCCCCGTCGTCAGGACTTCGGGACCCGTCAGGAGAATTCGGTTCGCGAACGCATCGTTGGCCGGCACGGGCGGCACCGCGCCAAACTGGGCGATCACCGTCCGGTTGGCCGTCATCGTTACCATGGCTTGCTCCTGTGTGCTGACCACGTCACCCAACCAGCCCCAAAACCGTTCCCCTGGCGTGGGAGCCGCGGTCAAAGTCACCGGCGTGCCACTTGCGTAGTAGGGTTGTTCGGGGGCGCGCGTTACGGTGTTGCCGGGTCCGCCCTCGACGCGCACGGTCAGCGCGTAATGGTTGGCCGGGAGGGTGCCGAAGAGCGCGCTCACCGCCGGATTGGGGTTTGTGATCGTTAACTCGACCGGGCTCAGCGCTCCTGTCCCCACCGCGCCCGACCACTGCACGAAGTACCTTCCCGCGGCGGGTTCGCCGTTCAGTCGCACTGTGGAACCGTAGGGATGGCAGACCGAATCGGGTGTGGTATGGATGGTTCCGGATCCCGCGGGCACCA
>JAHDYP010000259.1 GCA_023383055.1 Verrucomicrobiota bacterium | reverse complement strand
TTTCCTCACCGAATACGGTAACGTCCGGCTTTTTCTGAATCAGGGTCAGGGGCGGTTCATTGACGTCACGCGAGCCGCCGGCATCGACAACGCCCGATGGTCTACCGCCGCCTCCTTCGTCGATTATGACCGGGACGGATGGCTCGACCTGGTGATCGGCAATTACGTTGACTACAATCCGACCCAGCAATGCTATGACCCGGCCGGACAACCCGATTTTTGCGGGCCGCAAAACTTCCAGAACACCGTCAGTCGCCTGTTTCGAAACCGCGGTCCGGTGGCCTCGGCTCCCGGGGTCGCTTTTGAGGACACCACCCTCAGTTCCGGGTTCGCCAAGGCCCAGGGGAAGTCGCTGGGCATCCTGTGCGCCGACTTTGATGGGGATCGGTGGCCGGACATATTTGTGGCTGACGACGGGGTTCCCAACCGGCTTTATCTTAATCAGCGCAACGGCACCTTCAGTGAGGAAGCCACACTCCGCGGCCTTGCCTACAACGCGATGGGATCGACGGTTGGCAACATGGGGATCGCCCTGGGTGACGCTAATAATGATGGTCTGTTTGACCTGTTCATCACCCATCTGAGCCACGAGCAGCATGCCTTTTGGGTGCAAGGACCCCGCGGCGTCTTCCAGGATCTGACCGCCCGCCATGGGTTGGTCAATCTGACCCGGCGTGGCACCGGTTTTGGCACCGTCATGGCCGACTTCGATCTGGACGGCTGGCCTGACCTGGCCTTGATCAACGGCACCATCCGCCGCGGCAGCGCGCATCCCGGCACACCGCTGCCCGGGCTCATCCCGTTCTGGTTCCCTTACGCCCAGGCCTATCAACTGTACCTTAACGACGGCCAGGGCCACTTCGAGAATGTCTCGGAGCTGAACCCCGACTTTTGTGGTTTCGTGGGAGTTGGTCGCGGGCTGGCCAAGGCCGATTTTGACAACGACGGCGCCATCGATCTGCTCGCCATTTGTGCCGGTGGCCCCGCTCAGTTGTTCCGGAATGTCGCCGCCCGGCGCGGGCACTGGCTGACGGTGCGCGCGCTCGATCCCGCCCTTGGCAACCGGGATGCGATCGGCGCGGAAGTGATCGTTGAAACCGGCGATCGCCGCTATTGGCGCCTCATCCAGCCCAGTTGCAGCTATCTCGTCAGCAACGATCCTCGCGCCCACTTCGGCCTCGGCGCCGCCAGTCACTTCAATTCGATCCTGGTCCTCTGGCCCGACGGATTGGACGAACGATTCCCCGGCGGGTCCGCCGATGTTCACCTGCTGCTGCGCCGCGGCACGGGTCAGTCGCCATGAAACAACCCCACCATCGTTCCAAGCCGGCCGGAAAACGCGATCGCAACCGTTCGATTCCCGCGCCTCCGTCGCGGTCGGCGGAGCCGAAGGCGCGGCGTGCCCGCATTCGAAGCATAGTACTTAGCCTGCTCGTGGGGGCACTGCTTGCGGCTGTCGGCGCATGGTGGTTTCGGCCGACGCCCATGCCTCCCCCGGCGCTTGTCCTTGAATCCGTTGATCCCAAAGTTGCCGCCGTACTCGAACAGCACCGCCAGGAGGTGATCCGCAGCCCTCAGTCCGGGGCCGCCTGGGGCTGGCTTGGCGCTCTGCTCTGGGTCTACGATTTTCGTGCCGATGCCAGCCGCTGCCTGGCCCGCGCCGAAGAGCTCGACCCCACCAATCCCCGCTGGCCATATTACCACGGGCTGGCGCTCATGATTACGAGCCCCGGCGCCGCCGTCGCGCAATTCCAGCGGGCGGTTCAGTTGTGCGGCAACGAACCCGAAGCGCCGCGGATGCGGCTGGCACGGCTGCTTGGTGAACAGGAGCGTTGGGCCGAGGTCGAGGCGGAACTGAAGCCTTTGCTCGAGGTCAAGCCGGACTATGCCCCGGCGCGGTTGCTCGTTGCTCGAGCGGCACATGCCAATGGAGACCGCGACCACGCCATCGAGTTGGCGCGCGCTTGTTCCCAGGACCCCCGGACCCGGAAGGCCGCCTGGGCGTTGCTGACACTTTTGCTTCGTGAACAGGGCGATCTCCCTGGCGCCGCCGTCGCGGCTCGATATGCCCAGGCGGCGCCGGCCGACGAGGGAATGGGGGATCCATTCGAGGCCGAAGTCACCGTGCGCCGGCCGGATGCACGCGCCCTTACCGAGCAGGCGCATCCGCTGCTGGCTTCCGGTCATCGGAATGCCGCGGCAGCGTTGATCGACCGGCTGGTCCGCGAGCATCCCGAGTATCCCGACACCTGGCTGTTGGTGGGGCGGATGTTGTTGCTCAACCAGCAGTTGCCGGAGGCGGAACAGGCCCTTCAGAAGCACCTCGAGCTGAGCCCACGTTCCACGCAGGGGCTATTCCAACTCGGGCTGGTGCTTATGGCCAGGAAACAACCGGTCGAGGCAGCCCATGTCTTCCAGCGCGCCACTGAACTGAAGCCTGACTTCGGTCCGGCCCACTTCAATCGTGGGCTGGCGCTGGTGCAGGCAGGGCAACCTCGCGACGCGATCGATGCCTTCCGTGAAACGCTTCGCTACAATCCTGAACGGCTCGACACTTACCTTCACCTCGCGGAGATTTACCTGCGCCTGGACGAGCGCACTGAAGCTCGGGCGATCCTCGGCGAGGCCCGCACGCTGGCCCCCGATCATCCGCGGCTAAGGGCGCTGATGGAACAGGCCGGCCAGCCTTGAACCAGGTAGCCTCCGGTCGGCACCGGCCGGATGCCGCGGGTGCGCAAAAGCGCCACCGAACAACGGGTTGCTTTGCGATATCACTTTCGTATCGCTCCCGCCGCACCCCACTTCATCCGCCAGAGGCTTTCGATCGAGTAAATCGCCAGCGCGGTCCAGATCAGCGTGAAACCCACCCAGCGCACGCGGTCGAACGGTTCATGGTATACCGCCACCCCGATCAACAACTGGCAGCTGGGTGCGACATACTGAAGGAGGCCGATGGTCGAGAGGCTGATGCGGCGGGCTGCGGCGGAAAACATCAGCAATGGCAAGCCGGTTACGACGCCGGTGAAGACCAGCAGCCCCCAGGTCGAAACCGTCGCCCGGCCCACCTGGCCGTTCCCACCCGCTTCCACGGCCAAAAGAAACGCCACTGCCGGCAACCAGAGGATTCCCGTTTCGAAGGCCAGGCCAGGCAACGAACCGAGGGGCGCTTTCTTTTTCAGGAGCCCATAAAAGGCAAACGTGCCCGCCAATACCAGCGCGACCCACGGCAGCGCGCCGTGTTGCCAGGTCAGGTAAGTCACCCCGAGCGCGGCAACCCCCACCGCGAGCCACTGCCAAGGCCGAAGGCGCTCCCGGAAAAAGACCACTCCCAACAGGACGCTGACCAGGGGATTGATGAAATAGCCAAGGCTGGTCTCCACGATCCGGCCGGCGTTGACCGCCCAGATGTAGGTCAGCCAGTTGACCGAGAGCAGCGCCGACGCCATGGCGTACGCGGCCAGGTTCCGTCGGTCGACCGATCGCCAGAGCGCCGCCGCGTCACGACGGAGGAAGATCAGCCCCAGCAGAAACAGGAATGACCAGACAACGCGATGCGCCAGGATCTGCGGTGCCGGCACCGCCTGCAGCCATTTCCAATAGACCGGCAGCACGCCCCACAGACCATAGGCGCCCAAGGCTAGCCAGACCCCTCGCGGCATCGACCACATCAGCCCGAGGCTGGATCGACGCCCCGAATCCGCAAGCGAATTCAACGGAGATCGGCGTGGTTCAGCAGATAGGCGCGCCGTTGGTCGGCGAAGCTTTTGATACTCATCCCCGCGCGTCCGGGGCCGGCCGTTTCATCCACGGCGGTTTCACCCGCAACGCCGCTCTGGAAAGCTTCGAAGGAATCAAGCTTCCGCGTGTCGATCTTTACTTCCTCGGCGATCAACGCCTGGTAACGGAGCGCCACCGGGCCGAGTTGATCCCAATCCAACCACCGTTCGGCGATTTCGCGGACGTATCCGAGGTATTGCTGGCGCAACGCCGGCACCGCCAGCAGCTTTGAGAGCAGCGGCTTGCTCGCATCGTCCATCGCCACCAGCGGGTCCAGTTGCACGCCGCCACCGCCCGGACCTCGTCTGAAGCCGGCGCGTTCACCTCCGGCGGGCGGTCCATCGAAGTTCGGATCAGTCGCTGTTCTATCCTGGACGGCGGTACCGGATGCGCGACCTCGGCCCATTCGAGGTCCACCAAAGCCCGGTCCACCGCCGGGTCCGCCGCCGGGTCCGCCGCCGGCCTTGAAAGTTTCGTTGGCATCGTAGGGGATGATGTGGAACCGGCCGTTGCGATCGAGATAAATGCTGTAGTCGCTGGCCCGGGTCCAGTAACCGTCCCCGTTCACCATGACATTTTCGAGGGCGAGGAATCTCAGGGTGCCTTGGAGGTCGAGGATCGGTTCGAGCGCCGCCTCGAGTTTGTCCGCCGGGGTTTGGTTCAGGACTTTGCAGAGGTTGATCAACGCCGCCCAGGATTCGGGGGCATCCTTGGTCTTGATTTCATACAGCCGTTGGTAAGGCGCGGGATCGTCGCCGAGGTATTCGAGTCCGGCCCGGCCGTTGGGGCTGCCGGGGACTTTCCAGCGGGCGCCTTTGGTGGTGTCAAACCAGTCCTTGACGAAGTCCTTGTTGAACTGCTGCAAGCTCACGTAGATGCCCCAGTTCTCGCCGTTGATGACCACCCGGACGAAATTGGCCTTCGGAGCCGGGAGATATTCGCGGGCGATCTGCATGTAAAGCACCGCCCGCAGGAAGGTCGGATCCTCGTGCGCATTCAACAGGTTGAAGGTCCGATAGCCGCCCAACGACTGATCTTCGTGCGCCCAATCCAGCGAGAGGTTCAACGATCGTTTCCGGCCCTCGGGGACCATCATGTAGGACGATTGCCCGCGGAAATGCACTCCGACCTCGCGATATACCTTGCCGTCCACGGTCAGTTTCGATGGCATCTCGACGTCGGTATTGTTGAAATCGGCCAGTTCCTTTTCCCAATCCGCGTTCTCGAACTCGAGGAAGAACGTTCGCACCGTCAGCGGATCGTAAACTGGAATGCCGGGATACGATTTGACCTCATCGGGTGTGACCCGGACCCCCGGTTGCGCCGGTTCCTGGCTTTCGCCCGGCCGGCCAAATCCGCCGCGCAGTCCACCGAACCCGCCCGAGCCGCGATTGCCGCGCTGCTGGCTCAGGTGCGCGCGCGCGGCTTTGCGCTCCTCGTTGTCGAGCCGGCCATTGCCATCTTGATCGAATTGTTTCAGCAGCTTGGTCTCCCGCGGCATCATGCCCCCCGGTCCTCCGGGGCCACCCCTCCCGCCGGGGCCGAACCCACCTGGCCCGAACCCGCTGGGGCCGCCGGCGTTGGGTTGCCCCATGGGCGGGCCGAAATCGGCGTCCGGCTGTGGTCGGTTTTCGTTCCCTGGCGGTGCGGGTGGGGTTTGGGCGATGACGTACCAGGTGCCGGCGACCAGCAATCCGGTCCAGATTATCCCCAGGCAAGCCGCGCCGGTCTTCTTCAGGTTCAAGCTCATCATGGCGCGAGCTTAGTCGATCCTGGATTAAAATGCGGTTAAGATGCGCGACAATCCTGCGTCCACCCCGCGTAACGTCCATCTGACCTCACGAGATTGCCGTGTTGTCGCCAAAGAGAAACGCAGTCCCAATTCCTGCTCTTGATCATGCTCATGCTCTTGCTCTCCCGCGGGGATCAGGAGCAAGAGCATGATCAAGAGCAAGAGGGTGGGAACTGAATCTGCGACTGTTGTCTTCGCGAGCATGCCCCTTTGCTGAGGTCTGGTCCATTGTCGATTGGTGTGTCTTGGCAGGAACGGTGCGACCGATTACAGTTTCACCTACTTATCCCCGGATTATGGGAACCTCCCCTACTGCCGCTCTGGGTCGCAGCCGGCGTGGACCGGTGATTCCTTCTCCTGTTCGGCCGGTCGACCGGGCTTTTACCCTGATCGAATTGCTGGTGGTGATTGCCATCATCGCGATCCTGGCGGGAATGCTTCTGCCGGCGCTGAACAAGGGCAAAGCTTCAGCCCACCAGGCGGCATGTCTGAACAACCTCCCCGAGCACTTTAACAGCAATCCGAAGCAACCGGGAATGTGGGTCGCCCGAATCGAGGTCTGGAATGCCTTCCGGTAAAGAGGCTGCGGGCTCGCACCTGCAATCCTTTGGCCCCGGGGCCCCGGGTGGGCGGCATTTCCTTAATGGCAACTTAATCCGTTTGCCGGCAGGATCAGGCGGTGGCCGACGGCGTGGTGCGTCCCAGTCTTTGGCACATGGCCGGCCACTGCCCGAACGATGAGAATCCTGGTGGTCGAAGACGAACCCCGGTTGCTGCGCAGTCTCGCCAAGGCCTTGCGGGAGGAAGGTTACGCCGTCGACACGGCTGAGGCCGGCGACGACGGATGGTTCAAAGCGTCGACCTATGATTACGACGCGATCGTCCTGGACATCATGTTGCCGGGGTTGAACGGTTGGGAACTGCTCGAACGGTTGCGCCAACGGAAGCAGACCCCGGTGCTGCTGCTGACGGCCCGCGATGCCACGCCCGACCGGGTGCGGGGTCTGGACCTTGGGGCCGATGATTACCTGGTGAAGCCGTTCGATCTGAGCGAGCTCCTGGCCCGGTTGCGCGCCGTCATCCGCCGGGCGGTGGGCCGGGCCTCGTCCCTCATCGAGGTGCGCGACGTGATCATCGATACGCGGGCCCGATCGGTCATGCGGGCTGGCAGGGCGGTCGCCTTGACGGCCCGGGAATACGCGATCCTTGAATACCTGGTGTTGCACCGCGGCGAGGTGGTGACCCGGACCGCGCTGTACGAGCATCTCTTCGACGAGACCGACGATACGCTTTCCAATTTGTTGGATGTGCATGTGTTCAACATCCGCAAGAAGCTGGGGGCGGACCTGGTGGTGACCCGCCGGGGCCAGGGCTACTGTGTCGAGCACTGAACCGGGGCCATCAATGAGAATCTTCCGATCCATTCGCTGGCGGTTCCAGTTGTGGCTGGCGTTCCTGTTGATCGCCATCCTCAGTGGATTCGGCGTCTCGGCTTATCAGCTCCACCGCCAGAACCGGCTGGAGCTGATCGATGAAGAGCTGGAACGTCGCGTTTCCGCCTTGAACGGTGACCTGCGCGGTCGCCCTCCTGCGAGCGATCCCGCGGGTCGTGGGCGATCCGGTGGTCCCGGGTTTCCGCCGCCGCGGCGGTTTGGGCCCGAGTACGACAGCGATTCACGCGAGGTGCGACCGGAGCCGCCATGGGAACCTCGCAACCTTCAGCTCTCGAGCCGGTCGTTGCTGCTGTTCGACGAAACGGATACGAACGGATTCTACTTCGTGATCTGGACGCGGGATGGCAC
>JAHDYP010000258.1 GCA_023383055.1 Verrucomicrobiota bacterium | reverse complement strand
AGCGCGGGCGAGGATTGCACCTCCGCACCGGTGGTGAAGCTCCACTTGAGCGAGCCGTTGGGATTCAGGCAGTAGAATTTACCGTTGGCTGCGCCGAACATTACCGTGCCATCCCCACCGACCGCCGGGGAGGAGAAGATCTAGGCGGGACGTGGGCCCGACCACTCGTCCGGGGGCATGGGTTCCGCCTGGAACTTCCACAGCATTGAGCCCGGCGCTTGGGCACTGACCAAAACAGACAGGCCGAGATTCAGAATGCAGAACTGAACCGCAACGAAGGCTTTCATATTGACAGAGACTGGAGGGTCGTAACTTCGAATTCACGGCTTACGCCAGTCCTACGCAGTCTCGAGGTTGCGTTTGGATTACATCTGCAAACACAACAGTCAACGTCCGGAACTCAACGGGTTGCCATAAGTCGGAAACCTCGTGGTCCGCCTCAATTGTCAATAATATAGATACGATCCCATGGCCTGATCTTTCTCCTGATTTGTTCTCCGGCTCGCCAGGGGCTGCGGCAACCCCGGCGTTCGCTTCGATCTCGATCATTTTGTCAGCACGACATGAAGCGCCCCGGGACTAGTCGCCTGTGCGGTGCATCTGTATCCCAACTTCAAAAGGTCTATCCCCGCCAGGAGGTTTTCGCCGCTGCCAAGAACGACCGGTGTGATGGCGAGATGCAGTTCGTCAATCAATCCGCTCTGAAGGTATTGTCGGATGGTCGCAGTCCCGCCGCCCAGCCGCACATCCAATCCATTCGCCGCCGCTTTGGCGCGTTGCAGCGCTGCATGAATGCCGTCCGTGACAAAATGAAAAGTCGTGCCGCCGTCCATGTGAAGTGATGCGCGCGGATAATGAGTGAGGACAAACACCTCCGAGTGATAGGGCGGCTCGTCCCCCCACCATCCTTTCCATTGGTCATCCGGCCAGACGCCGCGAATTGGCCCGAACATATTGCGCCCGAGAATCCAGGCTACGATTCGGTGAAAGCCGCGTTCCGCAAAATCGTTGTCGATGCCGGTTGTGCCCTCTCCTTCGCCAGCGCCCTGGATTCTTTGAAACGTACGCGGTTGGATAACCCATTGATGCAGGTCTTCGCCGCCAACACCCAGCGGATTGTTGATATCCTGGTTCGGGCCGGCCCCAAATCCATCGAGTGAAACTCCAAAACAATGAACACGTAGTTTGGACATAAGAATGTTCCCTCGCGCTGTCTTTGGCGGTTTCCCAACCCGTGGACGCTTCGGAGTGTTGGCAAATTGTTCTCCATTGTCCCACGAGTGTGGCTCCTCAACCAATTCACGACGTGCTAAAGTGCAGCTAGATCTGCGGAAGGTCAACCGGGGAGGATACTTTTTCAAAAAGTGGTAACGCGCGATTCAACGGTCCCACAATGTTCTCAACCGCGACATTCATAACCAGCGTAGCAACGTTGCCGCAATGTTAGGCTGGAGGCGGGTGCCCGGTTGGGGCATCCTGCGTGGCGCGATGCCACCATATCCTGCCACAGTTTGGTCTGCCGCGATCCTCGCAGCGGTGGTCGTATCGGCGGTGATTGAGTTGGCGCATGGGGAGGGAACGGCCGGTCTCCCCAGCCCGGCCGAGCTGTCGGCAGAGGCAGCCTTGCCAGATCCGCTGGTGATGTTGGATGGCCGAAGCGTGACGACTCGCGAGCTGTGGTTCCAGGAACGGCGGCCGGAGTTGATCCGGCTATTTCAGCACTACATGTACGGCCAGTTGCCGCCGAAACCGGCCGGTGTCACGGGCAGCGTCGAGCGGGTGGATCCGACAGCTTTTGGAGGAAAGGCCACCTTGAGCGAGGTCACCCTTCGCTTCGGCCCGCCTCAAGTTCCTCCGATCCATCTGCTGTTGGTGGTGCCCAACGGTCGGAGTTCTCCGGTGCCGGTGATTCTCGGGATGAATTATTTCGGCAATCACACCCTACTTCACGACCAGCGGGTGCGGTTGGCGGAGAACTGGATGCCCGAACGCGGCGTGGGCGTGATGAACAATCGGTCCACCGAAGCGAGTCGCGGCTCGTGGACGGAGATCTGGCGCATCGAAGAGATCCTCGATCGTGGTTACGCGGTGGCGACCTTCTACAACGGCGACATTGATCCCGACACTCCGGATCAAAGAGGGATCCAGGAGTCCTTTCCGCCATCGGATCCCGCGGACGCGTGCGGCACGATTGGAGCCTGGGCGTGGGGCTTGCAGCGGGCGGTGGATTACCTGGTGACGGTTCCCGGGATCGATCCCAAGGGGATTGTGGTGACGGGTCATTCGCGCCTGGGCAAGGCGGCCTTGCTGGCGGCAGCATTCGACGAACGCATCACCATGGCGATTCCCCATCAGGCCGGCTGCGGCGGATCGGCGCCCAGCCGCGCGCGCATCGCGATCGGGAAACCTTACAACACGCTGGATACGGCGCGGACGAAACCGCCGGAGACAGTGGCCGATATCAATGACAAGTTTCCGCACTGGTTCAACGCCCGGTTCAAGGAGTTCAACTACCAGCCGGAGCGATTGCCCTTCGATCAGCATTGCCTGGTGGCCTTGTGCGCACCACGTCCGGTGCTCTTTACCAACGGTCGTGCCGACACGTGGATCAACCCGGCGGGCCAGTTCGAAGTGATGCACGCCGCAGCTCCGGTCTACCGGCTGTTGGGTGCGGGAGATGTCGATGCGGAGGAACTGCCGCGAGATGGAGAGTTGGTGGATGGGACGCTCGGTTTCTATCTCCGGCCGGGCGGCCATTCGCTGCTGCCCGAGGATTGGAAGGCCTTCCTCGATTATGCGGACAAACACCTCGGCACGGCGGGACCGCGTGCCGCCGGTCATGCTCCGACTGGACCGGTCATCATTGACCCGGAATACCCGCATTCCTTCCGTTACCGGAGTGGAGAACGGTTCTTCCCGATGGGCGACACGGCCTATTACCTGATCGCGCAGCCGACCAACATCATCGCTCGATTCGTGGATGTGCGACGGGCGCACAGTTTCAACTTCATCCGCATGCTGGCCATGGCCGACGGTTTCTGGCCGTTTGGAGGCAGTCCTGATAACCCGGACTATGCCGTCATCAACGAAAGCGCACTCCAAAAGCTGGACTGGGTGTTCGATTACGCCGCGACTCGAGGCATGAAGATCGAACTGATCCTCTGGGGTTACGGCGTCGAGGGAGGCGAAGGGTTGTGGGCGAACGAAACTCCCCAAAACTTCTGGGTTGATACTTTGGTCAACCGCTACCGTCGCCGGGCAAACCTGCTCATGTTCACCGTCGCCAACGAATTCGAGCGTTACCCGGATGGCAAATATGAGTTTAGCCCCGCCGACGTGGACTGGGCCAGAGGGATTGCCGCGCGGATTCGCACGCTGGATCCCGAACGGCCCATCGGTTGTCATCCATCGGTCTGGATCACTGACCAGGATGCGCCGGGCCATGGGGCAAGACCTTTCGCGACCTATGCCGGATTTACGCAGCGTCGACCGCAAGTCGTCTGGCCTTTGTGGGATACCGGAGCCGTCAATCTGAACGTGACCCAAAACAATGAGGGTGTGCAGCCTCGGACCTGGGGCAACATTGAAGAAGGCCTTCGAGGACTGACGTATTACCCGACCCATTCACTGGGGGCCGATTACCCGGCGCGGTGGACAACGAGCGGCTGGGACTTCGAGGCAGCGGAGCTCGAGGATTGCATTGCCGAGGACTGGGTGCGCAGCGGCAAGCCCATTCTGAACACGGAGTTCGGGTATCAGTTTGAGCCCGGCTATGAGTCGAGCCACGGTGCCGCCACACGTCAATTGCATCAGCCCACAACGGTGAGAAAGAAGGCCTGGAAGATCGCCACGGCCGGCGGATATTTCGCCGCCGGGTTTGCGGGCACAGCGGTTGCCCGCGGCTTCACGGAGTTGGACGTCGACAACTTTCGACCCGCTGCGTTGGAAGTGCTCTACCACTTCTTCACGACGCGAACCGAGCATTGGAAAATGGCGCCGCACCTGGAGTTGGTGGCTTCGCACAATGCGCTGCTGGCGCTGCCGGGCACCGAGTACGTGGCCTGCTTCCCGCGCGGCGGGACGAATTATATCCAGGTAACCGCTGGAAATTATCGGGCGGAATGGCTGCATCCCGAGACCGGCGAATACATCGAGGGGCCAATCCTCACGATGGCCGACGGTCGTCGAGATTTCATTCCTCCCCGGACTCCAAACGACGATTGGGTTTTGCACCTGCGACGGATGGATTGAGCTGGTTCGTTCAGTCGTGCCTCAGCGCTTCCATCGGTCCGATCTTCATGATCGTAATTGAGCAGCGCACCGGAGTGTTGTCACGTGAAGAACGCAGGCGGTGGAGGCGTTCGCGGGATCGCTCCGGCAGCACCGCGATGCGAACTAACGACAGGCCATTTCAGGCTTGGACGCATCATCGAATGCGCTAACGGCTCGTTGCACCGTGTGTGGTCGGAAGGACTGGCAACGGGATCCGTAGCGCCGGATCGCCCAGGAGCATCCACATCTCGAGGTGTTCGAGGCGTTGCGTTTCCAGCGGGACTCGACCCTTCGTGCCATCGGCCTGGTCGTAGAGTTTGAAAGTGAAATCATCGATTTCGCCCCGCGCCAGGCCGGCCTGGATCGCGAGCCAATAGTCGGCAAGCCGGGGAGGGAAGGGTGGCTCGCGGAGGCACTTCAACAATCCATCGGCGGCAAGCATCCCGGGCGCGGCGTAACTCTCCGCCGTGGCACCGATGACGGCCGCAGGACCGTTTGTCTGGCGGATGGCCGCAATCCCGTAGCCATCGAGGTGGTTCTCCTGAAATTGGAGCGCGAAACAGCCGCAGGTGAAGAAGATCCCCGGCATGGGCATGCGCAAGCGTGTCCAGTCGCTGCGCGTGAAGTGATGATTGCCGGTGAGCCACATGCTTGAGGCAGTGGAGTGGCCCATGAAGACCGAGAACAATCCGCCTTCCTCGAGCGCCTCGAGGAAGGCCCCACGCGCGGTCTCATCCGGCACGCAATAACGTGATTTCTCGCTGCACGAGAGCGCGCGAACCTTCCAGGAGGAGTGGAGCCGCTGGAGTCGTTGAATCAGCATGGCGTCGGTGATCATCTCCGCCACCGGTCCGCCACCGGGGTTGCCCACCAGAACGACGAGGTTTTTAACCCAACCCCCGGGTGCTGGCTGCGTCTCCAATTGCATGGTCTTGCGAACCATCTGTCTGATCTCGTCGGCCGTTCGTGCCGGGAACCGTCCGACGGCGACCGGCGGCAGCCCAGCTTCGGGCGGCGGCGCGAAAAGATAGTCGGTGAGCTGGCCCTTCATGCGTTCAATCGTTCCGAACAATGCCGGCACGACGTTACCTTCTGCCGTGGCAGGATCGGGGCTCGCTGGCAAGCCGACCAACAGGACGTAGCAGGGCGAATTTGTTTGCATCGCAATATCCCGGATATGCGACTGAAGCGGCGCGGCATTGGTTTGCAGGATCTGTTCGGGCGTTAGCAGGGCGGTCGATTCCAGGACGGTGACCTGGAAACCCTCGGCGCGGCGGTGTTCGATCAGCGGCGTCAGTTCCGTGCGAAGGGCGGGAGCGGCCACCACCAGCCAGCGCCCGGGCGGCGCGTCAGCGGCTTGGAATGTGATGGTGCCGATGAAGGCCGCGGCGAGGATCGCGACCAGCCAGTGGTGGGTTCGGCAGTCGCGAGACCATGGCGTGTGCATAGGCGCACAAGATCGGGCGTACCCGGTCCAATTGTCAATAATATAGATACGACCCCACGTCCCGAATCCATGTCGCATATGCGACATGAAATCGGGACGTGGGCATGCGCGAGGTCGGCAACGCGGTGCTGATCCGGTCGTCGTTGTGCTGCCTTGAACCTGATCGGTTGGTGCAGGTTGAGAGACTGGGGCAAGCGTCGTGGTTCAAAGAGTGGTGTGGGTTTGAGGGCGATGACACCGTCCTCAGCCATCGTGCTGGTGTCGAACTCAAGAGACGAATATCCTGAGCGCACCTGAAACCCTGAAGACTGCTTATCGTATGAACCAACTCTTGCCTCCTGCCCCGGGGACTCTGGTGCGATGTCCGATGCTTCGCCTCGCCCTTCCGCTGGCGCTCGTGTTCCTGGGGGCGTGGATCTCCGGTGCGACGGCGGCTTCGGTTCCTCTCCGGGTCTATTCGCACCTCCTCGCGCCGCGCGAGCATCCGGACGACGAACGGCGCGCCGTCCAACCGCCCGACTGGAACACATTCAAGAACCGCACGCAATTCACGGTGCTGCGTGGTTTCGGTGTCGAGCAGGATCGGGTTGTTGGATTTCGAGAGGAGTTGGAGAAGTTCACCCGGACGCACGAGTTGGGCGACGTGGTGTGGCCGGCCTACCCGATCCTGTTCGCGACGAACCTGGCCGAGTTCGCCACTGAACTGAAGGCTCGCGATCTTTATCTGTTCGACATCTGGGGCTATGTGCCGGGCTCGGGAGCGGGCGGTTACTGGCAACAATTCCAGCCGCCGCCGTCGGCCTTTGCCACTTTCGAATCCATTCTCGGCGACCGCTGGCTGGGCACGGATATCGGCGAGCAGGACGGTCGTTACATCGGGGGCTACGCGGCGCAGATGACGCCGGCATCCGGCAGCCGCTTCGAGCAGTATCTCCAGTTCCAGCGGCATTTCGAGCGGATGGGCGATGATCTCGGGCACCGGCACGCCACGCTCGTTTCGCTGAACTTCGGACATTACTTTCTCAAGGAAGGCACCTACACTCTGATCGGCGCGGAGACGGCGCAGGCGCTGCCGAACAGCCAGGTCTATTACGCGTTCATCCGCGGCGCGGGCAAACAATACGGCGTGCCATGGTTCGGCAACGCCTCGATCTTCAACCGCTGGGGGTTCAAGACCTACGGTTCCTCGGGCCGCAGCGATGGTTACGATCACGGGCCAACAAAGGGCACCAGCCTCAGCCTGATGAAGCGCCTGCAGTATTCGCACATCCTGTACAACAGCGTGGCGGTCGGCTTCGAGAACGGCTGGTTCGAGGGCGATCAGCTTTCGCCGATCGGCCGAATCCAGCAGTCCGCCCAGCGCTGGGTCAAAACCCATGGGCAACCGGGTGTCATGCACACGCCGGTCGGCCTGCTGCTCGATTTCGATTCGGGCTGGTCTTTCCCCCGCCATCTTTACACGGACAGACTTTATCGCGCCTGGGGCAACCTACCCTACGAATCGCAGGACTACTTTATCGACGGCATCCTGAACCTGCTCTATCCCGGCTACGCCGACGCCTCCTATTTCCGCGACGAAACGGGCTTCCTCACCGCGATGCGGATTCCGATGAAATCGGACACCAATTCCGATTCTATCCGGACAGGATTCCG
>JAHDYP010000257.1 GCA_023383055.1 Verrucomicrobiota bacterium | reverse complement strand
CTTAAAGAGGCTGTTTCGAAGACGTGCCCTCGACCAATACGAATCTGAGCCGCCAGAGCGGTCCCCCGCCGACGAACGGCCGCCAGTCCGAGCACAGGCACACCCGCTTCCCCCCTCCGAGGACAAGTCCGCCCATCTGGATTCGATTCCCTCAGCTCCGGCCGGCGGCGAACTGATCCAGATCTCCCTGCGTTCGGTGGTCCTGAAACTCCCCGACACCCTTAAGGCCAAGATCAAGCAACCCCCCGCCGCCGGCGTGCGCATCACCGTTCCCGCCAGCAAGATCCTGCCTCAACTGCCACAAGGCATCGTCCGCATCACCTTCGGAGAACTGCGCAAAACCTCTCCTCCCGAAGTATTCTCGGACGCTTCGGACCGGGACCATACCTTGGTTGATCTCCCCCTTCAGGAGATCCTCCAACAACTCAAACCCGACCAACTCCCCCGGCGCTTGCGCCAGAAGCGGGTCGAGGTGCCGGACGAGGTTGTCCCTATTTTCAGCCAGCAACGCGGTCAGTCCACTGTCCGCATCGCCAAACCGACCCATTCCGAACCGCCACGTCCCAAATCCGAGCCTGTCGCACCTCACCCCATCGACCGGCCCGGGTCTGCCACGATTAAGCCTTCGGTGCCGTTGCCGATGCCGTCGACACTCAGAGCCACTCCCCCGGCGCCGGCTCAACCACTGCCGATTCGCCCCTCCACGCCGTTGCCTCCGCTCGGCCCCGCGGGCTCGCCGCCAGCGGCGCCTCGCCCCATCGCAAACCCTCCGCCGTCGGCGCCCGTTCTCCCACTGGCGCCGGTTTCGCCACCCAAACCCGCCGCCCCGAAGCCGGCTCCCGCACCGACAGCTGCCACTCCATCGACATCCGGTTCGACAGAGTTCATTACCGTTCCGCTTTCCACCGTGACCATGGGCTGGCCGGAGCCGATCCGCAATGCGCTGGCCGGCCTCAACGCCGCCGACGCCACCCTCAACCTGCCCGCGGAAGAGACCGAGCAGGCCCTCAAACGCGGGAAGGTCGTCTTCTCCTGGAAACGCCTCAAGCCGCTGGTTCGGCCGCCGCTCAAGACCGCGCTCGCCCCGGCACTCGACGAACTGCAACTGGAACTCCCGCTCCCCGCCATCGCGCCGCTTTTCATGGCGCAGCGGAAAAACGTCCCCACCCAGCGCAAATATGATATTGGCGGGGACATTCCCGATGTGTTCTCGGGACGAGGATTGGCTGCCGCCCACGCGCCACAACCTTCTCATGCCCCCGCCCCGGCTCCCGTAGCCCCGGCCCAACCAAAGGCTCCTCCCGCAGCTCCGGCACCGGTGCCGCCTGCCAAGCCCGCACCCGCACCCGCGCCCGCGCCGATACCAATGCCAGTCGCGGCGAAACTCACCCCGGCAGCCGCCCCCAGCCCGGCACCCGCGCCCGCGCCGCCTGCTTCCTCCGCTGTCCCGACCGAGGACGAACCTCGTGACATCGGCGAAGTTTTTGGCCAGCCTGGGCGTAAGAACTGGGCTCCGGCCGAAATCGTTCAGCGGACCGCTACATTGAGTGGTATCGCGGGGTCAGTGATCGCCATGCAGGACGGGTTGCTGATCGCAGCGCAGCTGCCGCCCGGACTCAACGGGGAGACGATCGCGGCGTTTCTGCCCCAGATGTACACTCGAATGATGCAATACAGCAAAGAACTCAAGTTCGGCGACTCGAATAACATCACCTTCATAATCCAGCGCGTGCCGCTGCGGATCTATCGTGTAGGCGGCGTCTACTTTGCCGCCCTGGGACGCGCCGACGAATCGCTGCCCGAAACACCGCTCCGCCTGATCGCCTCTCATCTCGGACCTCAAAGCAAGTAACCCTCCAATGGCCATCATCAACCAAGCCACCAAGGAGCTGCAGGTCAAGGTCGTATACTACGGCCCCGGCATGGGCGGCAAAACGACCAATCTCCTCAAAGTCCACGAGAACATCCAGACTGCCCAGGAGAAGAGCAAGATGGTCTCGCTCGCCACCAGCTCGGATCGCACCCTGTTCTTCGATTTCCTGCCCATCGAGGCCGTCGCCATAAAGGGCTTCAAAACCAAATTCCAGCTCTACACCGTGCCAGGCCAGGTCATCTACAATACGACCCGCCAACTGGTGCTCCGCGGCGTCGACGGCATCGTTTTCGTCGCCGACTCACAATACGACAAGATGTCCGAGAACGTGGAGAGCTTCGCAAACCTCGAAGAGAACTTGAAGACGCTGAAGCTTAATCTGACGGACATTCCCTATGTGGTCCAATACAACAAGCGCGATCTGCCCAACGTGGCACCGGTGGAATACATGGAGTTCCTGCTCAATAACCGCGAGGTTCAGGTGCCGTCCTTCCCCGCGGTGGCCAGCCAATGTGACGGCGTATTCGAGACCTTGAACATGATCACCCGCATGTTGCTCCACAAATTCATCAACGAGAGCAAAGCCCGGAGTGCCTAGATATGGCTACGCTGCCCCAACTGCTCGAAGAGGACGTTCAGGGCCTGGATGTCGCGCTCAAAGACCTGATCGGCAAAAGTGAAGCCACCTCCGCTCTGGTCCTCGATAAGGGCGGCTTCGTCATCGGGGAATGCGGTGACACCCGCGCCTTCGATACCACCACTCTCGGCGCCCTGGCCGCCGCCGCCTACGCCGCCACCCAGGGCATCGCCAGCCTGGTGGGCGAAGCCAACTTCTCCAGCGTTTATCAGCAGGGGGAAAACTACAGTCTTCTCGTCAACAACGTCGACGAACACTGCCTGCTGGTCGTCATTTTCAATGCCCAAATCAGCGTAGGCGCCGTCAAGTACTACGCCATGGGCGCCATCAGCCAGATCGCCCGCCAACTCCTCATCGCCCGCAACCGATCCCCGGACGAAGGCATCGATCTCTCCATCCTGAATCTCGCCGATGCCGCCGACATGTTCACCAAGCGCGGCGAGGAGCCAAGCGCCACTCAAAACCTCGATCTGCAGCCGCTCTTCGCCAGGAAAGGCACCCAATCAGCCGCTGAACCGGCACCCGAGGAATCCTCCGAGACGGAGGATCCCGTGGCCAAACTCCAGAAGATCAAAAAGCTCCTCGTCGCCGGCCTGATCAGCGAGGAGGATTTCGAATTCAAGAAGCGGAAGATCCTCGAGGAGATGTAGCAGGCCTGGAGCCTCCCTCTGCTACCAAGCCCAATCAGCCCTCCACCCCGCCACGGGCAACGAGGCGCGACGCGAGCCCCGCCCGTTCCGTTTCCCCTGTCAGCTTCGCCCTTTTCGCGACTTCCTGGCCACCCGCGCCGCGACTTTCAATCGAAGCGCGTTCAACCTGATGAATCCGGTCGCGTCATCCTGGTTTTAGGCATTCGTGGGGTCATCCTCCATCGTTGCCATCTGGGTTTGATAGAGACTGACCGCGGACTTGCGGCCCGCCGTCATGAGGTTGCCCTTGTAGAGCTTCACCCGCACCGTGCCACTCACGTTCTTCTGGCTCTCCGTCACGAGGGCCTGCAATGCCAGCCGCTCCGGCGCAAACCAGAAACCGTAATAGACCAGCTCGGCGTACCTCGGGATCAATGAGTCCCGCAAATGCATCACCTCCCGGTCCATCGTCAGGGTCTCCATTTGACGGTGCGCAAAATGCAGAATGGCGCCGCCCGGCGTCTCATACACTCCGCGGGATTTCATCCCCACAAACCGGTTCTCCACCAGGTCCACCCGGCCCACCCCGTGCCTGCCGCCCAACCGATTCAACGCCTTAAGCACCCCCAACGGATTTAACGTCCGCCCGTTCACCCCCACGCAGTTCCCACTCTCAAAATCGAGCGTAACGTATTCCGGCCGGTCCGGCGCGTCCTCGGGATCCACGCTGAGCCGGAACATGGCCTTGTTCTTTGGAGAGAATGCGTCAAACCATGGATCCTCCAGAATCCCCGCCTCGTACGAGATGTGCAGAAGATTGCGATCCATCGAGTATGGCTTCTTCGCCGTCGCCTGGATCGGAATCCCCTTGCGCTCGCAATACCGGATCATCTCCGTTCGCCCCGGGAATTCCGCCCGAAACGAGGCGTCGCGCCAGGGCGCGATCACTTCGAGCTCGGGCGCCAGCGCGGCCGCCGTCAATTCAAAGCGCACCTGGTCATTGCCTTTGCCCGTGGCGCCGTGGGCCAGGGCGTCCGCTTTCTCCTGGCGGGCCACCTCGATCATGCCCTTGGCAATCAAGGGCCGGGCGATGCTGGTCCCCAGGAAATACTGGTTCTCATAGACCGCCCCTGCCTGCATCATCGGATAGATGAAATCCCGCGCGAATTCCTCCTGCAGATCGACAATGTGAACCGCTTTCGCGCCCGTTTTCAGCGCCTTCGCCCGCAGGCCGCGCAACTCCTCCTCCTGACCAATGTTCGCACAGAACGCGATCATCTCCGCGTCGTAGTGCTCCTTGATCCAGGAAAGCAACACCGAGGTATCCAATCCTCCCGAGTAAGCCAGTACAATTCTCATATGCGTGTCAGCCGTCAGGCGCCACTAAACGCAAACCCGCCTCCCATGAAAAGCAGAAAAACAATCCCACGAAATCGATCCCGGACGCCCGGGACACTGAGGCCACCTCAGGCAAGCAGATGACTGAACATGCCGTCGCGCAGCTTGGGCTCGAACCAGGTGCTCTTCGGCGGCATGATCCCGCCGCTCTCCGCCACTTCCAGCAACTCCGAGATGGTCGTCGACCGCATGGCAAATGCGCAGGCGTAATCTCCGCCCGACACAAGCCGCTCCAGTTCCTTGGGCCCACGAATCCCGCCGACAAACGCGATTCGCTGGCTGGTTCGCGGATCGTCGATCCCCAATAACGGCGCCAGAACCTCGCGCTGCAATCTCGCCACGTCCAATCGATCGGCCGGCCCGCCCGCCTCCCTCCGGTCCCGGTTGAGCCGCAGCGTGTGCCACTGTCCCCCAAGGAACACTCCCAACTCACCGGATTGCCCTGGCTGGCCCTCGCCGCCGCTCACCAGTTCCCCCGATTGCGCCAACGCCGACAGAAACTCGTTGCGGGTCAAGCCATTCAAATCCCGCAACACCCGGTGATAAGGAAGGATTTGAACCTGGTCGTCCGGGAACAACACCGCCAGGAAGAACCCGCTCTGCCCCGCCCCCGCCCGGGCCTGGCTGACTCGCGCCGCCGCCGCCGTGCGATGATGCCCATCCGCGATGTAAAGCATCGGCACCCGGGCAAAACACGATTCTATCTTCGCCGTCATGGCGACGTCGCGGATCACCCAGGCCGAATGCCGTACTCCGTCCTCCGCCACAAAATCAATCTCCGGCGCACCAGCCAACACCACTTCAACCACTGCCCCCACTTCCGCATTCGCCCGATACACCAGGAACGCCGGTCCGGTCTGGGCTTCCAACGCTTCGATATGTCGCACCCGATCATCTTCCTTGTCCGGCCGGGTGTGCTCATGCTTCCGCACGTTTCCCTTCAGATACTCCTCACAACTGGCCACCGCCACCAACCCGACCTGACCATGGCCACCCATGACCTGGCGGTACAGGTAGAATGCAGGCATGGCGTCCCGCACCAGGTCGCCCTGCTGGATCAATCGCCGGAAATTCGCCGCCCCACGCGTGTAAATCCCGGCCCCATACGGATTCGTTCCCTCCGGAAACTCAATCTCCGGCCGGCTCACCCGCAAGAAGCTCAGTGGATTACCCTCGGCCATACGCCGCGCTTCGGCCGCCGACATCACGTCGTACGGCAACTCACAGATCTTCCCGGCCAACTCAGGCCTCGGCCGTACGGCCGCAAATGGTCTTACGATCGCCATAGCTGAATGCGGAACATAAGGATCTCTCCCGGCCATGGCACGGGAAATCTCGCCGTCCCGGCCGCACCCGGGAAAAGCGCTGGCCGCCAGGTTCGCTTCCCTCATTTCACTTGGCAAGCAAGCCCCGCCCACGCAACCTTGAAAGCCATGGCACACCAAGCCAGACCCGCCAGCGTCAACCGGCTCCGCTTTGAACTGGCTTTGGCTGAGCGCGGAGTCCTCCGCATCGCCGGCGTGGACGAAGCCGGTCGTGGTCCACTCGCCGGGCCGGTGACCGCCGCCGCCGTGGTTCTCCCACGGTCCTGGCTTCGCCAGGGACTGCCTTCGGAACTCCAAGGCCTGAACGACTCCAAACAACTTTCCCCCGCCCAGCGCGAGTGCTTCTTTGCGCGACTGACCGGCAACCCCCAAGTTCATTGGCACGTTGCTTCCCTCGAGGCGCCCCGGGTTGACGCCCTGAATATCTTGCGCGCCACCCATCAAGCCATGCGCCAGGCCATCGCCGGGATTCAACCTCCCCCACAGCACATCCTGCTCGACGGACGCCCCGCCTCCCTGCTCAACCTGCCGGTGACGCCGCTGGTGAAAGGCGATACCCTCAGTTACTCGATCGCCGCCGCCAGCGTCCTGGCCAAGGTCACCCGTGACCGCTTGATGCTCGAATACGACCTGCGTTATCCAGGTTACGGTTTCGCCGTCCATAAGGGCTATGGCACACCCGAACACCTCGCCGCCCTCCAACGCCTCGGTCCCTGCCCCATCCACCGACGCAGCTTTGCCCCGCTTAAACCCAGCCAGCCCGAGCTGTTTGATCATGCCACTCTGGCGCCGACTCAAAACCTTGCTTAGCCGACCCCGCACCGCGGAACACCTCCGCCGCGGCCAACTCGGCGAACGCACCGCGCGCGCTTACCTCGAACGCCAGGGGCTCCGCTTCCTCCTTGCCAACTTCCGATCCGGCCATGGCGAGATCGACCTGATCGTCCGCGACCAGGATTGCCTCGCGTTTGTCGAAGTCAAAACCCGTTCGCACGAGGAATGGACCCGACCCGCAACCGCGGTGGATCTAAAGCGCCAACGCAGACTCTCACGCGCCGCCCTGGATTATCTCCGCCAAATTCGGAATCCTGACGTCAAATTCCGGTTCGACATCGTCGAAGTCCTCCTCCGTGACGGCCAGATCCATGAGGTCCGACACCTGCCCAACGCGTTCCCCCTCGCAACCCCATACCGGTACCGCTGATTGCCCCCAGGGATCTCAGATTTCAAATCAACTCTCAAATCACTGCGCCCATGCCCGAACTGCCCGAAGTCGAAGTCCTCGTCCGACATCTTCGCCCTCTGCTGTACCACCGCTCGATCCAGTCGGTCGAAGTGCGACGCGGAAAAGTGATTTCACCCACCTCCGAATCGAAACTGCGCCGCACCCTCGTGGCTTCCAGGTTCACGGCCCTGACCCGACGCGGGAAATACCTGGTCTTCTCGTTGCGCCATCCCCGCCGCGAGGTTTCCTTCAAGCTGGTCGGTCACCTCGGAATGACCGGCCGCATCTACCTGCAGG
>JAHDYP010000256.1 GCA_023383055.1 Verrucomicrobiota bacterium | reverse complement strand
AGGAAGTCCAACGCTTCAATCTCTTCCGTGACATTCATCGTCCCCAACTCGGCTGCGATCGAGGATCCGCTCCGAGCCATGACCACACCGACGATCAACAACCGCCGAACATGGGTCTTCTCCGCCTTCAAATCCACCGAACGTTATGACGGCAAGACGCCCGAACGCGCGTGGTTGACCGGTATCCTGAAATACAAGGTGCTGCGACTATTTCCGACGCCAAACTCGCGAGCGTCCAGCGAACGATGACCAGGCTTTGCCCTCCGAACTCGAGGGACGGTTCGATGACTTGGGACTTTGGAAGCGCCAGCCCGAGATGGGTCCGGCGGATTGGGGCGAGGCTGCCCCCGCGTTGATCGAACGTGAGGAATTCATGGCCGCGTTGAAAGTCTGCCTGGGCAGGTTGCCACCGCGCTGCGCGAATGCCTTTGTGCTTCGGGAAATGGACGCGGAACCGTCGGAGCGTATCCAGGAATTGCTCGGCATCAGTGCCTCCAACTTCTGGGTGCTCATGCATCGCGCCCGAATGCAGTTGCGGCTCTGTCTCGAACAAAACTGGCTCAAGACCTGAGCCTCAATCCCATGGCGGCATCTCCCCTACAGAAAGTCGGCCGGATCATGATGCGCCTCATGGCGCGCGTGATGCCGTCGTGCAGGGACATCAGCCGGTTGGTTTCCGAGGCGATGGATCATCGGCTGCCACTTCACCAACGGGCGATGATCCGGCTCCACCTCAGCATGTGCGCCCTCTGCCGGCGGTACGAGCGTCAGCTCCACCTGCTCCGTCAGGCCGGTGTTCGTTACGCTGACCCGCGGGAAAACCAGGTGATTCCTCCACTTTCAGCAGCGGCCAGGGAACGGCTGAAAACCTCGCTCAAACAGAGCCGTTCCTAGCCCGACTTTTTCACCCACGCGGCAAATACTCGATCCGGTCCGCCCATTCCCACTGCTTGGCTTCCTGCCAAAACTCCACGAGCAGCCGGGATTGCTTCCCGTAATCCAGCTGTGAGACGCTTCGGCGAAACAGAATCACGCCGGCGTGACCGGCGCCCTCCCGTGTCAACCTTCCCGCATGCATTGCCATGGTTCGCCGATCAAAGCCCACAATCACGAGACCGTGTTCGCGCAACACGGGCAACAGGACAAGGTCCTTGGAAACCCGATGCTTGCCCTTCATCCAATCGGCAAGATGCACGATGGGAAATTCCGGGTCCCGCCGCAGGCACGCTTCCACCATACGACGTGACAGGTGTGCGTCCGCCAACAGGCCGGTCACTCGCCAACCTCCGAAGCCCGCTGGGTGGCAATGGCGTCAGGGAATTCCCTGGCATAAGCCAGCGCGCATTTGACCAGGTAATCGGGCCAGCTGAAATGGTCCGCGGTTCGAGCGATGGACCGGGCCTCCTGGTATACGTCCACAACTTCCCAAACCGCCACACGGTGCCCGAGCACATAAGCCTCGCGTCCCCCAATCGCGTCACGAAACCCGATGCCGGGAAACTCTTCTTCCATCGCTTTCTCCGCCAGGTAGAGGCTGCTCAGGGTGGAAGCTTCAAGATGACGCTGCTTGGCCTGACGTGAAATCAAGGCCGCGAGCTCCTTTTCCAGGCGACAGGACTGCACAATGGTTGCCATGGGCTGACAGTCGTTTACAACGTAGACAAGGTCAAGGTCCGTTGTCCTGCCCCCAGCGGGCTTTTAAAGCAAATGCCGGTGACGCGTAAGAAATCTCCGCTCCGGGCGAAGTGTCAATGAACGCTCTCGTAATCCGTCATTCACTCTCAAGATGAAGAGTTCCAGCATCGCACATCTGATGAAGCGCGTCCTCCCATCCTGCGAGGAGATCACGGGCCTTCTCTCCGACGCCATGGACGGCAAACCCTCCTCCTTTACTCGATGGAAGATACGTGTCCACCTGGCGATGTGCCGCCTGTGCCGCCGCTACGATCACCAGCTTCGTCTCATCCGCCGGGGGGCCAGCTTGTATGCGGAAACCGAACTGAAGGGACCAGGCCTACCCGAGGCCCTCAAGGCCCAGCTGAAACGGTTCCTGGCGGAAAAGACAAATCTCTTGTAAGGATTAGTCCGATTCCTCGAAGTCTTGTTGGCAAGCAGTAGTTCGAAGCGTCGTTCGCGCCGGCCGCAGGATCGCATACAATGCATCATTCCAATAAGATATGACTTCGAGTCCTCCCTTCAAATCGGATGATCCCGGTTCACCCGCGCTCGACTATGACGCCATCGTCGATCAATTCTACGAGGGTTTGTACCGGTTCGCCCTGGGGCTCAGTGGCAAGGCCAGCGACGCCGCCGACTTGACTCAGGAGACTTACCACATCCTCCTGGTGAAGGGAGATCGGATCCGCGATCCCAACCGCGTCAAGAGTTGGCTGTTTACCACCCTCTACCGGGAGTTTCTCCGTCGACGCCGCCACTCTGCCGCCGGCGGGTTACCGTGAACTCGTCGGGCGAACTCTGGACCATCCGAAGACCGTGGCTGGGGCCTTTGCGTTTTCGATTCGGGACCCGATGCGCCACCGACGGCTCGTCGAGTGGTTGGTGGCGGTTCGTTGTCGAATACTGAAGAACCCGTTCCCATCCGGACGATGATCTGAAGAGCGTGCCCAACACTGTGCCTGACCTGGCCACAACAGCAAAGCTGACCACGTCATGCCCAGCCCGCGCCGCCGTGATGCCTGATCCTCACCCCGCCAACTCATGGAGTCGCCGGCTTCTTCACATACTCATCCAGCCAGGTGGTCATTTCCCAGAGCACGTGACGGCGGGATTCCCGGGCGCCGTAGCCGTGGTCTTCCAGGGGGAGTTGCACGTACCGGACGTTACCGCCATTGCCTTTAAGAGCAGCGAACATGCGCTCAGACTGCACCGGAAAGGTTCCCGAATTGGAATCGCGCATCCCGTGAATCAAGAGGATCGGCTCATTCACTTTGGGTGCGTGCGTAAAGGGCGACATTTGGTGGTAGGTCTCCGCCGCCTGCCAATAGGTGCGGGGTTCGGCCTGGAAACCGAACGGCGTCAAGGTCCGGTTGTAGGCGCCGCTGCGCGCAATCCCGGCCCGGAACAGGTCGGAATGGGCGAGCAGGTTCGCCGTCATGAACGCGCCGTAAGAGTGACCGCCAATCCCGATCCGGTTGCGATCCGCCACGCCGCGTTCAACCAGATGATCGATCGCGGCACGCGCGTTGGCGACCAACTGTTCGACATAACTATCGTTGGGTTCACGGGCGTCTTTGCCCACGATGGGCATGGTCGGGTTGTCGAGCACGCCATAGCCCAGCGCCAACAGGAGGAGATGATCCTGCCGCGCGGGGCGCTTGAACTCGAGCGGCGAACCGCTCAATTGCGACGCGCCCTGCTCGGTCAGGAACTCCCTCGGGTAAGCCCAGAAGAAGAAGGGCAACGCGCCATCGCGCTCCCGGTCGTAGCCGGGCGGAAGATAGAGGGTGGCGCTGAGCTGAATCCCGTCCGGACGCTGGTAGCGGACGAGTTCGGCCTTCACGCGGGTGAACCATGGCGCGGGATCGGGCAGATCGGTCAACTGCTTCGCGTCCACGCCTGGCAGTTCCGCGAGCCAGAGATTGGGCCGTTCCGTTGGAGATTCGCGCGAGAACACCATGCGCTTCGCCTCGGAATCGAGGACCTCGAGCAGGTTCTCGTAGTGGGGCGGGGAAGATTGCCAGAGGCGCTCGGGCTTCAAGGCGGTAAGATCAAGACGATCCAGGAACGGTCGCGCACCCTCTTTGGCGGCGCCGGCACCGCGCAGGTAGAGCCAGCGACCGTCGGCGGAGCGCAGCGGGACCTGCCGCAGCTCCGTCGGGTGATCCGTCAGAACGGGCGTGCCAGGATCCGAATACCGATCCTCGGAACTCCGGTCCCAAAGCAGGCGCGGCGGCTCGGCGAGGTTGGAAGGATTGACCACCCAGGTTCTGGTGCGTGTGGTCCGCGCGGAACGTTCGGACACGAACGCCAGCTCCGGAAAGGCCCACAGGATCCCGCCATATCTCAGCTCGGTTTCCGCGAAGATCACCGGCTCTCCGTCAAACGGTGCGGTCAGGAGCGAAACCTGGTCGCGCCTGGGAACCTCTTTCAACGGATCGCCCTCATCCAGGGCCTTGACCAGAACCAACGTGGCCGGCGCGTCGGGCCGCCAGGTGATACTGCGGATTCCGGGCAGCACGGCGTCACGCGCGCTCGGGAGATTTTCGCGAAGCGGAGCGTCGTGGATGCGGCGCACGACTGTTCCATCGAGCGACCAAACCTCGGTGCTGGTTGGGAAGAGGCTCATCGGCACCTGGTAGGAATAGGGGCGCTTGACGGTTCTCACGAGCAGGTACTCGCCGTCCGGCGAAGGCGACACCGCAGCATGGATGCCCGGCTCGCCCAGGCGGGTCACCGCGCCCTGCTCGTCGATCCGCACGATCTGGTTCAAAAAGTAATAGTCGAACAAGGCTTCGTCATGGGGTGTCTTGAGCAAGTCCTGGAACGTTCGCCCCTGGGCCGCGCGGCCAAAAGACTCCTGCACAATCGGGCCGGTGGGCACGTCGGGTGCCGCCGGCGGTGCGCCGCGGTCCGCCACAACGGCACGCGCCACCACAGGCGGTCGACCTCGCGTCCAGGCAAACCCGCCATTGACATGATTGAGGTTGAGGCCTGGCACCGGCCGCGCGGTCGCCAGTCGGGTGTCTGCCAGCCAGAGCGTCACCGCGTCGCGGGTTGCTGCCGTGAAGGCAAGCTGACTTCCGTCCCGGGTGAAGCTCAGAGCGTCGATCTTGCCGATCAGGCCGGGAGTGGCCAGGCGGCGATCCACACCGGTCGCGGCATCGTAAAGGTGGACGGCCATGGTGCCGTTCTGGATGACGGTATAGGCGAGTTCTCCGCCGGTGCTGGAATCGCGGACCCAGGTGACGGAGTTGATCCGGCCCTCGCCCGGGGGGAGGAGGATACGTTCCATCGCGCCGTCGATGCTCCGCAAGGTGAGGCGAGTGATCCCCACGGTCTCCATGCGCGTGTCGGGATATTGTTTGAAACGCGTGCCGGCGAGCATCAGCCTCGGCTCAGCCAACTCGGCGAGCGTGGTGTAGTCGAGGTCACGCTCGGTGATGACGAGCCAATTCTGGTTGGGACTCAATTGCGCGGAGGCCGGCGCCGGCGCGTCGAGAATATCGAGGATGCCTTGAGGCGGGAGGCGGTATTCGCTGGCCGGGGCGGGAGCGGGGTCCTGGGCGAAGGCGATGTTTAGGACGAGGACAACCAGCAACGTGGCCAACCGGACGGGCACCAGAGGGCCCGCGATATTCTTAGCGCTTTTCATGGTACGCAATACGGACAGGCATATGCCTTTTCGAAGGGAGTGAAGTGTGCTTGGCCCAGTGGGGCCAGTCAAAGCGAAACGAGGCGGAGCGGAGAGGCGGAGTGTGCGGCCACAATCTTCTTGTGGGTCAAAAGGGTGCACCACAACATGGCTTGCCTGTGCTCACCCGTGGTTTCGGCTTCGTCCTGCAAAAGGGTTTTGATCTCGAACTCGATGGTGTCCCAATCCTCGCCGGGCAGCCACTTTCGAATGTCCATCCCGCTCAAGGGAACCGACCAGACGGGCCTTTTCGTCGCGGGATCAAGCAGTCCGACCGCCACGGGCCAGTCGAGGTAACTCGCTTGGTAGCGGCGGATCTTGTCGATCATGTAGCGGCGGTACGCCGGCACCGTCATCGTCTCATCGGGCGTGTGTCCGAAGGTTTCCGCCGGCTTCGCGCTCTCGCGCTGCTTCTGCCAGTTGTATTCCACCTCGCCTTCGATGGGGGTGCGTTTCCAGATCTCGCGATACACGTGCGTGGCCTGCCAGGGAAACTGATCCTTGGGCCCCCCGGGCGGCTCGCGCGGCGGTGATGCACGCTAGCAGCATGAAAGTGATCCAACAGTGGATTGTCGTCATTGCGGGGCCATTCATTAGGGTTTGGATTGGCCGTCTCATTTGCGGAAGCCTTTCTCCGAGCCGGAACGTCTGCCGTCGTCTTTGAGGGTACCGGGCTTCCAGCTGCGGGCGAGCTCGAGATCGGCGGCGACCTTCTCCGTCAACGCGGTCACATTCACCTGGCCCACGCGGTTGTAGAGGGCCGGAACATATTGGGCGTCGCGAAGGGCGGCATACCGCTTCCAGTGCGCCAGGGCATCGCTGAGGTGGCGGAGCGCCGCCTCGTGCTCGAACGTGTCGCCGTTCGCATCATACAGCGCCAGCGCACACGCTCCGCGAATCTTGGAGGCATAATAGCGGCCCAGCCAGGCCAGCGACTCGCAGTCGTTCACGGTCTTCCGGAGTTCGGCGTCCACCTTTGCAGCCTCGCGGAGCGCGTCGAGCGCGGCGAACGTTTCCGACGCCGCGCCGTCGAGGGCTACCGCGATTTCGAGAGGCGTGGTCTCCGTCATCGGCTGGCGGTCGGTGAGACGCGCGCGCCAGTCGCGGATGCACAGCACCTCCGCACCCGGCATGGTGATGCCTTCCATGAAATGGCGCACGGTGTGGAAGCCCTTGCTCTTCCGATGGCTCAAACAGGCCTCGGGATACCACTTGAGATCGATGTCCCCCCAAAAGAAGCGCGTGGTCAACGGCATGACCTGCGACGCGCCTTGAAGAGCGCGGAAGAGATGCGGTGACGAAGCCTGGGGATGGCGGGCGGCGAGGACTTTCTCGAAATGGGAATCCGGCAGCGAGGGATCGTAGGCCAGCCGCCCCCACAGCATGAATGCATACCATTGCTTCTCGATCACCAGCGGCCGCGGACCGGGATCGGGATGGCGCTCCAGAAAATCGCGTCCCCACACGTAGCCATCCGGTCCCATGTAAAACCCGGCGATCTGGTCTTCCGATGGAATGTTGAGGATGTATTCGCGGGCGTAGGCGGGATCGCCAAAGCGGAAGGTGTAGATGTCGTCATTGCGCACCGTGAGCCAGGTCTTCCGGCCCGGCGCGAGGTTCTCCAGCAGCGGCTGAATGAAGGGCGGGTTCGGAATCGAATACATGTGCGCCACCGAGTATTTAAAGCTGAACTCGAACGGCCCCGGATAATCCTTGAACGCGTCCAGGATGTCGCCTTGCGCCGTCCAATGAAAGCGGTGGATCATGCGGAATTCGCGCTGCGGGTCGTCCTTCAACGCGTCGCGCACGCCTTCGCCGTAGGTGTCCCACAGCCAGGCTTCCTTGGCTTTGGGATCCAGGTCATGCGGCATGCCCTCGCCCGCCGTGATGCCCATGCCCGCGAGCAGCGGGTAGGTCTTCACCAACTCACGCACACTGGCGCGGAAATACTGTTTCGTGATCTCGCTGCCCAGGTCGTTCGTGATGCCGTGCTTGCCTTCCGCGCCCCAGGTGAAGACGTTCCAGGTGAAGAAATAGACCT
>JAHDYP010000255.1:5592-7422 GCA_023383055.1 Verrucomicrobiota bacterium | reverse complement strand
GATAGCGACGCAGGTTCTCACGGATGCGGTCAAAGATCACAATCGTGTCGTTGATACTAAACCCGATGATGGTCAACACTGCCGCCACAATCGGAGCGCTTAACTCCCTTCCCGAGAGAAAGAACCAGCCCATGGTCATCAGCACGTCGTGCACAATCGCCACAACCGCGGCGATGGCAAAGGAAACTTCGTAACGCACCGCCACATAGGCCAAAATGCCCAACATGGCCAGCAGCGAGGCGATAATGGCCGACTTCTGAATCTCGCGCCCCACCGACGGCCCGACTTTGTCGAGTTGCACGCGCTGGAATTCCGCCTCGGGAAACTGTTCCTTCAGCGCCTGCTCCACCCGCCCGCCCGCATCGAAGGGCGTCACCAACTGCAACGACTTGGTGCCAGTGGACAAATCGGTCTGATACTGAATCATGGAATCACCCAACTGCAGACCTTGCACTGTGCTCCGCAACAGGTCCACCGGCACCTCCTGGGTCTGTTCGTAACGCAAGGTCAATTGGTCGCCCCCGGCAAAGTCCACTCCCAAAACGTCATGCCCCCGGTGGATGCCGTAGCCCACCCCAATCAACACCAGGCACCAGCTCAACACAAAGGCCGGCTTGGAATACTTGAGGAAATTAATCTTGGTCTCACCCACGAACGAAAACATCCGCAAATCCGTCAGCCACCCCCGTTCCGTGAGGCGATCGAAGATCAACCGCGTCACCACCAGCGCCGTGAACATGCTGACCGCGATGCCGATCGCGAGCGTCACCCCGAATCCCTTGACCGGCCCCGTGCCGAGCAGAATGAGAATGACCGACGAGATCAACGTGGTCAAATTCGAGTCGAAGATCGTTCCGAAAGCCTTGCTGTAGCCGGCCGAGATGGATCCCCGCAGCGATTTGCCGGCAGCCCGCTCCTCGCGAATCCGCTCGAAGATCAGTACGTTGGCATCTACCGCCATACCCATGGTCAACACCACGCCGGCAATACCTGGCAGGGTGAGCGTGGTCTGAAAGGAACACATCACGCCAAGCAGCATGATGATGTTTAACACCAACGCCACGTTCGCCACCACTCCCGCCAACAGGTAGTAAACCAGCATGAACCCGGAAACCAACAGCGCCCCTATGATGCTCGCCTTGATCCCGCTCCGAATGGAATCGTGCCCCAGCGAGGGATCCACCCCGCGTTCCTCCACAATCTGCACCGGCGCCTCCAGCGGATTGATCAGCACGTTCGCCAGCTCGAAGGCCTCCTTGACACTGAAGTCACCCTCGATCACCCCGCTTCCTTCCAGGATCTCCGTCCGAATCCGCGGAGCCGAGTACAGCTCCCCGTCCAGAATGATCGCCATCTGGCGTCCTACGTTCTCCCGTGTCACCCGGGCAAACAGGGACGCCCCTTCGCTGTTCATGGTGAAGGAAATCTCCGGCTGACCGGTGAGCGGATCGAAAACCACCCCCGCTCGCGATACGTGCTTTCCCGTCAAGCCGTGTTCCGGCTGCCGCTTCACCAAATACGGCTGCACGGTCACCCGCCCGTCCGCGCCCCGGATGCGCTGCACCATGTTGGTGAAACCAATCGGCGTGATGCCTTGCTCGATCAACTCGGCGCTCCGCTCATGCACCAACCGGAATTCCAGAAACGCCGCCTTCTCAATATTGGATTTCGCCTCCGCCTTCCGCTCCTCCGACAAGCCCGGCATCTGGATTAGAATCCGATTCGCACCCGCCGGTTGAATGAGCGGCTCCGCCACCCCCAGCCGATCAACCCGCTTCCGCAACACTTCCACCGCCTGCGATAGCGCCCCTTCCTGTTCGTCAACGGAAG
>JAHDYP010000255.1:0-5582 GCA_023383055.1 Verrucomicrobiota bacterium | reverse complement strand
TGTCCATCGCCACCAGGAAAGAGGTGCCCCCCTGCAAATCCAGCCCCAGCTTGATCCGGCCAGCCGCCTCGCGCTGCAGCCGCTGCACGATCGCCCGAGCCGGATCCACCTCATCCGTCACGTCGTATTGCGGAAAATACCGCGTGAAATCGTTCGTTCCCACCGCGCGCAGCAGACTGACAAAGGACCTCTCTTGAACGCCTTCGCGCCACTCGCGCGCCTCCGCCGTTATTCGCGTGAAGTTGGTGTCGACGTTCTGGGCCCGCTGCTCCACGTAGTCGATCAAGTCCTGATCCGTGGGCGGGTAGATCTCCCAGATGGACCACCCCAAGGCCAGCACGACCATGAAAACCCAGAAATTTCGATTCTTCATGAAATCAAAAGCAACCAACTAAGAGGCCCGCTCCACAATCTCGGTCACCGCTGACTTTAACACCTCTATCTTGGTGTCCGCGGATCGAAGCGCCACCGTTCGGTCCTTGACGCTGACGACTACACCCATGATCCCTCCCGAGGTGACTACCTTGTCACCCGATTTGAGTGTCTTCAGCAATGCGGCGTGCTCCTTCGCCTTCTTCTGCTGAGGCCGGATCATCAACAGCCACATCACCACCATGAAAAAACCGAGCGTGAGCAGCATCGAAAGCATCTGCCCCGTCTGATTCGGCCTCTCACCCGGAGCGGGTTGTTGGGCCATCGCAAACCACCACTTTGTTGAGCTGACGAACATATACGAAAACAATGAGCCGCCAAATCTAGGGCGGCAAAAGGCTTTGGCAAGCGTTTTAGCAGAACTCTCGAAGAGTCAATTTGTCGCGCCCCCTCCCCACCCCACCGCCCGGGGACAAGCCCCGGTTTCCGTTTATCGCTCCGGCGCGGCGGGTTGGGTAACGCGACCAAGCGGCAACAGATGAGGGGATTGGGGACTCGTTCGCCACCCTGCGCGGGTGTTGACCCGCTCCGGAGAAGTCACGGCCGTTGGCTGCCAACCCACGGCCCATGGCCGATTGAATCCCGGGCTCAGGGACCGCCCGGGATGGCCCACCAAGGCTGAAATCAGGAACCGACCTGAACGGCAAGCTCTGACAGAGGCGCCGGTTCCTGAACCGCATTGCTTTCGCAGCCGGACCGGGCCTCAATTCGTTCCAAAGCGCCGGCGCACTGCGCGGCCAGCATTTCCAACATTTCCAGATCGTCGACCCGATACGCGTTTTCCACGCTGCTACGGACGGTGAGAAAACCGACAATTCGCCCCATCATCGTAATCGGCACGCAGAGGAGTGAAGCCGACTTTCGCGCGCGATTGCCCACCACCACCGCATCATGGCCGTTGCAGGAGGCGGCGGGACGTAATATGAGCTGCGGCCCGTCTTCAATCACACGCCGCAGGAGTGAGCCGGGCTGCGGCCCGGGATGCAAAGGCCGGGTTGGACATGACCTGCCATCCGTGGACTCGAGATTCAAGACCGGGTGGATCCAGTCGCTCTCAGCCACATACGCATCGAAGCTGAACCGATCCCAACCCACCAACTCCTGCGTCGTCAATCCCGCCACCCGGGCAACGTCTTCGGCAGTGGTGGCTCGATTGAGCTCGGCCCCAAGGCACATGGCGGTTCGCCAACGGGCTTCCAGACGCTTGCGAGCATCCCGGTGAACTTTCAATTCCTCGAGAGCGGACTGCTGCGCCTCTTCGAGCGTGGCGCGACGCTCCTGCATTTCTGCGAGCGCGCCTCGAAGCCGGTTGGTTTCCTCGGACTGGACGTTCAGGCGCTGTAGCACCTCATCACGCTCCATGATGAGTCGGTTATGCTCGGCCTCCCGCCGCTGATCGCGCTGTCCCAACTCGGTTTCGAGCCGGCGTCGTTCCATGGCCATCACCCGGCACTCATCCACCAGCCGCAATGATTCCTGTAACTGCTCCCGCCCGCGACGGGCCAACTCCTCGTGCGCCTCCGCCAATGCGGTCTCCACCCGCTTGCGATCATCGAGACTCACTCGCATCTGCTCACGGAGCGTCACCAACTGCTCGGTGTGCTCCCCAAGCTGTTGCGACAACGCTTCGCGAGCCTCGCTCAATTCCAGCTCCAGACGGGTCAGTTCTTGCTCGCGACTCTTGAGTGTTTCCTTCAAGGAATCCGTCGGCTCCGCTTCGACGCCTCGCAGTCTATTCAGTTCCAGGTTGGCCGATTCGAGGGCCTGTTCGGCTGCTTGCACCTTTTCCCGCAATTCATCCAGCTCCGAATCCTTCGACGCCAGCAGCAGCTCGAATTCTTCCCGCGCCCGAAACAGCTCCGCCTCCGCCATGGTCCATCGTTGCGTCTCGCTTTGCAGATTCTCCTCCAGTTGCTGCCGGTCGAAAAACTGGCTCATCTGACGCTCGCCAATCGCGAGCCGCGCCCGCAACTGGTCCAGTTGGTAAGGCTTGGTCAGGAAGTCATTCGCACCGGCCTCCAGAACCTGCTGCACCTCGGCCGGGAGGGTTGGCTCGATGGCGGCGATCACGTAAGACCGCTCTCCACATGGTTGACTTCGGATCCACCGGCAATACTGAAGCCCATCCATGCCCGGCAATCCCACATCCACAAACAATAGCGGATAGAATTCCCTCTGGTATGCCAGAATCGCCTGTTCGGCATTCTCGAAGGTGGTCACCTCATGCCCGCGCTCGGCCAACACTTTGGCCAGCAAACACTGGCTCTTCAAATCGTTCTCGACAACAAGTGCTTTCATCTTCGCTCCCATCACGGCCTTGCGACCATTGATATATCGCGCTACCCCGGGTAACTCGGACCGCTCGCCGTACAGATTTGAGACACGCCTCGCTCCGACGCCGGACCCGCCCCTCGCGCCAGCCCGATTACAGCGGCTTTGTTAACCGTCCAGTCACCCCGTGGATTCGCGGAGCACATTCGATTCCACGGGCACCCTGTTGCGGGGCCGTTGCCGTGAAACGCCTGGCCAACTCCGTCGAAGCAACCAGCGGCGCCGGCAAAGTCAGGCCGCCGAGGCGACCGCCCGCGCCGGCAAGCGCACTTCAACCACCGTGCCCTCGCCTACCGTGCTCGCCAGGGTCAGCGAACCTCCGTGCAGCTCCGTCAAACGCTTCGCGATGGTCAGTCCCAACCCTGATCCTTGCTGCTCGTAAAGCCGACGCTCAAACTGCATGTAAGCCCCAACTTGCGACACGTGCTCGGTCTTCATGCCTCGCCCGGCATCCGAGATCCGTAGAACAACCTGACCAGCCCGGCTGAATAATTCCACGCGCACCGAATTGCCCGACTCGCTGAACTTGAACGCGTTGTCCATCAGTTCGCCCACGATCTTCGCGAAATACTCCTCCAAAATCGAAGCCAGTCCTCCCCGCAAATCCAGAATCAGATCGTGCTGGCGCCCAAACCGCCGCGCCTGCTCTCCGGCAACCCGCGCGACGGTCGGCCCCAGTTCCAACCCTGTGCGCGTCTCGGCGATGACGCCCTGCCGAAGCTCCAGCTGCACGAAAACCGTAAAATTCTCGATCACCCGGTGCAACCGCAGCGCCGAATCGCGAATGGATTCCGCCATCGACGACACTTCAGCCGGGCTCTCAGCCGGATCCGCGATCAGCAACTCCGCAAAACCAAGGATGCCGTTCAAAGGGGTGAGCAATTCATGCGGCAGGGCCAGACTGATGTTGGCCCGCAGATCGGCCAACTTGCGCTCCGCCTGTTCCCGGACGGTTTGCTGCTTCTTCAGCCGGGCTTCGACTGCCGCCACCAACTGCGGGATCGTGAACGGTTTCGCCAGATAATCGTCGGCCCCCAGCTCCATGCCTTTGCGCATTCCTTCGCTGTCCGCCTGCCCGGTCATCAGGATGAAGGGAAGCGATGCGGTCGCCACATGTCGACGCAGATGGGCCAGGGCCAAATACCCGTCCATCTCCTTCATCCGGATGTCGCACAGGATCAGATCCGGCAACTGTTCGCGGGCCACCTGGATTGCCACCGCCCCGTCTTCGGCCTCCAGCACTTCATAGCCCTCGGTCTGCAGTGCGAACCCGATCACACCGCGCAACGCCGCATCGTCATCCACAACCAGAATCTTGTGCATAGGCTGGCTGACCGGCCTGCGTAGCATGATGAATGCCCGGCTCCTTCTCCCTGCCAAATCGACCCCATCTCCCCCGGCAGTCTCCCCCCGCCCCCAGGCCCAGCCCCTGCGGCCTGACCCGGGCTATAGGGTCGGAAACTGAAGATGCCAACCCGCCGCCTGCTCGTACGCCCGCGCAATGCGAAACAGCAGTGGTTCGCCAAAAGGCCTGCCCAAAAACTGCAGCCCCACCGGCAGCTTCGGCTCCCGGGTGAAACCACATGGCAAACTCAAACCACAGATGCCGGCCAGGTTGCACGGCACCGTGAAAATATCGGTCAGATACATCTGCAACGGATCGGCCAGCCGCTCCCCCAACCGAAAGGCGGCCATGGGCGTCGTCGGTCCCACGATGGCATCCACCCGCTCAAATGCCCGCATGAAATCACGACGGATCAAACTGCGCACCTGCTGCGCCTTCAGATAATACGCGTCGTAATACCCACTGCTGAGCACATAGGTTCCGAGGATGATCCGACGCTTGACCTCCGCCCCAAAACCCCGACCACGCGTCTGGCAATAGAGCTCCATCGGATCGGCCCCCGCCACGCGACACCCATACCGGATCCCGTCGAAGCGCGCCAGGTTGGAGCTGGCTTCGGCGGTGGCGACGATATAATAGGCCGCCACCGCGTAGTCCGTATGCGGCAGCGAAATTTCTTCGATGGTTGCCCCCAACTCCGCCAGCTTCCCGATGGCGGTCTGCGTCAGTTCCTTAACCTCGGGGTCGAGCCCACCCACCAGGTACTCCTTCGGCACTCCCAGTCTCAGCCCCCGCAAACCTCCATCCAGCGTGTCCGCATAGCCGGGGACCGGCTCCCGCACACTGGTCGAATCCCGATCGTCCCACCCGGCAATGGCGTGCAGCAACAACGCCGCATCACCCACATCCTTGGTAACCGGGCCGATTTGATCGAGCGACGACGCGAAGGCCACCAATCCGTACCGCGACACCCTCCCATAGGTGGGTTTCAAACCCACACAACCACAAAAAGCCGCGGGCTGCCGAATGGATCCTCCGGTGTCGGAACCCAGCGCACCCAGGGTCTCGCCCGCAACCACGCTGGCCGCGGATCCCCCGGACGAACCGCCCGGAATCCGGGTGGCGTCCCACGGGTTGGTGGTCTGCTGATAAGCTGAGTTCTCGGTGGAACTGCCCATCGCAAACTCGTCCATATTGAGGCGGCCGAAAACCAGCGCTCCCGCGGCCCGCAGTCGTTCCACGACCGTCGCGTCGTAAGGAGAAACGTAGCCTTCGAGTATCCTCGAGGCGCAACCGAGCGGCTGGCCTCGAACCGCGATCAAGTCCTTCACGGCCACCGGCACCCCCAGAAGCGGCTGTTCGGCATGCGTAATCCCGCGGGCCAGCGCTTGATCCGCCACGTCAGCCTGGGCCAGGGCACCCTCGGCGTCGCAGCTCAGGAATGCCCTGACGCGACCGTCCACTTGCTCAATCC
>JAHDYP010000254.1 GCA_023383055.1 Verrucomicrobiota bacterium | reverse complement strand
GAGTTGGAGCTGGCCTACGCCCCGCCATTCGGCTCCGCCAAAGATCCGGTCAACCTCGCCGGCATGGCCGCCCAAAATGTCCTGGCCGGCGATGTGCAGCTCGCCCAATGGGACGAGATCGCCGCGCTGGATCCCCGCCAGACTCTCCTGCTCGACGTTCGGCGTCCCGACGAGCGCAACGCCGGATTCATCCCTGGATCGATCCATATCCCGCTGGATGACCTGCGCGGCCGCATGTCCGAACTCCCGCGCGATCGTGAACTCATCGTCCATTGCCTCAGCGGGCAACGCTCCTATTTCGCCTGTCGCGCCTTGTCCCAACACGGCTTTCGCGTGCGCAATCTCACCGGTTCCTGGCTCACCTGGAAAACCGCCATCACCCCGCACGGAAATTGAACCCTCGACGTCCCATCCTCTCCATGAACTGGACTGTTCTCATCATTGCCGCCGTCGTCGTTGTCGCCTTCCTGGCCTTGAAACGCATGTCGTTCGTGCCGGAAAAGGTAGCCCAACAACACCTGCGCGCCGGCGCCCTCGTCATTGACGTTCGCTCACCGGACGAGTTCGCGGAAGGGCACGTCCCCCAGGCCATCAACATCCCGCTCGGCCAGCTGAACCAGGGCCTGCCAAGCCATGTCCCCGACAAAAACCAACTCCTGCTCCTGCATTGCCTCAGCGGCGCACGCAGCGGCGTCGCCAGACTACAGGCCAAACGCCTCGGTTACGTGAACGTCTTCAACCTCGGCTCCTACGGCCGCGCTGAACGTATCGTCCGCACGGCCACTAGCCCGTCACTATCAGCCCCATAACGCCGGCATTCGACACGCCGCAATCCCTTTTTCGGGAGCGCGCGGACCACGAACGTGTTTGCCGCGAGTGACTTGCGATGATCCAACGGAGAATCGCGGAGGATCGCCAACCGGGAAAACCCGACCCGGCCGTCTCCCGGCAGGTGAAGCGAACCTAATCCGCCGCCTCTTTTTCGCAGAAATCCTGTAACATCCGGCCGGTTTTCCCGTTAGTACCGCGTGGGGGATGGTGTGTGGCGCATCCCCGAGGGAAATGCGCACGGGCGAACGAACCGGCAAGCGCATTTCAGAGGCCACGCGCCAATGACGGCGCAGCAGCGTTCATCAAACCGAGCTGTATAAGCAGGAGCGAATCCGCAGCCATGAATAGGAACCAGCCAGATCCAACGGTCGGTCACCACCTCGGCGCAAGCGTTCGTTGGCAGTCCGATTTCCCTGCGGAGGGATCAGCCTCCGAGGCACCAGGTCCTCCGCCACGCCTGTCGGCCAAATCCGGCAAACGCATCGTCATCGTCAAGGTCACCCAGATCGACTGGATCGAGTCCGACGACAACTGCTCCAGGATCTGGGTGGGCGCGGACTACTTGACGCGGCGCGAACCCATGTACCGCCTCGAGGACCGGTTGCGCAGCCAAGGATTCACCCGCATCAGCCGGTCCGCGATCGTCAACTTAGACCGGGTCTCCGAGCTGGAACCTTTGCCCCATGGGGAATACGAAGCCATCCTCGCGGACGGTCGACAGCTCAAGATTACCCGCAGTTACGCCCGCCAAACCCGGGCGGCCCTGCGCATCTGATCCTGACTCGCGATTCACGACTGACGCGCCTCCTTGCCGGTCACCAACGGAAGAACCGATACGGATCATCCCATTCCTCGGGCTGATCGAGATAGAAACCCTCGGCCCAACGCGGCGCAGGCTCGGCCGAGTGCGGCGGTTGCGAAAACCGAGGCAACACCGGGGTTGAACCCGCCACCCCAAGGTTCGCGAGCAGCCGCGAAACGAGGAACGAGACACGGCGATGCGTTCGCTTCAGATTCATCTGCCCGGTGCCCTCGAACTGCCAGGGCACCAACTGACAGAAAACCACGTTCCGATCGCGGGCGCGCGCCAGCACCCCGTTGCCGATCACCTCAGCGCCCGCCGTGACGAGGGGCAATGACCGGGGATCACGGTTATGCAGGTCCGCGGGACCGATCCCGGCGAAGAACGAGTTGCAGCCGAAAGGTTCGAAGCTGGTCGAGAGGTGTTCCCGCGTGACCATGGACACTTGCAGACCCAAAAAGTCCCTCACCTCATCCTGGTCGAGGCCCAGGGCAAGCAGATGGCCACCGGCCTCGAGCCAGCGCGCGACGGCGGCGGCATGCCCGATCCACTCGCGTCCCGCGCCGGGGCCAAGCACCAGCACGGTGTCGGCCGGCAGATCTCCGCCCATGTAGGGGTCCGGGTCAAGGCCGAGCGCGCTGAAATGTGCGCGTCCACCGGGATCGCCGGCGTAGCGCATGGCTCGGCGCGGGGAGGGTTGCCGGGTCGCAACATACCGGAGCAGGTTGCGGACAAGCGTGTCGGCGGCCGGATCGGGTTCGGTGCGGGCCGTGACATCCAGTTGACAGAAGAGAACGACGCCCCTGCCCTCGCGGTACTCCAGCAGCGGGCTGTACTGCAGGCTGTAACCACCGTCGAGGATCGGCCGAAAATCCCCTCGAACCGGTTTCTCGATCATCACGGAGGAGACGTTGCCCCGGTTGCCGCCGCGCCAGAGCCGCGTCACCGGCAGATCGCACCAGGAGACCGTCGGTCCGTGGCGCGGCCGCAGCTCATAGGTTAATCTCGGCGCCAGGATCGTGGCCTCACCGCGCCAGTCACGCAGGTGCGATTCGCTGATCCCGGCCAGGATCGGATGGTCCGGCTGACGCCGGAACACCTGGCGCAGGCCGTACTCCTGCACCCGGAATCCAAAGCGCCGTTCGAGGGTTTCGGACGTTTGTTCGAACAGGATGACCTTCAAACCGTCGCGGACCCGGTGGATATCCGGCGCCGGCGTAGTGGCATCGAGGGCGGCTTTGCCGACGATCAGGAGGTCGTAGGACGAAAGGTCGGCCCCGGCATCCACAGTCTGGGCACGGACTCCCAGTTCCCGCAACAGGGCCGCGGTTTCGCCCCTGGGATCGAACAAGGCAGTCTTCGTCTCCCATTCGAGCGCGCCGGGAAACGGCAGCACATCGAGGAACATGCTGTCCTCCTGGCGTTCGCCGGTACTGAAGTCAAACACGGCGCGGAGCTGGAATCTGCCGGGCACCAGCGTGGCGGGCAAAACCAGCCGCAGCGGGATGCGCGCCTGTTCGCCGGTGTCGACGGCGATCTGGTGGGCGCCCGTGACGGGTTGTGGCAGCTCGAGCGACCATCGGACCTCGCACGTGACCGTTTCCCGGGAGTCATTGATGACGATGAGCTGTTTCTCGATCGATTCACCCGGGAGAACATTGTGGTCTTTGCTGGTGAAAGCGGCGGATTTACCCCCGAGATAAGCCAGCAGCGGTCGATTGTTGCGGTGCAGGGCTGCCGCCGCGGGGGTGACGATCCAGTCCGATCGATCAAACGCCAGATCCACCCGTTCGTATTGTCGATCGACGTAGTCCGGGCTGAAGCCGGGTCGCTGGAGTTGTTCCCAATCGACGGACCACGCCCTTCGGCTCCGGTCAACCCCGTCGCGGAGTTTCCAGAAATGGCCATGTTCCCACGGCGAAATCGCCGAGACGCCCCAGGTGCGAAACGCGCGCCAGTTGTCGGTGAGATACGCCTCGAATACCGGGTAACGCTCGTCGAACCGCGTCGAGCCCACCTGGTGCGGGTAATCCCAGCGGTGCCAAAGCCGGCCGGCGCGGAACTGGGCGGCTTCCCACCGCAGGTTCTCCCGCTCCGGTTCGCTGATCGGAAAGGCGCGGTCGCCGAGGAACTGGGCATTCCATTCCGCGAGGCAGAATTCCCAGGGGACTTTCGCGCTGCCGAACTCGCGTTCGCCCTGGTACCACCCGCGGTACATCGTCCAATCCCACGTGAACGGGGCGCCATACTCGCAGAGGAAAACCGGCTTGACGCCGCGGCCGGCCCAGGACCCGAACCAATCCGAGAGTTCCTGGATGGGCACGAAGTTGGGGTAAAAGTTGATGGCGTGAAGCGGTCCGAGATTGCCTGAGGCGTGGTGATAGACGATGCGGCCGGGGTCGAACCGTCGCACGATCGCCTCGGCGCGTTGGGCGAGGGCGACGTTCCGCGTGGCCCAGGCGTCCCGCGGCGCCTGGATGCCATCGATCATCTCCGGGTTCATGTCCTCGTGGTAACCGGTGGCGTTGTGGCTCATGGCGTACATCACGACCGAGGGATGGTTCTGCGCCGCCCGCACATAAAAGGCCGCATGCCGCGCGTACCCATTCTCCCCGTCGGCATCCGCGGCCCTCCAATCGTAGTGACTGAAATGCGGCTGCGAGAACCCAACCAGCATCCCGACGTCGTCCGCCGCCCGCAGAATCTCGGTGAACCCGAGGTGCGACCCCGGTTCGCATCCGTAGTTGTGGGTGTAAACGTAGTTGATCCCGAAGCTTTTCAGGCGCTCGAGGCTTTCGCGGGCCGCGGGGTAGTTGGCGAGGGCGGCGCCTACCTGGGCATTGTCCAGCGGCACCATCGAGAGATGGATCCGGCTGCCATTCAGGAAGAAATCACGGCCCTCGATCCAGAACTCGCGGAAGCCAAAGCGGACATTCCAGAATTCATCGAGGGCATCGCTCGCGGCATCGTGCAGGGTCACCTCGAGAGCATGGGTGATTTGCGGGGTGTGCAAATCCCAAAGCTCCGTCGGCATCCAGGAGGTGGTCCACACGAAGCGCCCGGCCTCGAGTTGCTCGGAAGTGAATCCCGGGCTCGCGCATTCCTTCACGATTTGACCGTGCGCCCGGACCCGCGCACGCAACGCATAGGAGTGCCCGCGGATCAAACCTTCGAGCGCGGCGTCCAGCCTGAGCTCCTGGCGGCGCACGGAAGTCGCCACCCGCACATCGGCAACCCGGGGACCCGCCGGTGTGCTGACCAGGAACACGTCGCCGCACAAACCGCGACGGGCAACCGAACCCCGCACCTCCCGGGCGGCGGCGGTGTCCGTGTAAGACTGCATGACGCCCTGGAGCGGCAGCGCTACCACGAGGAGACTCAGTCGATGGGTCACCGTCGGGCGGACCGCGGACGAAAGGTCAATCTCGCCACCGGGGAAACGAACTTCGCCGACTGGATCTCCGTCGAGATAAACCTCGGCGTAGGAATTGAGATACTCGAAGCTGACGGTAATGCGGCGTCCGGCCCAACCGGCGGGCGCGGTGAAATCCCGTTCGTACCAGGCGGCGGAGACCGAACCGAGAGGAACGTCCCGCCAGTCCGGATGGGCGTGGACGGTGTGGGAATCCTTCTGCATGTAATCGGTGATCCCCGGCCAACTGCCCGGTACTTTGAAATAACCCCACCCCGAAGTCGGAAGCTGTGAATTCGGAGGGTGGGCGGGCTGCCAGCGCCACAATCCGTTCAGGCAGATTCGCTCGCGCGTTGGCGTGGTCTCGCGCGACGCCTTCGCAAGATCCCACTCCGCGATGACACCCGCCGGCAGGGCGACCGATTCGATCGGCACGGCGTTGGCCGCGCGCATCCTGGGAACCAGGTTCGGCCCTGCTGTTTCATGGCCAAGCAACAACAGGACGAGGCCGCAAACCGTGGGAACACCACAAAACCCATTCAGGCTCGTTGACCGCTTCATGGCCGGAGCTTAAACCCCGACCGCAGCCAAGACACGCAAATCAACGAAGCCGGGTCATGGCCGCCTGCGGATCTCGCGGCAGCCGGAACAGGCGCGTCTCATGGGCCTGACGTTCGTTAGCCACTTCGGCGTAAATCCACAACTCGTCCCCCACCCACAGCCAGTGGGAATAACGCCAGGTGAAGAACCGATTCCCGGGCGTGAGACTCCTGAACAGCGGGGCCTCTGGACTCAAGTCGATGATCTGCTCCAAATCGAAGGTGAACCCGAGGCCGGTGAGCACGTTGTAAACCGGATCGTACCATCGGGAACTCGACCCCTCATAGACAAACAGAAAACCGACTCCCAGCGGCAACACCGAGGCCGGGCGCACAAAGAAATTGTGCCAGTTGGCCAGGTCCATCACCGGTTGGCTCACATCTCCAACAGCGTTCCAGGCTTCGCCATCCGCGCTGGTGAAATGAAAAATCCGCTCGTTCTGGCGAATATAGCCGGTCACGAAACAGTGCCACTCGCCCAGCGCGTGAAGAATCACCGGATCCTTGTATTCCCGGACACTCACATCGCGCGGGTATTGACGCTCGGGCGCCTGAATCACCGGTCGCGCGGTGCCCGGGTCGATCCGGTCAAGCTGCTCCACATCATCGAACTTCAGGATGCACCACGGCCCCTCGCGCCAAGGTCCGCAGACATACAACTTGAACCGCCGCGTGCGCGGATCCAACACCAGGGCCGGACGCTCGAACCCCGGGATGGGCAGTTCCGAACGATGAATCGAACGCACCTTCTCGAAGTGCAAGCCGTCCGCGCTTTTCAACAACCGGATCTCGTAACCACGCAACCCCACCGGATGCTCCGGGCTGCGCATGCGCGCCGCCAGCCAGAACGTGCCCTGTTCGTCCCGGACCACCGACGGCGCCCCGGCCCACCACTCGGCTTCGTCCTTGTCCGGCTTGAGAATGGTCGTGTGCCGGCGAAATGCGGACGCAATGGCTTCCGGAAGCTCCTGGACCTCCGGCGTCGGTCCAGCCCAGTCACCAGCCTCGCTGACGATCGGCCACCCCGACATCAGCAGCGCCATCCAAGCCCTGAAAACCCATCGCCTCATTACACCATTGCCCTTCAAAATCGGCCTCCGGAAACCTGGATCGGCAGGCGGCAGGCCGTGGCTGGCTTATCCTGAATCGAGCGGCAATTGTCAAATCGGGAACGCTTCAGGCAGATCGTTTCACTGGCAGACTTTATCGCACACTTCCTCCTGAACTTTGTCGAAATGACAGGCCTTCGACGAAGTTCACGGCCAAGTTCGCGACGAAGTTCGCGAGACTTGCGGTTTTCGAACCGGCGCGATGGGAATTGTCCGCTCCCGAATTGTGCTGCCCCGCGCTCCGCATGCATGGTAACCTCCCCAGCGGCATGCCCGGTTCAGGGTCAGATCACGCTGGACTGCCGGAATTCGCACCCTCCGGTCCAATCGCGGTGCGGACAGATCTCAACTCCTCCTTCGCGGCTAGCGCGGTCGCCGCGGATTGTGCTCCGGCAAGCCCCCCTCGCCCCGCCGCCTCAGGTCCCCGATCATGAACTGCTCCGCCAGACCGGCGGTGGCAGCTATGCCGAAGTCTGGCTGGCCCGGAACACTCTCGGGACACTCCGCGCCGTTAAGATCGTTTACCGCCACGTCTTCGAGGTCAACCGCCCGTTCGAACGCGAGTTCCGCGGGATCCAACGTTTCGAGCCCATCTCCCGCACGCACGAGGGCCTGGTGGGCATCCTCCAGGTCGGCAGCGCCGAGGACCATTTCTATTACGTGATGGACTTTGGGGACCCCATTGGAAATCCGAATCCCGACTCCAGAAATCCGAACGAAATCCGAAATCCTCAATCCCCACGCAACCCGGGATCGGGCTTTCGCGGTCTAGAACCAACAGTCGCCCTCTGAGACTGCGGCCGGGGACCGGAACAGGGTGACAG
>JAHDYP010000253.1 GCA_023383055.1 Verrucomicrobiota bacterium | reverse complement strand
GCATAGACCCGCGCGGGGAATCGGTCAAGCACTTTGAACCTGTCACCCTGTTTTCTTCGAGGGGAATCGGACAAGCCTTACGAACCTGTCACTCTGTTTTCCCAACCGGAACCTTGAGCCTGTCACTCTGTCATGGCTTCTGGGTTCCGGGTCCGGCACGAGCTACCATCGGCGGATTCGGACCCCGTATGGGACGAGGTCGATTCATGATCGAACCGTTGCCAGCGCGCCGCGTGACGCAGCCGTGCCTGGTCGCTCACGCGGCGGCAAACCGCGGCTCAGGTTGCGCCGACTTGCGCTCAAAGACGTGCTTGGAGACCCACCGGATCAGCGATACGATAGTGCTCACGTGCAGAATGCCATGAAACGTGACCTCACCGACCGCCCTCGGCTGTTGCTGGCCGACGACCACGCCATCCTGCTGGAAGCCTTCAAGCGTCTGTTGGAGCCGGTCTATGAGGTCGTCGGCACCGTGACCAACGGCCGTGCGCTGGTCGAGGCCGCCCTCCGGCTCAAGCCGGATGCCATTGTGGCGGACATCGGCATGCCCCAGCTTAACGGACTCGATGCCTGCGAAGAACTGACCGGGCAACTCCCGGATACCCGGCTGGTTTTTCTGACCGTCAACGAAGATCCGGACATCGCGGCGGAAGCGATTCGGCGCGGGGCGGCGGGTTATCTCCTTAAAAAGGCAGTTGCCTCGGAATTGTTTACGGCCCTGGAACGTGTGCTGAGCGGCCGATTCTATATCACGCCATTGATTTCATCCGAGCCACTGGCGGTTTTCATCGCCCGGGCCCAGCACGGTCACGGCGGTCATAAACTGAGTTTGCGCCAGCGTGAGGTGCTGCAACTGCTGGCCGAAGGGCGCGCCATGAAAGAAGCGGCGGACCTGCTGAAGATCTCTCCCCGAACCATCGCTTTCCACAAGTACACCATGATGGAACAGTTGGGGTTCAAAACCAGCGCGGAGCTGGTCCAATACGCCGTCCGCCTCGGCCTGGTGAGCAGCGAGGAAAACCGCCCTTCCACCTAGTAATTCTGACAGTAGCGGTCCGGGGTGCCACACCTTCAGAGTGGCGCTCAGAAAACTGTGAACACGCCGGTTCCGCATTCCCGGGTCTTGCTCGTCGATGATCACCCGGACGTCCTGCGTCAGGTGGCTGAAGTGCTGTCTGGCAAATTCCGGGTTGTGGAGTCGCTGCCGGATGGCCGCGCGCTGCGGCAAGCCGTCATCACGCACCACCCGGATCTGGTGGTGCTGGACATCAGTCTGCCGGGCACCAGCGGACTCGAACTCGCCCGCGAACTGGCTCGCACCGAATCCGCTCCGAGGGTGGTATTCCTGACAGTTCACGCCGACTCCGACTACGCCCGGGAAGCGTTCGCCACGGGCGCGTTCGGTTACGTGGTGAAACCGCGACTCGTTACCGATCTGGTGCCGGCGCTGAACGCCGCCATTGCCGGGCAGCATTTTATCTCTCCCTGCCCGGAGCTGGAGGGCCTGACGTGAAATCCGGAATCGAGCCACCGCGCGCGGTCCGCACCGCAGCCATGACTTTGGCGGCGGCGACCGGCGGATCAGCCGCCGTTTCGCTGCCGCTCGCACCAGAACCAACCAAACCGAAAGGAACCGAGAGACCATGAAGAACACCCTACAACTCACCACGTTGCTGACGCTGCTGGCGTTGGCCCTGGCGCCGGCACCGCGAGCCCGCGGCGCGGAAACCACCGATCAAGCCAAGAAAGTCCGCGAACGCATCGAGAGCTTGCGCCTCGAGAGCGTCAAGGTCCGACATCAGGTCGAAGTGACCGTCTATGAACTGAACCGGTTGCAGAGCGAGAACGTCGAACTCCGCGATCAGTTCGGCACCTACACCGCGGAACTCGCGAAGATGGAAGAGCAAGCAAGCGTGGTCCGCGAGCAGGCCGAAAACATGTCCAAGCAGGGGCAGGCTTTCTTCCAGGCCTGGGAACAGCAAATCGCGGCCATTGCCAACCCCAAGATCAAAGAACAGGCACTGGGACGGCGCGACAAACGACTGAAGTCTTATCAGAAGATCGCCGACGCCATGAGCGAAGTCCGGCAGTTGGCCCGGCCGTTTATGTCGAATCTGAACGACCTGAAGACGCTGCTTGGCAGTGAACTCACCCGCGAAAGCATCGGCTCGGCCGAAAAATTGATCGCCGACGCCAACTTCGCCGCCAGCGACGTCGTCGATGCCCTCAAAGACGTCGAGACCGCGCTGGACCGGGTCGCGGCTGAACTCAATAAGTACCAGTAAACAGCGGTTGTTCCAGCGACGACAAACCGAAACCCGCCGACCAAGAAATGCCGGGGCTGCACGCGCGGGGGTGATCGCCCGTGCAGAGTCTGGCGAGTCACGGAGGTCGGGACCGTGGCTCGGACGAAATGCGAGGATGGCGCCCTCCCGCACGGCAGGGCGCCAACTCGGTTCCGGCTCAGTCGCAACCGAGCATCTCTCGCCGTTGCCTCCGGGGCCACCCGCTCAACCCTCGCGGGACATCCCGTCCAAGCGGGCGACGGGAAGACGCGGCTGTTGCGGCAGTGGCTTCAGGCTCGGGACGGTTTCTACAGCCAGGCCATCGAGGCGCAGCGCGACTTGCAGATTCAGCAGGTGTTCCCCGCGTCCGCTTCGACGTGCTCGACGCCAGCCTGCTCGGCCCCTGACACCTGTCAGAAGTGACAGGTGTGACCATGCCGGGCGGCAGAGTATTATTTGAGTGTGAACCCGCAAAGCCAGCGCGAATGTCCCAATCACAACATGAATGCTAAAGCAGCCTCCCGCGCCAACGCCCCGGGTCCGCGACAGTGCCTGGCACTGCTTTCGAGTCTGGCCATCTTCCTGGTGAGTGCCAACTTTGTCACCCTGCACGCCGCCAGTTCCGGCGGGTTCGCCTCGGTGACCATCAAGGACCAAACGAAGGATGACATCATCGTGACGACCGCCAAGGTCTTCACTGCCGACGGTTACCGAAGCGGCAGGAGCGGTTCCGGACAGATGGTCTTTGAGAAGGAAGCCTCGCGCGGAACCACCCTGGCCCGCGACGGCATTGCCGCCACCCAAAGCGGGGCACGGACGATCATCCGCGTATATGCGGAGGTCATCCCACTCCAGGACGGCGAGCATCGCTTGCAGTGCAAGGCCTTCATGGTTACCGGCGGCAGCGACGCGTTCTTCCAGGACGAGGTGCCGCTGGCCAAAGCCCGCAAAGGTCCCTATCAGTCATTGCTCAAGAAAGTGCAAAAACAACTCAAATAGCCCCCTGAGAAACACAAGAACCATGAAAACACCCCTGAAATCGTTGCTTGGAACCTGCCTCGCCCTGGCCACCGGCAGCCTCATTCATGCCCAGCCACTCTCCACCCCGACCGATGAGCAGCAGGCGATTGACCTCGTCCGCGGCGTGATCCAGGTCGACCGCGCCGCCGCCGTGGCCGAAGAGTTGCAATTGACCGAAGCGGAAGCGGAGAAGTTCTGGCCCCTGTACGACCAATACCGTGCGGAGATGGACAAGGTGGGCGACGGCCTGGTGAAGCTGGTTCAAACCTACGCCTTTTACCATCCCATTGTGCCCGAAGACAAGGCGGCGAACCTGCTCAAGGAGTTGGTCAAACTCGAGCAAAAGCAAGTGGCCACCCGCAACACGTGGCTCAAGAAGATGGGCAAGGTCGTGCCCGCCAGCAAAACCCTGCGTTTTGCCCAAGTCGAAAGCCGTCTTGATCTCGCTTTGCGGCTCGAATTGGCCGCGGCAATCCCACTCATGCCGGTCGAAGGCCGGTTGCCCCGTGAACGGTCCGCCGGCGTGGCCGTCGCCGCCGGCCAACCCGGCGGTGCCATGGTCGAAACGACTGAGATCACCGCCACCGTGATTCGGATCGACAAATCGAGCCGCAAGTTCACGCTGCTCAGCCCCGAAGGTTTCAAGACCACGGTCAAAGCCGGACCGGATGTTGCGAATTTCAATCAGATTCGCGTCGGCGACCGGATCAAGGTCACCGCCACGCAGGAATTGGTCGTCTGGCTCTCCGCGCCGGGTGAAGCCGTGCGGGAAGGAGCGGCCACGGCGGTTCTCCTCGCTCCGATCGGGGCGAAGCCGGGTGGCATTGCCGCGGAGACGGTCCAGGTGATAGGCACTGTCACCGCCCTCGACGCCGGGAACCGCACGGCCACGCTGAAGTTTGAAGATGGAACCACCGAGACTTTTCCAGTCCGCGCCGACGTCGATCTGGCCAAGCGCAAGGTGGGTGACAAGGTTGTGTTTCAGCTCACGGAAAGCGTGGCCATCCGTGTGACCCAACCCTGACCCCACGCAGGGCAGTTCACCCCAGCGGCCGGGCCGGGTTTCAGACTCCCGAGACTGTCTGTCCGCGGGGGTGAGTTCAGCTGAGCGCCCCCACGGTGGTGGCAGACTCGTGGCCGAGTTGGGGCTCGCCGACAACCGGGCGCCCTGCCAGAGCGGCACGCAATCAAATGGTTTTCGAACCGACAGCGGCCTGATGAGCACGTCCAAACCTGACGACTTGCTCGACGCCGCGGAGCGCCTGCGCTTCGAGACGTTGATCGCTCACCGACCAGGAGCAACGGACGCGGAGCGATGCCACCTGGCAGATCTATGACCTCAAGTTGGATGTGCCCGTCGGGCCGGTGACGCTCACCGCCGGCAAGCAGAAAGAACCATTTGTCTTTGAAATGGTGGGGCTGATGCCCCAACTGCCGACGCAGGAGCGCATTCTCAACCCGTTCTTCGTCACCCGCAACACGGGACTGAAGCTCGGCGGCCAGTTGGCCGGCGACCGGATGACCTGGGCGGCGGGCGCTTTTAATGACTGGTTGGAGACCGGCGAGAATCTCAACAACAACGCGTCGGACTACGTGGGGCGCTTGACCGGGCTGCCCTGGGTGACGCGGACAACGCCAGCTACCTGCATCTGGGAGTTGGAGTGCGGCATGCCGGTTCCGACGACGGAACGATGCGCTTCTCCGGGCGTCCGGCATCGAACGTGGCTGACAAGTATCTCGATACGGTAGATTTCCGCGCGGATTTCGGGACCATGCTTTCGCTCGAGGCGGTCTGGTCGTTCGCACCCTTCACCCTGATGGCCGAGCATATCCAGGGGTGGGTGGATGCCCCGGAGAGCGGGGATCCCAATTTCTCCGGGTCCTACTTGACGGCGTCGTGGGTGGTGACCGGAGAAAGCCGGCCTTACCTGAGGACCGCCGGATACTCCGGTGGCATTGTGCCGACCCGTCGTTTCGGGGCGGTCGAACTCGTGGGCCGCTACGGTTATGTGGATCTGGCCGACGGCCCGATCGACGGCGGCGTGCTCGGTCATTGGTATTTCGGGGTGAATTGGTGGACTTCGGCGCAGTGGAAGATCGGCGTTTCCTAAGGCAACGCGGATCTGGATCGGGACGACCTTCGCGGTCATACCCACATAGTGCTTTGCCGCATGCAATGGATGTATTAGGCTGCTCCGCAGGCTGGTTATCTGAAGAAAGAGTTGCGTTTTGGCTGGAATTGTCCGTGATGAGGAGTGGTTAGCCTTGGAGGTGTGCGTGGACGAGGACGGTCGCAGGTGGTTTGCGCGCGCGGAAGGACTCCTCGACGACCTGTTAATACTGACAGGTGCCCGGTTCAATGCCATGCTGCCACAGTGTCACCCACAAAGCTTGTGAAGGCGCCGACCACAGTCTCAAAGGTTCTGCTTGCCGATGATCGCCCCGGGGTGATGCGCCAGGCAGCGCGAATGCCGAGGGCGCGCTCCCGGAAGATCCTGATCGTCGCCGTGTTGTCGGGGGCGGTGGCTTTGACCGGCTGCAAGCATCTCGGGCCGAAGACCGTGGCGGTGGACCGTTTCGACTACAGCAGCGCGATCGCCGAATCGTGGAAACAGCAGACGCTGCTCAACATCGTCAAACTCCGTTACCTGGACTTGCCGGTGTTTGTGGACGTGGCGTCCATCGTGAGTGGGTACTCGTTACAAACGGGGGTGAGCGTCAACGGAACCGTCTCGTCGGAAAACGCGGTCCAGGGCAACTACGCCTCGATGGGCGGCCACGCCATTTACACTGATCGGCCCACCGTGACCTACGTGCCGCTTACCGGGGAGAAGTTCCTGCGCGGGTTGATCACGCCGATCGATCCGAAGCACATCTTCTTCATGCTGCAGGCCGGTTACTCAGCGGAATTCATCCTCGGGTTGACCGTGGAGTCCCTCAACGGGGTGCGAAATCGTTCCACGACGGGCGGCGCGGTCCGGGAAGCGGACCCGGACTTCATCCGCGCGCTGGACTTGCTGCGAGAAGTGCAGGCGGCGGGAGCGTTCGGGATGCGCGTCGAGGAGGACAAGGTCAAAGGTTCATCCGCGGTGGTGTTTTTTCATCGCGATAACGTCCCCGATGCCATCGTGGAGAAGTCAACCGAGCTCCGCCGGTTACTCAGACTGCCGCCGGACCAGTATCGATTCGTGATCACTTACTCGCCCATGAAGGGAACAGGGGACGAGCTCACCGTGAACAGCCGTTCCATGCTCCAAATCATGCAGGCCTTCGCCAGCTATCTGGACGTGCCGCCGGCCCATTTCCAGGACGATAGCGCGTTGCCAGCTTTTGAGCGCAACCCCGCCGCCGAGACCAGCAAGCGGCCGGTGCGCATTTGCAGTGGCAAGGAGAAGCCGGCGACCACGTTCACCGCCGTCCGTTACCGCGACCACTGGTTCTGGGTGGACAATGGCGACCTCCAGACCAAGCGCGCGCTCACGGCCGTGATGTTCTTCTTCACGTTGGCGGAAACGGGCTCCGCGGAGAAGCTCCCCTTGGTCACCATCCCGGCGCAATAGGCGGATCCGATGAACAGGCCATGCCCACACGGATCCGCGAAAACCAGCGGATGACTGAGTCACAAGCAAGAACCACAAAGCACTGGCAGAACTCGCATAGCCCTCTCATTACCTAAAGCCAAAACAGAACACCATGAAAAACAGAGTCATCCTGGCCGCTCTCAGCCTCGCGCTGACGGCGGCGGCACCGATCCCACAAAGCGTGGCGCAAACCAGCGAGATTGGTCTCAGCCGCACGCATTTGCCCATGCCTAACACGGCCCGTCCCAAGACGGTTGTGTATGACGCCAAGAACCCGGATTCAAAGAACCCGCCCATCGAACAACTGCGCCCGCCGCAGGGCGCGCCCAACGTGCTGATCGTCTTGATTGACGACGCCGGTTTTGGCTCCTCGAGCACTTTCGGCGGCCCCTGCCAGACGCCGACGTTGGACCGGCTGGCGGCGAACGGGTTGCGCTACAACCGGTTCCATACCACCGCCATCTGCTCGCCTACCCGCCAGGCGTTGCTCACCGGGCGCAACCACCATTCCGTCGGCATGGCCGGCATCACCGAGATCGCTACCGGCGCGCCGGGCTATTCCTCGGTTCGGCCCAACTCCATGGCGCCCTTGGCCATGACGCTCAAGCTCAACGGCTACGCCACCGCACAGTTCGGCAAGAACCACGAAGTCCCCGTCTGGGAGACCAGCCCGGTCGGCCCATTTGACGCGTGGCCCACCGGCGGCGGCGGGTTCGAGTACTTCTACGGCTTCCTTGGTGGCGAGGCGAACCAGTGGTATCCGACGCTCTACGAGGGCACCACTCC
>JAHDYP010000252.1 GCA_023383055.1 Verrucomicrobiota bacterium | reverse complement strand
TCGGGTCGCCCCGAGGCAGCATCCGATCCTGTTCCGGCGTCGGCTGCTCGAGGCCGTTGCCCGGGAATTGCGCAAAACCGGGCTCGCGGCCTCACGGCGGATCGAGCAGTATGCCGATACGGCTTTGTGAAGCATCAACCGCACATCGGCGCGAGGCAGACGGATTCGACGGCAAGTCCGAGCACGAACGGACTGCCCCATCCTAGCCTCACGGGTGGGGAGGCGCCGCCTTTCGCGGTTCCGGATCACGAACTGGTGCGGCGGGTGGGGAAAGGGAGTTACGGCGAGGTCTGGTTGGGTCGGAATGCCCTCGGGACCTGGCGTGCCGTCAAAATCGTCCGCCGTTCCGCCTTTGACCATGATCGCCCTTACGAGCGCGAGTTCTCCGGGATCCAGCGGTTCGAACCGGTCTCGCGTTCCCACGAGAGCCAGCTGAACATCCTCCAGGTGGGTCGCGCCGAAGGAGGATTCTATTACGTGATGGAGCTGGCCGACGATATGGGCCACGGCCAGAAGATCGATCCGGCCACCTACACGCCGCGCAATCTCAGGAGTGAACTGCACCTGCGGGGCCGCTTGCCGGTGGCGGAGTGTCTCCGGATCGGCCTGGCCCTCACCACGGCGCTCGAGCATCTGCACCGGCACGGCCTGGTGCATCGAGACATCAAACCCTCGAACATCGTATTCGTGAACGGCATCCCGAAGCTGGCGGACATCGGGTTAGTGGCGCAGGCCGAGGCAACCCTGACGTTTGTGGGCACCGAAGGGTTTCTTCCGCCCGAAGGCCCCGGCACCCGGCCGGCCGATATCTTCAGCCTCGGCAAAGTGCTCTACGAACTTAGCACCGGCCATGACCGCCACCAGTTCCCCGAGCTGCCTACGAATCTCGTCGAATTGCCCGATCGCGCTCTGCTGGGCGAGTTGAACGAAGTGCTGATCAAGGCGTGTCATCCCGACCCCGCGCAGCGCTATCAAACCGCCGCCGAGATGCATGCCGATCTCGCGCTGCTCGAGAGCGGCCGGTCCGTGGTCCGGTTACGTGGGATCGAACGTCGCCTCCAGCTTGCCCAACGGGTGGGCGCCTTGACCGCGGTAGGAGCGCTGCTGGCTGGCGGTCTTTACTTCTGGCAGGCACATCAGTTGGGCGTCATCCGGGAGTTGGCGGAAGCCAAGACGCAGTTGGCCGAAGCAAACCGTCAGCGCATTGTCCAAATGGACATCGCGAATGGTATCCGGCTCTGGGACCAGGGCGATGCCGCGGGTGCCTTGCTCTGGTTTGCGGATGCCCTGCCGCGAATGGTCAGCGGCTCGGAAGAAACCCGGGTTCACCGAATTCGCATCCAGCAGGCGCTGAATCAATGTCCGCGCGTGCTACAGGTCTTCCCGCACGAGACCGCGGTGGCCTGCGCGGCGTTCAGCCCCGACGGCCGATGGATCGTCACCGGCACCCAGGAAGGCCGGGTCCAGGCCTGGGACACCGAAACCGGAGCCGCGCTCTGGCCTCCGGTAGACCTCGAGGTCGATTGCGTCTGGCAAGCGCGATTCAGCCGCGACGGCGAACGGATCTTTGCATCGTCGTTACGTCCACACGGGTTTGTCTCCAATCACCTGAATCCCGCCCATGCCGCGGTCCTGATCGAGGCGCAGACCGGCCGGATCATCCATACCGTTTCAGGCACCGACCTGTTGCGCGCCGATCTTACCCCGGACGACCGCTGGTTGATCGTCGCGGGGACGGATCACGTCATTCGGTTGATCGACGCCATGGATGGGAGGCACGTTACCAACCTCGAGGGGCACACGGACCGGATCGTGATGTTCGCCATGAGTGCCGCCGGGAATGTGCTGGCCTCGAGCGGCAAAGACGGAACCGTCCGGCGCTGGCGATTGCCCTCGGGTGAACTCCTGGAACCGGCGCTGCGGTTCGAGGGCGACTTGGTCCCCATCGCGTTGAACGGCGATGGAACCTTGCTCGCCACTGGGCATTCCGATTCCACGGCCAGCCCCGGCGCCATCCGGTGGGTCGTTCAGACCTGGGATGTCGAAACGGGCGTCCGCGTCGGGCCGCCGCTCGAAATGGAGGGAGCCATGGGTGTGCTCGGTTTTGCGGGCACAGACGCACGGGAACTGTTGGTCACAACCACCAAGGCGTGTGGGCTTTTCAATCCTGTAACCCACGAGCCGTTGCTTCGATCGATTCTCACACCTCCGGACACCTCGGCGGTTGCGCTCAGCCCCGATGGCCGAAGCCTCGCTTTTTGCGGGCCGGACGCCTTGGCGGGCGTGTGGCACTTTGAATCGGGGGAGCAGACACTGCCGCTCAGCCTGCGGGGAGAACCGGTGGTCGACGTGAGTTTCAGCCCCGACGGCCAGCGTCTGCTGGTGCTCGGCAAGGATGGTGCCGCGAAGCTGCTGACGGCCGTAATGCCGCGCGAGAGCGCCCAGCACCGATTCGATGCGGACATTGCCCGGGCTGAGCCAAGAGGGTTGGTCGAATGGCAACGGTTCACTCCCGACCGACGCCGGTTTCTCCTGATACTTACGGACGGCACGGTGCGGAACGTCGATTTCGAGCGGATGACCGATTGGAAGTTGCCAGCGCCCTCCGAGGGTCTCTGGCCAATGCAGTGCACCTTCGATTCCACCGGTCGCCGGATCGCAATCCACGTTGCCGGCGAGGATCGACATCTCGTTGAAATCCTGACTGAAGAACAGGGCGCAACCAACCGTTGGCTGCTCCCGCACCCGGCACCGCTCAACGACAAGTTCTTGTTCAACCCGGACGGGAGCCGCCTGATCACCCCGTGCGGCGATGGCCAGGTGCGGATTTGGCGCACGGCGGACGGCACCCTGGAACGGGAGATCCCAATTTCGGATTCGCTGAGACTCCCGGTCGTGCTCTTCCCGGATGGTCGGAATGCGTTCGGAGTCTCGACCGCGCTGGGGGAGTTTGCGCGGTTCGAATTCGACACCGGCGCCTCGGTCGAGATGCCTTTGCCACCGTTCGAGATCACCGCGTTTCGCTTTCATCCCGCCGGCGATCGTTTCGCGTCCGCCGGCAAGGTCGACTGGTGCCGTGTCTGGGATGCCGCCACCGGCAAGGCGCTCACCCCGCGGCTCATGCATGGCGGGGAAGTGGAGTTCGCGGATTGGAGCCCGGACGGCCGATGGCTCCTGACCGCCGGCGCCACCGCCGAAATCAGAGTCTGGGATGCCACAACCGGGAACCCAGCGTTGCCACCGCTCCGGTTGGGCGATGCCCCGGTCAAAGTCGCCTCTTGGAGTGCGGACGGCAGGTTCATTGTGGCCCGCAACGACGACAACCTGGTGCGCGTCTGGGACGCCGCCACCGGCGAACCGGTCACAGCGTTGCTCGGCCACACCGGTTACGTTCGGCTGGCCCAAGTGGTGGCGAACGATCGATTGGTCACCCTGAGCCTACCCAACCTGCTGCGCGCCTGGGACCTCAAGGAAAGTCCGCTCGCGCCGGAAATCCTGAACGATCGCGCGAAACTGCAAGCCGGACGGTTTCTGAACCCGATTGGGGTGATGCAGGCGCTGCCGCCAGCGGAAATGGCAGCCCTGTGCCGTTCCCTCCGTGATCGGGCTCCGGGCTGGTTCGAGTGAACTCATCGCTGGGCGGCTTTACGGGCTCTAGATGCCTGCGACAAGGTCTAGAACACGCGCTCTGTCAAACCTCCAACTTCTTTCTGTCATCTCCTTCAAAATCTTTCGCACTTCTTCCATTACGGATGTCTGCTTACGCCCGCGGGCATCCGCCAGCATCTTCGGCATCGCCTTGAGGATCGACGCCCGGCGTAATCCGTTCGGCCGCGCAGCCTGCAAGCGCTCCAGTCCACGGTTCTTCGCGGCCGCGCGAACCAACGGTACCCCCGCACCCCGTTGGATTTCGTTGAGATAGGCCGACACCGTTCCCTGGCCAAAGCCCGTTTCGGTCACGATCGCGTCGATGCTCTTGCCGGTCAGGTAAAGGTCCAGTACCGTACGCATCCGTATCGCCTTCGAGGTGGGGGTCAACCCCGCGACATACGCCATGCTCTTTTCCCGGACCTCGTCGAGCGACGCCGGTGCCGACAGTTCCTTCCGCCCCGCGCTTCCCAATCGTTCAAACGCCCGGGCCAACACCGCCTTCACCCGGATGCTGATCCCGTCTGCGTTCCGCAGGTACATCTCCGCCGCTTCGGGGAAACAGTATGCCGATGTCTTCCCGGCAGCCTTCGCCCGTTCCAATTCTTCGTGCAGTAAAGGGAATACCGGGATATCCACCTTCTCCCCCGTCTTGGACGTCTTCACCGAGATGAATCCCTCCTTCAGATCCACGTCCGACCACTTCAGGCAGCAACAGTCGCCGCGTCGCATCGCGGTGCACATGCCCGTGATGATCACCGGCCGGATGAAATCGTCTTGGGCGCAGGCCTCCTGAATCGCCTTCAACTCGTCGGGTGTGAACGGAACCCGGCTCACCGTATCCGCCGCCTTGGTGACGAACTCCCGGAACGGATTGTGGCCATGCGGCAGCTGCGGGTGCAACCGCTTGAACGTGGTTCGCAACAACTCGAGGCTGTAGTTCCAGGTGCTGGGCGACACACCCCGGGCCTGCTCAGCGTCCATGAACGCCTTGGCGACCTCGGGCGTGACTTCCACGAACTCTTTCACGCCCGGCTTGCACCCCTGCACGAACGCAACGAACCGCTCAAGGATCGCCGTGCACTGTGCGACGTAGTGTTTGCCCGGTGTCTTCCGTCGCGGGATCTCCAACCACAGCTTGGGAAGTTCCGCGAGCTTGGGGAACCCGGCCGGCTTGCCGGTCTTGATCTCGACCAGTTTCCTGAGCGCCGACTCCGCGTTCCGGTCGAGGGTGAGTTGCTTCTCCTGGCGATCATGGGCCTCCTGGGCACGGCCCCGGGATCGCTCGAACTCGTCATCGCCGAGCATCGTGCGCTTCGGAGGTCGTTTACCGGTGATCGGGACCCCGAGGTTGATGACCGTCTTTTGGCCGTTGATCGTGAACGCCGCGTACCACCACTTACTGGATTTTCTGATTTCGAGTGCCATATGCGATTCCATGCAAGGCTCTGAAAGCCTGTGACTTAGGATCGGCGATGCTGGGAAATGTTTCCAAACATTTGCCAAATAATCCAGGCCAAATCGTCGTATGTTACTGGAGATCAGGCTTCATGGTTACCATTCGCAATGAGAAGGTCAGGGGTTCGACTCCCCTCGGCTCCACCATTTTGAAAGCGTTTGAAAGGCTGTGAAAACCTGACGCCCAGGAGGTTAGGTCCACGACCTGCTCCGCCGCCCCGTTTGTGCGACGGTCTGCAATTCCGGGCAAGCGTAGGAACGGTTTCCAAATAATTGCCAAACTTTTCGGTCGCGAAGGGAGGCGAATTGAGAACGGCGCGAGCTGAACTAGAGCCCCACACGCAGTACCGTAGTTCCCCGAGAGAGGCCGCATTTTAACGGAGATTGTAGTGTTAGCCTTCTCACAATGCCGAAGGCCGCCAAGGTCACTGAGGCCTCCCTGCTATAAGCACAGTGGACGTTTCAAATGATGCCCACTTGTACTTGACATTTTGCAATTCCCTCTACTTGGCAAAACCCAACGGGGGGTTAAGGTCATGATCTAACTCTCAGCTGCCCGCAGACGGCTCGGTTATTCCATGAATAGTCCGTGCCCGGGCGACAGAAATCGAAAACAGGGACAGGCTGACGGAAAGGACCAAATGAAACCCACGAAAAGAATATTCAGAGCAGTTATAGGTTTGGCCGTGGTATCTATAAGCTGCCACTTGCTCGCACAAACCAGCTATTCCGTTGGTGAAACGCCTGCGAAATCAACGCATTACAAACTCGTACAGACAGAGCTGCACTCGGATCACAGCCCTCAGTTTGAAGATACATTCCTTTCCTTTCGTACCAACATTCTGGCTAGTCTGACGTCGAGCTGGAAGCAGCAAGCTCTTGAGGTTTGGGAGTGGAAGAGCGTTTATCCTAATCCTTGGATTCCAGTGATCTGGCAAACAAATCTCTGGGAACAACGATTATATCAAGGGTCAAGGCAAACACGAAAGACCGAAACCGTTGCATGGATTGAGAATGGAAGTCCACAGCAGGACGGTCCAGTAGTAACCGACATGGGGCAAAGCTGGGCCGAGCCGAACCGATCGCTTGTGGCCCTCACAGATATGCTGTACTTCGATATGCCGTATGATACATGGACCACTGAGGTAGCCATTTGCGGATTCTTCTACAACACCGCACTTGTTCCACCCGCGCCGACGTACTTTCTGCGCGCGAAGAACAATGGGGTTCCGTTCAGAGACAGTGCCGAGACTGCGCGCGGAGCTGGATTATTCAAAAACTACACGCCGGACTCGAATGACGACTACAGGGATGTGACGCTCGACGCAACGCTCACTATAGACTGATGCTCTGGATTTCTGTGATCAAAGCATCCATGAAAACGAAATTGGTTATCGTGGCGGCTGTGGTCCTGATGATTGGGATCGGGCTGTTTTGGCCGTTCCGGACACACCTTCAGGACGGCGAACGTGAGGCGGTCACCACGCCAGCCGGGAATGAAAGTCGGGGTGACAGCCAAGAGGATGTGTCGGGCGAGTCTCGGCACGCTCGACTGGTTCGAGACATTAATCGGTCGCGGCCTCCCGGCACGTCCGTGGCTCAGGAGGTAGTCGAAGCCGAGTCCGACGTCTACAGCCAGGGGCTGCCGATGGGCGTGGCGGTGTTGGAAGGCATGGATGTGGCGGAGGCGAGGTCGATTATCAATCGCCAATGGTACATCGCCCCCCCTGACCGGAATCCAAGGATGGTGTCTGGTCCTCCCGGGAAACCGGATCTCTTAGAAGGGGTGAGTAAAGAGGAGGTTATCGCGGCATGGGGACCTCCTGACCGCATCCTTTCACCCCGCACCGTCCCTGTGCAAGTTTCGGAGATTCTCGTCGGCGACGGCGATCCACACTTGGAGGAGTATACCATCAGGGAAGGATGGCATTACTACGATGGGGATGATCTTGGAGCCGTTGCCTGGTTTGATGGCGACGAGCTAAGCGCGAGTGGGACGCCAGCGATGGTCTTAAAGCGCAAGCGCCTCGAGGCCGAACGAGTCAACCTCGTGACCCAGCAGGAAATCTTGAGGATATTCACATACGGTGCGGGCCTGCCCGACGACCTTCCGCAGGCGTCCCCGGAGGAAAGGAGGATTCTGCTCCAAGACCTGCTGCAAAGGGCCATGCCGGATCCTAGTGAATGAAGTCTCCCATGGTGCCAGAGGGCTCATCGGCATCCCGTCGGCCGTCGGTCGTTCGGCCGTTGTCGGACCACGACAACCGCTCAATCCCCAGGATCATTGCGTAGTTTGTGGGGGCCGAAAAGCGGTCCATGGCTCGATTTTCGGGGCCAAAATTGAGGCCATACTGAGAGCCTGTCCCAAAAGTCGGGTTTTTCTGAGCGCGCGAATTCGACCGACGCCGCGCGACGCACGCGAGTGGGAGTTATTCACACCACCATCGCGTAGAAGTCGTTAATCACCCAATTTCGGCGACACTCCTCCCGTTCTTGTCCGTCCGTTGAGCCGTTATGGGCGTCTACGCCGCCTGCAGCAGCGCCTTGGGTTTCTTTTTCTTCCTGAGGCGGGTGTCAGCGGTCACTCAAACTGACCCACCCAGGGTCGAAATGAAGGGCTTCAAA
>JAHDYP010000251.1 GCA_023383055.1 Verrucomicrobiota bacterium | reverse complement strand
AATATGAGGCGAGCAAACATATGCCCTACATCACCAGCATCGAAGAAATGGGCCGACAGGAAGGCCACGCGGTAGGTTTTCGGAAAGGCTTGCGGACCGGTGCGATCGCCGCCCGGCAGAAGGCAGTGCTCGATGCCCTCGAAGTCCGGTTTGGAGGGGCACCCGAGTCGATTCGCAAGACCATCGAATCCCTTGAAGACAAGGCCCGGCTGCGATCGCTCTACCGCACGGCCATCCAAACGGCCTCGCTCGAGGCGTTTGCCCGCGAACTGGAAGGATAGCCGACGGAGTCTGAGGCACGACGCCGAGAAAGGTCCGGCGAAGCCTGACCCGAGCGACCCCATGAGAACTGCTGACCTTTCGCAACCGTGCGTTGACAGCCGGTGGTGGAAGTGGATATTGGAACCGTGGCGCGGATGGCTCAACGAGGCCGCGCGCGAGGGAACTCAGAGAAAGGACGAACATGAACGCGAGTACGGAGGAATTTGACAGCCGCACGGAACAGGTGAACCGCGAGAAGTTGGTGCAAGACCTGAAAACCGTGGTCCGCGATGCCGAGGACCTGATCAAGGCGACCGCCGGCGAGCTGAGCGACAAGACCAAAGAGGCGCGCCAGCGCCTCAGCAGTGCCGTTCAGTCCGCTCAAACCACGCTCACCGACATGGAGAACCGCGCCCGTGCGGGCGCCCGGGCAACGGATCGTCTGATCCGGGAGAATCCTTATCCATCGTTGGGGATCGCCTTCTTTGGTGGGTTGCTGTTGGGCGCGTTGATCAACCGGCGGTAACTGTTGCATGTCGACGCATCCGGGAGCAGGACCGGGGGGAGGGCTGGTGGCGCGCTTGCGCCAGGTCCTGGAGGTCCTGCTCACCATGCTGCAAAGCCGGTTCGAGCTGGCATCCCTGGAACTCCGGGAGGAGATGCTGCGGTGGCTGGGAGTCGCGTTCCTGGCGGCGGCGGCCTTTTTTGCCGGCCAACTTGGCCTGCTGCTGCTGACCCTGGCCATCGTCGCCTTGTTTCCGGATTACGCGGCATTGACGTTGTCGCTGGCGGGCGGCCTTTACCTCGCCGGTGCGGGGGCCTGCCTGCTTTTCCTCCGACGCCAGCTGAAAGATCGTCCGCCGCCGTTTGGCGATTCGGTGGACGAGCTGAAGAAGGACCGTGAATGGCTGAGCTCCTTGAACTGAGGTCCATTGCCGAGCGGAAACGTCTCCTGCAGGCTCAATGCGACGGCTGTCGCCGGGCCCTGCAACTTCAGATCGCCTCGGTGCGCGACGATACCGCCTGGGTCCGCCGCGGCATGGACTCGGTCGGGCGTTATCGGTCCTTCCTCTGGCTGGGGGCGCCGTTGGCGGGATTGCTGGTGGCCCGCCGCGGTCGACAGTTGCGGCGGTTGTTGGTGCGTGGCGTGACGGCCTGGCAGGTGTTGGGTCGGTTGTGGCGCTGGACCCGTCCTTTCCGCCGGAGCCATTAGCCCGCTCCCATCCCCTGGCGGGCGCGGTGGTTGGAGATTTGCCTTTATTTCATCGGGTCCGGCATTATGTTGGCCCGCGCGGAAGGCCCCGGGCGTGCCGGGGCGAATGGATGAATGGTTCGAATGGACGCAGCACACATACGGAATTTCAGCATTATTGCCCACATCGACCACGGGAAGACGACCTTGTCCGATCGGCTGTTGCATCGAACCGGAACGATTGCCGATCGGGACATGCAGGAGCAGTTGTTGGACTCCATGGATCTGGAACGGGAGCGAGGCATCACCATCAAGGCGCATCCCGTCACGATGATGTACCGGGCGAACAGCGGTGAGACGTACGAACTGAATCTGATCGACACCCCGGGACACGTCGATTTTTCCTACGAGGTGTCGCGGAGCCTGAGCGCGTGCGAAGGCGCCTTGTTGATCATTGACGCCGCCCAGGGCGTGGAAGCGCAGACCGTCGCCAACGTGCACCTGGCGATGAAGCAGAATCTCACGATCGTTCCCGTGATCAACAAGATCGATTTGCCGCACGCAGACGTGGCCATGGCGCGGACACAGCTCGAGGACATCCTGGCGATTCCGGGCGATTCCGCCATTCTGGCGAGCGCCAAGGAAGGGATCGGCATCGAGGAGATCCTCGAAGCCATTGTCGATCGGATCCCGGCGCCGAAGCCGACCGGTGAACGGTCGTTGCAGGCGCTGGTGTTCGATTCGCATTTTGACACCTACCGCGGGGTGGTGAACCTGGTCCGGGTTTTCAACGGGGAACTGCGCGCCGGCATGCAGGTTCAGTTGCTGCATTCCGGGAAGATGGTGGAGATCAAGGAGGTGGGCAGTTTCAATCCCAAACCCTATCTGCGGGACAAACTGGAAGTGGGCGAGACCGGCTATCTCACGGCCAATATCAAGAGCCCCAAGGATGTCAAAATGGGCGACACGCTGACCGACTGCCGGTATCCGGCGCCGGTGTTGCCGGGGTTTCAGGAGATCCACCCGATGGTCTTCAGCGGGCTCTATCCCATCAACACCGCGGATTACGAGCATCTCAAGACCAGCCTCGCCAAACTGCAGCTCAACGATTCCGCCTTTGTGTTCCAGGCGGAAAGCTCGGTTGCCCTCGGCTTCGGATTTCGCTGTGGATTTCTCGGGTTGCTTCATCTCGAGATTGTCCAGGAGCGGCTGCGGCGGGAATATGGCATGGACATCATTGCCACCTACCCGAGCGTCATCTACCGGGTGACACTCAACGGAGGGGAGCTGAAGGAGATCGACAATCCGGCCTTCCTGCCCGAGCCGACGTTCATCGAGCAGATCGAAGAGCCGATGGTCAAGTCGTTCATCATTTGTCCCAACGAATATATCGGCGACATGCTCGCCCTGGTCTCGGAAAAGCGGGGGCTCGTGCTGCACACGGAGACGCTCGACACGCGCCGGGTCATGCTGACCAGCCGGATTCCGCTCAATGAGATCCTCATCGATTTCCACGACCGGATCAAGAGCCTGACCCGCGGTTACGGGTCCATGGACTACGAGCATGACGGGCACGAGATTTCCGACATGGTCAAGCTGGAGATGCTGGTCAATGGCGAGCCGGTGGATGCCTTTTCGTGTATCGTGCACCGGGCCAAGGCGGAAGGCCGGGGCCGGGCGCTGGCCGCCAAACTCAAGGACGTGATCCCGAGACAGCAGTTCCAGGTGGCCATCCAGGCTGCGATCGGCGGCAAGGTCGTCGCCCGCGAGACCGTCAGCGCCTTGCGCAAGGATGTCACCGCCAAATGCTACGGCGGGGATATCTCGCGGAAACGCAAGCTGCTCGAGAAACAGAAGGAAGGCAAGAAGCGGATGAAATCCATCGGCTCGGTCCATATCCCGCAGCAGGCCTTCATTGAAGTGCTCAAGGCCTAGCCCGGTATTTTTATGTGGATCTTAAGCTGGTTTCTTTCGAAGACCGTCCGTGAAGCCGTCGATCTGGGACGGCAGATTCGCAAGCTCGTGCGGGCGCAACGGGATTTGCTCTCCGCCGAGGCGATCGCCCGGATCGGTGCCGCGCGGGTTGAACTGAACCGTCTCGTCAGCTCCGGCGCGGATCGCGCCACCCTGACGGCCGCCATGCGCAAGCTCGAGCAGGTCGCCATGGAACAGCTCAAGCCTTATCCCCATGCGCGCTGGCGCGAGAACGTCGAGGTTCTCCTCGTCACGGCAGCGGTGGTGTTGGCGTTGCGCACGTTTTTTTTCCAGCCGATGGCGATCCCGACCGGTTCGGCCCAGCCCACGCTTTACGGGATCGAGCATACCGACCTGCGGGGGCGGCCCGAATTCGAGCTGCCCCGCGGCCTGCACCGGATGTTCCGGTCCTGGTGGCACGGCGAACACTATTACCACGTCGTGGCCCGTGAGGGAGGTTCATTCCGTTGGGTCGATCGCCAACCCAAACGGGTGCTTCCCCTGGTCAGCAAACAGCGGTTCCGGGTCGGCAACGAACTGTATACCGTCTGGTTCCCGCCGGACAGCCTGCCGCTCCGCGCCGAGCTCCGCGATGGCCAGAGCTTCAGGGCCGGCGACGAGATCATCCGGCTCAAAGTGGTCAGCGGCGATCATCTTTTCGTTAATCGGTTGATTTACAACTTCCGGCATCCGCACCGTGGCGAGATCATCGTGTTCGCCTCGGCCGGGCTGCCGGGGCTGACGCCGGACACGCACTACATCAAGCGCTTGATCGCGTTGGGCAATGAAACTGTGAGCATCGGCGATGACCGTCACGTGGTGATCAACGGGGAACGGCTGGATGCGTCCACGCCGGGTTTCGAAAACGTTTACGGCTTCGATCCCAATGAACTCCCGCGGCGGAACCATTACTCCGGCCACGTCAACGGCGCCACAGCCCGGCTGGCGGGGCATCCGGAGCTGGGCCACGTCATTCAGTTGTTCCCCAACGCCCGCGCCCAATACCGGGTGCGGCCGGATCACTACCTGGTGTTTGGCGACAACACGATGAACAGCACCGACAGCCGGATGTGGGGGGATGCGGTGCAGGGTATTCCGGGCGACATCCCGGAGGAGAAAGTCATCGGACGCGCCAGTTTTGTGTTCTGGCCGATCAGCAGCCGGTTTGGGTGGGGGTATCGGTAACCGGGATGGTGCGTGGTCCAACCGCGCCGTGGTTCTCTGTGAAACCCGCGGATCGGTTGCCTCTTTTGCCTGCCGTTCGCGCTTTTTTCACTGACTCCGCCGGCCGTTCGGTTACGCTGCCGACAGTCGCGACGTATGCAGCGGGGCATGATTTTCAACCTGCAAAGGTATTCGGTCCAGGATGGGCCCGGTATCCGCACGACGGTTTTCCTCAAAGGCTGCCCGCTGCGTTGCGCCTGGTGTCATAATCCCGAAGGCATTTCCCCCGAACGCGAGATTCTGATCCTCGAAAACCGCTGTGTGGCCTGTCTGGAGTGCCGCCGGGCCTGCCCGATCGGCTCCGGGGAAATGGAGGTCGGTGTGTTGCCCGCGCGTGATGAGCGTTGCCATTTCTGCGGGCAGTGCATTGCCGCCTGCCCGTCCGAGGCCCGGCTGATGGCCGGCCGCGAAGTTACGGTGCCCCAATTGCTCGAGGAGTTGCTGCGTGACCGGATATTCTACGAGGAATCGGGCGGAGGCGTCACCCTTTCCGGCGGTGAGCCGCTGGCGCAGCCGGAGTTTCTGCTGGCGGTACTTCGCGCCTGCAAGGACCAGGGGATCCATACGGCCGTCGACACGTGCGGACTGGCGGCGACCCGGCACGTGCTGGCCGTCGCGCCCTTTACCGATCTTTTTCTTTACGATCTGAAACTGATGGACGAGGCCCGGCACCGGCGTTTTACCGGGGCTTCCAACACGCTCATCCTGGAGAATCTGAAGGCGTTGAGCGGCGTGCACCGCCAGATCTGGATCCGGGTGCCGGTCATCCCGGGGGTGAACGACGCCCCCGCCGATCTCGAGGCCACCGCCCGGTTCGCCGGCGGGATCCCCGGCGTTTGCCAGGTGAATTTGCTGCCCTACCACCGCATTGGCGTCGCCAAATTCCACCGTCTCGGTCTTGAAACCGAGTTCGCTGCCACGCCACCTCCGTCCGAAGGTTCCATGTCGGCTGCCCGCGCTATTTTCGAACGCGCGGGCATGGATGCCCGAATCGGAGGCTGACCTTCAACCCCACGTGCCCAACCTCAAACCCAACCTCGCATGACCGAACGCACCGCCAGATTACGCCGGGAAAGCCTCGACACGCCGCCGTCCCTCTCGGGGGAACGCGCCCGGTTGATCACGGAGTTTTACCGGGCGAATGAAGGCCGGGATTCCACCCCCGTGCTGAGAGCCCGCGCCTTTCTCCATCTTTGCCAGCACAAGACGATTTACCTCGGGCGCGAGGAATTGATCGTCGGCGAACGTGGCCCGCGTCCCAAGGCCGTGCCCACCTTTCCCGAACTGACCTGCCACAGCCTGGAGGATCTGCGGATTTTGAATTCGCGACCGAAGACATGGTACCGGGTGGATGACGATTGTCTCCGGCTTTATGAGGAGACGGTGATACCCTATTGGCGCGGACGTTCCATGCGGGACCGCATGTTCGAGGAGTTGCCGGCCGACTGGAAGGAGGCGTACGCAGCCGGCATCTTCACCGAGTTCATGGAGCAGCGCGCTCCCGGTCACACGGTGATGGACGACAAGATCTATTCCAAGGGCCTGCTCGATTTCAAACAGGACATCGCGGAAGCGATCGCCCGACTCGATTTTCTCAACGACCCTGAAGCCTATCAGCGACGCGAAGCGCTCAAGTCGTTCGCCATTTCGTGCGATGCCCTGATCCACTTCGCCGCCCGCCACGCCGGGCTCGCGCGCGAGTTGGCGGCCGCCGAGACCGAGCCTGCCCGGCAAGCGGAACTTCTCCGCATCGCTGAGGTGTGCGAGCGGGTCCCGGCGCACGCGCCGCGGGATTTTCAGGAGGCGCTCCAGTATTACTGGTTTTGTCACCTGGGCGTGATCACCGAACTGAACGGCTGGGATTCGTTCAACCCCGGCCATCTCGATCAGCATCTCTGGCCGTTTTACCAGCGAGGGTTGGCCGACGGCTCGCTCACCCGCGAGTCCGCCCGCGAGCTGCTGGAATGTTTCTTCATCAAGTTCAACAATCACCCGGCTCCGCCCAAGGTCGGCGTCACCGCCGCCGAAAGTGGCACCTACACCGACTTCGCCAACATCAACCTCGGCGGCCTGCTGCCGGATGGCCGGGACGGTTCCAACGAGATCTCGCACCTGCTGCTCGAGATCGTCGAGGAAATGCATCTCCTCCAGCCCAGCACCAACCTGCAGCTCTCGCGCAAGAGCCCGGAGCCGCTGCTCCAGCATACGCTGCGGGTCCTCACCCGCGGCTACGGGTTTCCATCCATATTCAATACCGACACCGTCGTTGAGGAACAATTGCGCCAGGGCAAAACCCTCGAGGACGCCCGCGCCGGCGGGTGCAGCGGCTGCGTCGAGGTCGGGGCGTTCGGCAAGGAAGCCTACATTCTGACCGGCTATTTCAACCTGGTGAAAGTGCTGGAACTGACGCTGCACAACGGGCTTGACCCGCGCACCGGGAAACAGCTTGGCCTGCCGACCGGCGACCCGCGGACGTTTCAATCGTACGAGCAGCTGTTTGCCGCGTTTCGCCGGCAGTTGCGTCATTTCATCGAGCTTAAGATCCGCGGCAGCCGGCTCATTGAACGCATGTATGCCGATCACATGCCGGCTCCGTTCCTGAGCGTGCTCATCGATGATTGCATCGTGAGGGGGCGCGACTACAACGCCGGCGGCGCCCGCTACAACAACACCTTCATCCAGTTCGTCGGCATCGGCAGCCTGGCCGACAGCCTCGCCGCGATCGAGAAGCTGGTGTTCGACAGCCGCGAGCTGCCCCTGGGCGAACTGGTGGCAATTCTGGACAGGGACTTCGCCGGCCAGGAGCTGTTGCGCCAGCGGCTCGTGAACCGCATGCCCAAGTACGGCAACGACGACGAGGCGGCCGACGCCCCGATGCTTCGCGCGTTCAACGCCGTCTTCGCAGCGGTCGACGGTCGCCCCAACAGCAAGGGAGGCCGCTACCAGATCGAGATGCTCCCCACCACCTGCCACGTCTATTTCGGCTCGGTCACCGGCGCGATGCCCGATGGCCGCAAGGCCGGACTGCCCCTTTCCGAAGGCATCTCGCCGGTCCAGGGCGCCGACCGCCGCGGCCCCACGGCGGTGATCAAGTCGGCGAGCAAGATGGACCACCTCAAG
>JAHDYP010000250.1:6515-7779 GCA_023383055.1 Verrucomicrobiota bacterium | reverse complement strand
TAGCGATCGAGGGTCTGCTTCCACGCACCGTCGAAATCGGCGCGTGATCCTTTGGATTTCTTGCCCATGACAACCTGGCAGTGGCTCCTTGTGCCGGAAACAAACCCGCCACCCAGATCCGGATGTCAAGGCCGGGAAAGAGAGAGTCGCCAGTTCTCATTTTTGTCGCTCGGGTCAGGCTGCGCCACGCCCTTCTCCCGCAAAGCCCGCCAAGCCCATCAAGGGGGTGGGGTCACCCGCTTGGCGAGCTTGGCGTTTGCGGGAGCATGCGGTGCCATGACGAGGATTGCCGGCGAATGGTCTTGTGCGACGCTCAAACCGGCGCGCCACCCCACCGCGGCCGCGCCCAGCCGACCGGGCTGAAAGGCCATCCCGGCGCGTGCTCCTCATTCATGGGCCGTTCCCGCCGCCTCGGCTTTCAGGCGCTGTCGCTCCGCCACCTTGGCAAAGGGAAAGTAAACGGCCATGGCGAGGACAATCGAGATCGCCCCCCAAACCGCCGCCCGCCAGTCGCCGCCGGTGACCAGGTAATGCCCGATGATGGGCGGGGTGGTCCAGGGCACATTCACAAAGGGTTTGCCGATGACCTCCCAGTGCATGAGCAGATAGGTGCCGGTCGTGAGCAGCAGCGCGTTCAGGATGTAGGGAATCATGAACACCGGGTTCAACACGATGGGGAACCCGAAGAAAATCGGTTCGTTGATCTGAAACACCTGCGTCGGAAGCGAAACCCGGCTCACCTTGCGGAATCCCGGTTCCCTCGAATTCACCATGATCAACGCCAGCGCAATGGTCGCCCCAGTGCCGCCCACATTCACGAAAGCCGTGAAAAAACCATACGCGGTCACGTAAGGCAGCGGTTCGCCGGCCGTCATGGCGGCCACGTTGGCGGTCAGATACTGCAAAAAGATCGGCGCCACCAGCGCGTCCATCGCGTTGTCACCGTTGATGCCGACCGACCAGAGCAAGGTGACCAGGAAAGCGTATACCAATATGCCCGGTAGCGTGTTCAGCGCGAATACCAGCGGACGAAACAGCGTCTCGACTATCGCGTTGATGTCGATCCCGAGGACAAACCGAATCAGCCAGGCCACCACGACCAGGAAAAACAACGGCGTCAACGAAAGGAAGGATTCGTAGACCGCCGGCGGCACGTTGGCCGGCAGCTTGATCACCACATTGCGATCCGTGAACCACTTCTGAACCGTCACGGCGATCAGCGCGACCAGGATCGCGGTGAACAATCCCCGCGACCCCAAATTAT
>JAHDYP010000250.1:0-6505 GCA_023383055.1 Verrucomicrobiota bacterium | reverse complement strand
CTCGAGTGTCAGATCCCTCAGGTCGAGCTGGATCAGCAGGAACACCACCGTGGCCAACGAAGCGCTCACCACCGCCTCCTGCTTGAACCGTTTGCCCAGATCATACCCGATCGCGAAACAGACAAATACCGAAAGCAAACCGAACGTCGCCGCCACCGGCACCTGCAACAGCTGCGCGTAGGGTTCAACCCACCGGTCCCACCCCGCCACCGGCAGGAACGCCACAATCATGAAAAACCCCCCGATGATCGTCAGCGGCACAACCGATACCATCCCCGTGCGGATCGCCGAAAGATAGGTGTTCTCACTGAGCAACGACAGCGCCGGCACCAGCCGCTGGTTCACAAAACCTGTCACTCCATCCATAGACCCTCCCGCACCAATGCCATCCGCCATCCCCTGCCCAACTGTCTCACACCGGTTTCCCGCTTGCCCATGGCGCGCACTCTAGCCCGCATGTTTTCATGGTTCAAAGGGTTTCTCCTGCCGCCTCGCGCTTAGCACGATTTCCAGTTGTCGGAATCCCGCTTTTGCCCTACAAGCACCGCAATCCTTGACCCGACCGCGCCATGGCGGTCCGGCCACCATGTCAGACGAGGTGCAACTCCTGCATCGGTTGAGACAAGGCGACGAAGCCGCCTGGGCGCACGTCTTCCCTTTCCTGTGGGCCGTGGCCCGCCGCGCCGCCGCCACCCCGTTGGCCGCTCTGCCAGCCTCGGAGGTCGACGATGTGGCGGCCGAAACCCTCAGCCGGGTCGCCACCCGGGCGGCTTCGACCGCTTCGCTCACGCATCTCCGCGCGCTCACCGCCACCATCGCCTTCCGCCAGGCCATCTCCCTCGCCCGCCGGAAGTCCGCCGCCAAACGCACTCAGCCCCCAACCGACCACCCCGAAAGCCCCTCCGCTGAGCCGGCTGGCCCGCTCGAACGACTGGACGAAGTGGAACTCTGCGAATTGCTCGCGTTGCTCGCCGAGGCGCTCGCCGCCCTCGACCCGGAAACGCGATCCTTCCTTTGGGACAAACACCTCATCGGCCTTTCCTATCGTGAACTGGCCGACAAATACCACAAACCGGTCGGCACGATCGCCGCCCGCGTCGCCCGCGGCCTCGCCAAAGTCCGGAACTCGCTTCGGCAATCACCCCATCTCCTGCAAGAGCTCACCGCCTTTCTGCGATAATGCTTGTGTTATGACCGACTCCGAGTTCGAACTCCTCGCCAGCCGAATACTGGCGGGCGAAGCCTCCGCCGAAGACCGCCACGCCCTGGACCGCGCGCTGGCCAACCCGCAGCGCCTCCGGCAATTCGATGAGCTTCGCATCGCCTGGACCAGCCTGCACGAGACCGCCCCGCTGCTCGATGCCATCGAAACCGTTCCGGAGCCGATGCCCGCCCATACCCTCACCCAGTTGCTCGAGGAGGTGCGCGCCCGGCACCAACCGCCCGCGCCAATCCTGTCGCTGCCGGCCTTCGCGTGGGCGCGCTCCCTCCTCGGCAACAAGGTCGCCCTGGCAACCCTGGCCGCCGTGCTGGCCGTGGCCGCCTACTATGCCTTCAACCTTCGTCCCTTCGCCACGCCGCCGGCGCCAATCGGCTATTTCATCGTCACCCACGGCGTCCCGTCCGTCCTCCGCGACGGTACCCCCATGTCGAGCGCCCCGCATCGAGTGCTGTGGCCAGGTGATGAACTCCGGCTCGAAGCCAATGCCGCCGGTTGGTTGCTTACCGTCGACGGCCTCAGTCAACTCAACGGCCCGCGGACCGTCGCCCTAACCGACGGCGAAATCGCCGCCGAACTAACGCCCGTCCAACTGGCTCTCTTCTCGCCTCCCTCCAAACTGCTTGCCGACCCTCTGCTCACCACCACCCGCGGAGCCGACGGCATCTCAGTCTATTCGCCCCGCTCCACCACCGCCCGGCTCATGCCGGCCATCCTCTGGCGTGCCGAATCCAATGCCACCTATGACCTGGCCCTGCGCGACGAACTGAATCCCGATACCCCCCCCTGGCAGCTCAACGGAGTTCGGCCCCCGGTCCAGTTCGCAAACCTGCCAGCCTGGCGCGATCGCCCCCTCCAGCCGGATGGAGTCTACCGCCTCACCATTCAACAGTCCGGCCAGCCGCTGTCCGCCACCGAAATCACCTTCGCCACCACCCCCGCACTCGAACCCCCTCCCACCGCCGACCCCTCCCTTGCCAGCAGCTTCACCGCCGCCTACGAGGATCTCACCGCCGCCCCACCCCGCACCGGCGATGCCCTCGCCACTCTCCTTTCCCTCCCCGAACCCCACGCAAATTCCGAGCTGGCCCTCCGCCTCAGACTCCTCGCCTTCGGTGCCCTGGGGCTGACCGACGAATTCCAGACCACCCTCGCCCAAATCCGACTCCTCCATTGAAATCCCCGCGCTACGGCGCGCTGTCGCCGACCCCTTGCCGGGCTTGCACGCTCCCCAGCTCTCCGGTTCCCTGAAAACTCAGAATGAACGGACCCGCCACCCGGCACGCCCGCACAAAACCTTGCTCCGCTCGCAGTCTCCCCAGCCATTCCCGCTGCACCATCGCCAGAGCCTGCGGCGCACTCCGCCTCCGATACAGCAGCTCGTAAAAATCCACCATCAACGGCGTGGTCGCCCCATCGTCCACCTGCCACAACGTCAACATCAAATTGCGCACCCCCGCCTTCACAAAACCCCGACGCAACCCCAACACGCCCTCCCCCGCCTCCACCTCCCCCAACCCGCTGTCGCAACTCGACAAAACGACCAGCCGCGTCCCCCGCAGGTTCAGAGTCGCCACCTCATCCGCCGTGACTATCCCATCGTTCTCCAGCGGCAAGATCTCTCCGGCCGCACGGCGCGCCAGCGAGTCCCGCGCCCCGGCCAGCAACAGTCCGCTCCGCCACAACGCGGTCGCCCCACCCGCCGCCATCAATCCGGTCAATCCGTCGGTTGTCGCCTCCATCGCGCCCCCCGAGGTCAGCTCTGCCTTCGGCAGGCTGAATCCGTGCGTGGCCACATGCAGCACCCGGGGATCGGCCACCCGACGCAGCACCGACTCGGTGGCCGCCTCCCCCACATACAAATCGGCACCGGAGAACCCAAACTCGGTCGCGCGTTCTCGCAACAGTCGACCCTCCCGGGCGGCACCCGGTAACGGCCGAAAACTGAAACCGCGGGACTCGGTGCTCAGCGCGGCGCTTCGCGTTCCGCCGGCGAGGATCACTTCGGAGCCTCCCGCCGGTTCCCTCCCATAATCGGGGCTGGCGAGGATGCAAAGCCGGCCCGAGTCGGGTTGTCTGCCGTGCTCACTGGCCAGCAGATCACGGCCGCTCGAGACATAACTCACCCAATACTGTTCGCCGACAAATGTCTGGCCGTCGCCACTCAACGCCGCGAATGACACCAGCGACAACACCGCATCCGGGCTGACGATCACATGCTTGATCCCGGGCGGCAGCACCCGCGCCACCGGCTCCCAGACCAGGCCCGTCAATCTCCTCAACGCGTCCCGCAAACCCGGATCCTCGCCCCCGTTGCGCAAACCATGCCGCACCCGGCGGAACTCGCGTTCGATCCCGTCGGCCGAACCCAGCCGAATCCAGACCGGTTCGGCGACACCGCTCAACACAATCGCGCCATATTCCGGTTCGCTCCGGAGGTAGCCCAAGTACCGGTCGTAACGCACATACTCGATCAGCGCCGCCCCTTGCGGCATGGCCCGCCGCACCTCCGCCACCGTGACCTGCAACGCCCGCCGCGCCCGGCCGGCCGGGCCCACCCGCCGCGCCAAGGCCGCTTCCAGTTCCTCGATCTCACCCTCAACGGCCGCCCGTGAGGCGGCGGACCAGAGGTCGGCCTTGCGCCCCTGGCATTCCTGGAGTTGCTCGAGCAAGCCGATGACCGCCGTGTCGCCACTCAACCGCGCCAATAACGCGTCCTCAACCAGCGAATCAACCACCAACCCTTTGGTGCGCAAAACGGCTTCGGCCAACGGGTTCGCCACCCCCAAAGTCGCCAGGAAATGAGGACGCACCTTGCCCGACAACAAGTCCAGCCGCTGCCGCTCCGATGTGAACGAGAGCGCGCTCGCCAGCAACTTCTCCCGCATAACCCGCCCCCGCTGGGCATATTCGAGCGCCTCGACCTCCTTGCCGAGCTCCAGATTCACCTCCGCCAGGTGTTCGAAGTAAGCCGCGCTGCTCGAAGCCTGCGCTTCCGTCTCGAGTTCGCTCAAACGCACCGCCACCTGAGCATGCTCCTCGGCCGCCGCCAACTGCCCCAGATCGTGCCAGACCCGCGAGAGATGGTGGTGAGCCTCCATCAAATGGAACCCCTTCCCCTGATACACCTTGTCGATGATCGGAATCGCCCGTTCAAAATAGGGCCGCGCCTGTTCCGGCTGCCTCATCAGCTCGTAGGTGATGCCCAGCCCGCACAGGCTCTCCGCCACCTTGGCGTGATTCGGGCCAAAACTCCGCTCCCGCACCCGCAACGCCAACTCGGAGAGCTCCCGCGCCTCCGCAAATCGTCCCGCATCCCGGTAGACCGCCGCCAGTGCGTTCGCCACCTCCATTGTCTCCCAATGCTCCGGCCCGGGTTTCACCCGCTTCAGTGCATACGCCCGCTCAAAGCTGCGCCCCGCCCGGGCGAAATCGCGGATGTGATAATAGACCCAACCCAAGGCGTAATGCGCATCCGCATGTGCCGGCGATCCGCCTCCCTCCCCCGCCCCGGCCAGGCCACAGGCTCGCACCAGCAAAGCCTCCGCCTCCGCGTAATCGTTATACCTCATGCAATACCAACCCAACTCCACCAGGACATCCACCAACGCCGCCGGCGCCGCTCCCGCCTCCCGCTCCCGGATCGCCAGACATCGCCGCAGCAATTCCCCCGATTCATCCCGCTCTCTTAGCGCGTTCTTCAAAAACACACCCAACCGGAAGTAACTCCGCGCCGTCTCGGGATGATCCGGCCCAAACAAACGCACCCGAATCGCCAGCGCCCGACGATGCAGCGCCTCCGCTTCCTCCTTCGATCCCCACATCACCACGCGCCGACCCAGTTGATCGAGCGCCGCCGCCGTCTCGCTTGCCTCCGCTCCATGCACGCTCTCCACCCGCGCCACGATTTCCCGCGCAATCCGGACCACATTCGTCCAGCGCCCTTGCTGTTCCTCCCGTTGCAACTCGGCCTCAAGTTCCTCCACGCCGGGACCCTCACCCGCGGATAGCGCGACCGCCGCCAGCAATCCGAGTCCATACCTGAACCCGCCCCCTATCCGCTTCAGGAAAAACCAACCTCCCGCGCCCGACGGCACACACCAACCCGCATCCGAACCTCGTACGGCCTTTGTCACAGCTGTGCCCCGCCTTATATCAGGCCCCCCGCCGCTCGGCAATCCCCGTCCCTGCGGATTTGACAAACCCGGCCCAGGAGCCGCATGATCCGCCATAACCCAGCCAAATCGTTGCGTCGCCGATTAGTGATGCGCGTCATCTGCCATGTACACCTCCATTCCCATGCTTCCTCGAAGCTTGAAGTGGGCAGACCGGGACGAGACTCCAGCCCGCTTTTGTCACCTCGAACCCGGTCGGTCCGCCGGTTCCCCTTGTCAACTCTCAGTCCCTGACGGCCGCCGGCCGCGACGCCGATGGCCCTCGATCTTGACCCTCGTCATCGGCCTTTGCCTGGGGCGGACAGACCCCCTCCAGGCCCAGATCCCCAGGCCACTTGGCCTGCAAGCGCACCTGCGTTCGCCGACGCTCCTGGAATTGAGCTGGACCGATCTCGGACCGGATCACGGCTATTCGGTCGAAACGTCCAGCACGCTAAACGGCGACTGGATCACCGAGCTCTCGGCGGGTCCCTGGCCGTCCACCGCAACCCACTGGAGTTACGCCTTGAACCCATCCCGATCGCCTCTGTTTGTCCGCGTGCGGGCGCTCAACTTGATCGCCGATCCGATCGAAGGCACGCCCCTGGATCATCTGCCCGATGAGTTGCTGGCCGTCCTGCACCCGGGTGGATCGGCCGCGGCCATCGCTGCCCGACAGGCTCTTGAAGTGCGAGAGGACGTGCTGCTGGCGGCGCTGGAACTTCATCTCGTCCGATTTGGCCTTCCCCGCGGTCAACTCCTCGAGCCGGCGTTGGAACGGTTGAGGGCCGACGCCGGAGTGGCCAACGCCAGCCGCAACACCCTCGCGCGCCCACAACAAGCCATAACTTACGAGGATCACCTCTGGCCACAGCAACATGGCTTCTTCCAACTTCACGCCGACAAAGCCCATCTCCTCGCCACCGGCAAAAGTGTGCGGGTGGCCGTCATCGATACCGGATTGGACCTGGATCATCCCGAGTTCGCCGGTCGTGTCCAACCGGACGACTGCTACAGCGCCCTGACCGGCGATAACCACCCCTACGACCCCGATAACGGCCACGGGACCCACGTCGCCGGCATCATCCTCGCACCATCCGGCAATGACGGCATCGTCGGGATCGCCCCGGAC
>JAHDYP010000249.1 GCA_023383055.1 Verrucomicrobiota bacterium | reverse complement strand
CTCTACCACAACAATGGCAACGGCAACCAATGGTTGAAGGTGAAACTCGTGGGCATTGCGTCGAATCGGTCGGCGATCGGCGCCAAGCTGCGCGCAGTGGCTACGATCCGTGGGCATACGATCTGGCAGATGCGCGAGATTACCGGGAACGGCGGACAGGACGGAGGTTCGGAAGGGTTGGTGGCCCACTTCGGCCTCGGCGACGCCGCAACCGTCGACACGCTCCGAATCGAATGGCCGTCCGGCATCGTGCAGGAGTTGAAGGATTTAGCGGTAAATCAGCACCTCCAGGTCGTCGAGACCCAGGGCCTGAATCTGCCGCTACCCGAACCGCTCTCGATCCAAACCTCCGAACGGGACGCCGACGGCGTATTCCACGCGACTGCGAGTTGCCCGGTTGAAGGCGCGGTGTGTGTGCTGGAGTCCTCATCCGACCTCGAGCGGTGGAGCAAGGTCCAGGTTGGAACGAGCTCTGGGGGCACGGTGCAATTGCCGGATGTTCACGCCGTTGGATCGCCCACGACGTTCTATCGTGTCTTGGTTCCGTAGTTCATGGCTGCGTCCCGGGCCATCATGACGTGGGGTTATGGTGGTCCGGGAATCCAGGCGAACGTCGTGGATGCCCGTTCTATACCTTCCTTGTTTTACCGACAGTTCGAAGACCGGCGGCGCACACCACGGCGCTTCGCCATGATCGAGGCCCGTCCGAACTCCGCCAGGTTGTGGAGTGCGGCAGCCCTCTGCCGCTTTGTTTCGCGCTTCGTGGACGGACTGACGCGTTGTCCATGTCGAGAAGGGACCGTTCATCAACGACATGCTCGGCGACCCGGGCCGCTGGAAGCGCTATGGCGTGCTCTCCGTCATGGTCCAGGAATCGCCGCGGCGAGCTCACGAGGCGATCGCCCTGCGCATACGCGACTTCCGCGGCTCGCACTGACTACCGCCGGCGAAGTGGCGCCTTCTTGAAACAGGGCAAAGACATGGTGACAGGTTCATGGTCACATAAACGCTGAGTAAGCATCTTTGATCCAGGTCAAGACATCCTGCGACAGGGTTTCTCACTGGAATTCGGTTCAGCGCGGCGTTGCGCGGTGTCGGACCGTTTCTGCTGGATTTTCGGCAGAACGACCTGGTGGACGGGGGCCTGCGCGTGTCGTTTTTCGTAGCAGAACCGCCCCTGGCGCGAGTTCTCTCCTTAATTCGAACCGGCCCGGTGCGGCTCGGGACGCTTCCGGCGTTGTTCAAGGCCAAGGCGCTCGTCTAGGGGGTGCGGTCGAAGACGCGTGACTGGCTGGATTTGTATCTTATGATGTGCGATCACGGCTTCAACTTGAGCGATTATCGGCAGGCTTTCATCGAGGGCGGCATTGAGTCCCAGTGGGAAACCGGCCTCGCACGACTCTGCAGTGGTCAACCGCAGAAGGATGACGAAGGCTATGCGCACCTTTTGGACGCGCCTCCGAACCTGATCGATATGGCGGCGTTCTTCCGCGCCGAGCGGGACCGCCTGGAGACGGGACTGGCGGAGACGGCAGCTCGCGCCCATGCGCCCGGCCACGATCAGCTTCCCGGGTGAGGAACGACGTGAAGCAGGAGGAAGGTGGACCGGCACCCCCGACGGAAGCCGACGTGCGGTGATTCCAAGGAGACGTCTTCTTCTGGCTTCCGTAGGGCGTCCAGTTCGAATACGCTGCACCCATGTTCCCCGGCCGCGAAGAGCCCGCTTCGCCCATTGTTCCCGAGAAACGCCGTACTTTCGCGACCACGCACTGGAGCGTGGTACTGGCCACGCGCGATGCCGAACCCAACCGGGCCCACCAGGCGCTCGAATGCCTTTGCGCCACGTATTGGTATCCCGTCTACGCGTGCATCCGGCGCTCGGGCAAGGACCACGCGGAAGCGGAGGACATTGCTCAGGGTTTCTTCGAGCGGCTGTTGTCCAACCGGACCTTTCAGCACCTCGAACCAGCCAGGACCCGGCTGCGGGCTTATCTGTGGGTGGCACTGCGACGCTACCTGCAGGAGATCAACATGCAGGCGCATCGCCACAAACGGTCGGGAAGCGCCCCGCATCTTTCCTGGGATGACATGTCCGCCCGCGAACGTTATCGGTGCGAGGCGGTCGATCGCTGGACACCCGAGCAACTGTTTGATCGCCGCTGGGCGTTAGCGTTGCTTGACCGTGCGCTGCAACGGCTCAAGACGGAGACGGCGGTGGCCAGACACCCCGAACTCTTCGAGCAGCTCAAGAGTGGCATCCTCGGCGAAAAGGACGGTCATTCCCATGCCGAACTTGCCCAGTTGCTCGGGATGAGTCTGGGATCTTTGCGGGTGACGGTGCTGCGGTTGCGTCGGCGCTTTGGCCAACTTTGCCGCGAGGAAGTAGCGCACACGGTCGATGACCCGGAAGCCGTCGAAGAAGAGTTACGTTACTTGATGCGGGTGATTGCCCGTTCCACCCCGGAGGTCGGGGAGGTGCGCCCATGAGCGCTGATCCAAATCCGCCGGACGTTAGCCCCCGTTGTCCGTATTGCGGCACCCCGCGCGACCCCGACGCGCCCGATGGGCTTTGCCCCTACTGCCTGCTGCAGCTTGCTCGGAACAATGCAGACGCTGGCGGGTTGGATCCGGAATCGCCCCTCAAGTTGGGCGAGTTCGCCGACTACGAACTGCTGAGCGAAATCGGCCACGGCGGAATGGGCGTGGTGTACCAAGCCCGCCAGAAGAGCCTCGACCGGCTGGTTGCCCTCAAGATGCTTCTGGGCGGTCAGTTCGCTGAAGCATCGGCTCGCGCCCGGTTCCGGTCCGAGGCCGAGATCACCGCGCAACTCCAGCATCCGAACATCGTCGCCATCCACGAAGTGGGCGAACACGATCATCTCCCGTTTTTCACGATGGACTACGTCGAGGGGCGGAGCCTGGCCGAGGTGGCCCGGGACCGGCCGCTGACACCCGCGGCGGCTGCCGGTTACCTGTCGATCATCGCCCGGGCGATTGCTTATGCCCACGAGCACGGTGTGCTGCATCGGGACCTGAAACCGTCGAACATCCTCATCGACGGCTCGGATCAACCGCGAATCACCGATTTCGGGTTGGCCAAGCGTCTGACCGGTTCGACCACAAATCTAACGCTCACCGGCGAAGCGTTGGGCTCGCCGAATTTCATGCCGCCGGAGCAGGCGGCGGGGAGGCACAAGGAGATCGGTCCACCGAGTGATGTCTATGGGCTTGGGGCGATCCTGTATTACCTGGTGACGAGCCGACCGCCGTTCGTGGCGGACAACCTGACGGCCGCGGTGCGTCAGGTCCAGGACCAGGAACCGGTCTCACCCCGGATCTTGAACCCGGGAGTGCCAAAAGATCTCGAGACCATCTGCCTGAAATGCCTGCAAAAAGAACCGCCGAAACGGTATCAGACCGCCGGTGAACTGGCCGACGAGCTGGACCGGTTCCGTCGAGGCGAACCGATCCTGGCCCGGCCGGTGGGGCCGGCGGGACGCGCGTGGCGTTGGTGCCGTCGCCGACCAGCGCTGGCGGCGGCACTGGTTGCGGTGATGCTCCTGGCAGGGGTCTCGACCACGGCGGCCGTGCGGATGGCGCTGGCCCAGGAGGGACGTGAACGCGAGCGGTACCGGGCGAACATCCAGTTGGCGGCGGCGCGGATCGAGGAAGGGAGCATCGACGTGGCGCTCGAGACTTTGCTCGATTGCCCGGAACGATTCCGGCACTGGGAATGGGGTTACCTGGTCGCGCAATGCCATCGGGAGGTGCTTACGCTCGAGGAAGCGCGAACAGTTGCCAGAAATGCCGCGCTCGAATTAACACATGCGCTCGGCGAATGGCGGTGCGGTTTCAGTGCAGATGGCCAGCGTGTGGGTGCGGTTCATCCTGGTGGGGTGGTGCAGGTCTGGGAACTGCCTTCCGGCAAACCGGTTTGGAGTCTGCGAGAAGAACTGGATAATCAGGCTGGAATCGTTTGGTTCCCAGACTGGTCGGGAGTGATTCTGGCGCGGGACAACACGGTGGAGGTCATCCGGATGGAGGCTCCCGATCGGCGCCTCGAACTGATAGGCCAGTCTCACCGCATCTCCCGGATGGCGATCCATCCGGATGGCCGGCGCGTGGCCGCGATTGCGGCCGACCACTCGGCCTGCGTCTGGGACTCGGCAAATGGTGAATTGCTGCGCGGATTCCCCGTCATCCCCGATGCCCAACAACTGTTTTTTGATGGAGGAGGCGAACGTCTGGTCGTGGCTTCCGGGCAGCAAGCCGCCGCCTATGATTACTTGACGGGCCGGGAACTGCTGCGGATGACCGGCGGCCCGGCGAACTGCGTGGCGGTTTATCCCGATCGGGAATGCGAGCGGTTTCTAACGCTTACGGCTCATGGAACTGGAAGCACATCACAGCTCCACCTGTGGACCACGAACGGCCTGGTAGCCGACCTTGGCGCAGTAATGTCACTTGGAATCCCCAGGGCACAATTCAGTCCCGACCGTGGCACCTTCTGCGTGAGCGGATTGAACCAGACCGCCGCCGTCCGCGATGCCCAGACCGGCGGTAGCCTGTTCGTTCTCCCGACCCGTGTGGAGTCGGCGGTGTTCAGCCCCGACGGTCGGCGACTGGCCACCTGCGGTGGAACCTCCACGATCCATATCTGGGAACCGGCGGGCCGGTGTGAATTGCTGCGGTTGAAGGGGCACCGGGAAGCCGTTGCGGACCTCGCTTTTACCTCCGACGGACGGCTCCTGACCTCGGTGAGCGTTTATGGCAGCGTGAAGATTTGGAGCGCCACTCCCGGCCGTGAGATCTATGAGAATGTGGGGCTGGCCAATGGAAGTGCCCACACGAGCGATGGAGGGAAAGTGATCAACGGCTTCATGCCCGACCGGATCGTCGTCCGCGACACTCGTAGCGGCGAATGCCTGGCCGAACTTCGACGTTTTAATCGTTTGACGATTTGGGTTGCCGTTAGCCCGGACGACCGCCAATTGGCCGCGGGGGATGTGTTCGGCGAGATTGATCTCTGGGACCTCAACGCGGGTCAGTTGCAGCGGACACTGCGCGGGCACGAATCGATGGTGCTGATGGTCCAATACACCCGGGATGGCCGGTGGCTCGTCAGCTATGGTTTCGACGGTACCGTGCGTGTCTGGGATCCCAAAACCGGTCGTCAGTTGCGGCTTCTCGACCTGGAACAGCCTTTGGATGAAATGGTCGGCTTTTCACTCAGTCCCGATCATCGCCTGCTCGCGGTGGGACACGACCGGCGCGTGCGCATCTGGAACTTCCATACCGGCAACGTCGAACGCGAACTGGTGGGACATTCCGAGCCGGTCGCGGCGGTCCTCTTCACCCCGGACGGCAAGCGGGTGATTTCCACCGCGATGGACCACACCCTGAGGATATGGGACGCGGACTCTGGCCAGTGCACGGCCTCCTGGAGCCTCCATGGCGACGCGTACGGATGTACGGTCAGTCTGGACGGCCGGCGTCTGGCGCTGCACGTAAGCCAGGGCACCGGCTTCGGCAGTGACGCACCAACTGTCGAGATCTGGGACCTCGAATCAGGCCGACAACTGCTCTCCGAGCGGGGTTTCTTGGAAATGGGAGCTTTGGCGGCGTTCTCGCCAGATGGTCGATACCTCGTCACGGATTGGTGGGATTGGAAAATGCGCCAGTGGGAGGCCTTTCCCTGGAAGGACAGCGAATACTCCGAAGCGACGGGTCGACCCTTGAGGGCGCGGATGCGGCAGTTTGCCAATGGCTACTGGCAGGAACGACTCGAGGCCGAGCGTGGTATCGCCGACACGAACACCACGCTCTTCGCCCGAGTACCTTTCGATCGGTCGGTGATTCCAGCGCGCGACCCGGCTACGCCCGCGCGGCTAATCGATTTGACATGCCATTACACGGGGCAGTTGGATGAGTGCATTCACCTCCCGAAGTTCGGGCACTATGCGGGCATCGACATGCAAAAACTTCCGAAGGGCATCGTCGATTTCAACGGCGTGTCGTTCGATGTGCGAGGAGTGATCCAATGTTGTCCCCGATCGAACGATCCCGTGTGGTTTAGCTACCCGCTGAACACCGGGCCGATTCCTATTGATGCACGCTTCAACCGACTGCACGCCGTCCTGGGCAGCGTTGGCACCGCTTCGGAAGGAGAAATCATCGGGGCCTTTATGCTCCGCTATATTGATGGCACCGAGGAAGAACTTGAGATCAGATACGGTCGGCATGTCCGCCATTGGTGGACCCACGGCGATCCCCGGACCAACACCGACCTTGCCTGCGTGGCTTGGGAAGGATCCCATGGGGCTCCGCACATTCATCCCACCCGGCTCCGGGTCTTTCACGCCGTCTGGGATAACCCCCGGCCCGACCAGGAGATCGTCAGTTTCGAGTTCGTTTCGAAGCTGAGCAATACCGCCGCGCCGTTTCTCATCGCGGTGACGCTCGAGTGAGCGTTGATGGAAGCAGCGCACGCACTCCACGACGCTTTCAGACGGTCGAGGCGCGTCGTGCTTCCGCCAGGTCTTGGACTGACGGTCCTCCGCCGCTTTCAGGTTGATCAATTTGGGTGCGCGCACCGACGGGACTTTGAGTTGGGTCAAGAACGTCGCCGTGCCGGAGGTCGGCGCTCCGATGGCGCGTTCAGTCCTTTGTCAGTCGTTCGAGCTTTTGGGGCCGGCTGTGCCTTTCGGGTTGGGTGTGGTAGAGGGACAGGTTCACCGTTGGCGTCTCGCATTGAACCTGTCCCTATTTCCGCATGTAACCGTATTCGCAAGATCTTATGAGTGGGGGCAGGCCTCAGCAGTGCCGGAACGCGCGCACGGACGTGGCGACATCGGAGCGCCGGCCTCCGGCACGGCGTCGTTTCTGAATCCATCCGCGCCACCATCACCGCCGGTGTCGCCACCATCGTCGCGACCTGATCGACTCCCCACCTGAACCTTGAACATCGCCACGAGTCATCGCGATAAAGGTGACGATGAAGGCGCCGCGACCAAGGCCCCGGCATACAGGCCGTTCACCTCAATGAGCAACGTTAGGTAATCAGGCTCTTCCGCCCACAGATTCAAAACGACCGCAGATTGGTAGCCATTGATTCCGACCCCTTTCCCCCATCACCGGTCGCTTTGAATCTATGGGGAGGGGCAAAATAGGGTGACAGGTTCAAAGGGGGACAAGCCATCGGTGCAGCAACTTTTTTCGTTCCGGCTGTAACATTCGTCGAAAAATCTCATGTACTCATGGTGAAAGGCCGGAGTGTCGATAAACCAGCGCCGGCCGATAGAAAGCAGCCATGAACGATCCAAATACATCTAAACGGTTTCTTACGAGACAGTTTCACGCTCGATGGCGGCGTTTTGCCGCGGTCGGAGGCCCGCTTGTCCTGGCCTTGGGCTTCGCCCAACTGGTCCTGGCCCAGGATCCCATCATCACCCAACAACCCACCAATCAAACGGTTTACGCTGGCGGCAACGCGACGATGTCAGTTCAAGCCACCAGCACGAATGGCCCAGTAACTTACCAGTGGCAGCGCGCCGACGGAGCCGTGCCGGTCGCCTTCACCAACATCCCTGCCGCGATCGAATCACTGCTGTCACTGAGCAACGTGAGCCTTGATGACACTGGCGACTACCGGGTCATCGTTGCCAACGCGGCCGGCGATTCGGTCACCAGCCAAGTCGCTCATCTTGAGGTCATGCCCTTTCCGTTCACAAGGATCACTGAGGGACCGCCGGTGGAAGACCTCGCGCCGGTGTTTTGGGAGTCGCCCACTTGGTGGGATTACGACAACGACGGCTACCTGGATCTGTTTGTTGGCCAGTTGGCTTTCGGCATCAATTCCGTAAGCTCGGCGATGTATCACAACAACGGTGACGGCACGTTTACGAAGGTAACGAATGTCATCACTGCGCATCCGCAGCGCATACCGTGGGGGGCGGTCGGAGACTACGACAACGACGGCAACGAAGACCTCCTGGTGAACAC
>JAHDYP010000248.1 GCA_023383055.1 Verrucomicrobiota bacterium | reverse complement strand
CGGTTCATACACAGGGGACTTGAACCCCTTTTGGACTGCGTCCATGCTGGGCGCAGACAAATAGTTCCAGCCCATGCCGGGAGAGCGTCTCCGTTTCAATCGACCACCGGTGGCCCGGCATGGCTGGCTTCACCGTTACACCGCGTAGCCCCATGCAACTTCCACGCACAGAGCCAGACTACTACGCCGTAGAGAAAAAGAGTTTGGCGGCACGCCTACGACCAGTCTCCCGCAATACGCATCCGCCCTGCTCTTGAGCAGGTTTCACATCCTCGCCGTGCCAGAGGCCGGCGCTTTGCGTCACTGTCCCCTCCGCACTCCAGTCTCCTCGAACGCGCGCGTATCGAGTAGCGGCGGTGTCATTTAGCTCCTTCGGGAATTGCCGGGGCGAAGATCCTCGGGAGTTCCGGTGGCGCGAACTCGGGATCACCCATCAAATACTTCAGCATCAGGTAATCCACCAGCTCGGAATAGGCGGAACCGACGCTGGCGGCCGCTGCCACCGTATAATCCGTGAGGAATACTTCGGCGACTCCAGCCCCTTTCTCCCGGAAGAGGCCGACGGCTGTTCGCTCAAGCTCTGCCTGGAGCGACAAAGACCTCTGCTCCGCAGGCTCAATCATTCGCCGCACGTCCCGGATGGCTGCCTGGTATCCCACCCGCTGGGCAAGATTCTGAACCAACCGGAAGTTCCACTGGGCCTGTTGCCGGTCGATCCGCGTGAAGTTCGCCGGATGATCCCAAGTGTCCGGCATATCACGAACCCCCGCGTAAATCGGAATGAAACAGCTCGTGTCCGCCGGCCCGTAAGCGAACCAGAGCAGATTACCGATCGGATCGGGCAACGCCTCACGCAGTTGGGCGACGAGGACGTACCCGCTCGTGGGCGTGCAGATCGCGCGCTCCGGCTCGACGCCAACCAACTCGAACAACTCTGCAGGACCCCACGGACACGCGAGCGGACTTCGGCCGGCATCGACCCGGAAACCGGCTCGAGCGGTGACATCGAATTCGGTCCCGGCGTAACTGTCGCGCATGACTTCCATCAGCTTCGGCACCGTGACGGGTCGATCGGGTTTCACCGAGAAAGGATAACGGTCCACGGCCGGATTGTCGGTGAACTTCAGATCCAATGACGGCGCGGCCAGGCTCAGCGCTCGCCATTCGCGCAACGAGTTCGACCGGTTACCGGGCCCGCCATAAACGTCGTGCCAGACAAAGGGCGTTCCCGCTATCCACAAACCCAGTTCCTCCGCCAGCGAGAACACATTGCTTGAGGCCAGGAAGTGTTCCGCATCCTCGAGGTTCACCGTTCCAATCCGGCTTCGATTGGCGCTGCAGCCCACTTCGCCGTCCGGTATCCGCTGCGCGCACCAAACCCCGCCGGGACGACCGCTTTCCGGGGTCCAATCCTCGCCGGGCCCGAAGATCTCCATGAGCCAGACTTCGCGGTCATCGGCAATCGGGAGGGCGACGCCGGCCCCGGGGGCGCGGTAATAAAGAAAGCCGTATTCCTCGACCATCGCCCCAATGAGCCGGATGGCTTCGCGCGCCGTTCTGGTCCGGAGCAGGCCGTTCGCTATCAGCGACGTCGTCCAGTGATTGCTGTTCGGTCCGACGCGGGCCCGCTTGCAGGCCAATCCCTCGCGCATCGGCAGGAATTCAATCGTGATGCAGAGCCCATGCTCATTGAGTCCGCCGGTGGTCATGCTCTCGAGGTTGCCCGCGAGAATCAGGCTGCGATAGGTCTCGCTCACCTCGAGCGTTCCCACGTGATCGAATCCCTTCCGCAGGTTGGCCTGGTATTCCGCGTAGGTCGTGGGGCGCGGCACATTCCAATACATCGGCAGTCGCGTTCCCGGCGGATACGACTGGGCGGGCATAACGTAGACCAGGCCCATGACATCGCCATCGCAGGAATGGCTCATCAAGACCGAGCCGTCCGCGGTGCCGGATCGCCCCACCATGAGGGTGGAACAGGCTTTCGCTTCCCGCCCGTCGACCGCACCCAGCACCAGACACAAGAAAAGGAAAACGAGGTTTTTCATCAGAGCTCCCAGCCTTCGCGCAAATGGCCACGAATATAAGGTCCCGCCTCGGGAACACCGGTCGCCTTCATGTTCGGCCCGTCCCAGTTCAACGTCTGACCGCTCTGCAGCGCCACCGCTCCCAGGAGCACGATCTCGGTCAACCGCGCCGCATACTCGAAGTTCGCGCTGGAAGGCGGGCCACCCTTGCACGCGTCGATCCAATCCCGATGATGCCCGCGCGACCTCGGAATCGTGGGCGCCGGCGGTTGATATTCGCGACGGCGTGGCTCCGGGATAATCCGCGGCGATCCGCTCCAGACGCCCGACAATAGCGCGCCCTTGTCCCCGACCATCAGCGATCCCCCTTCGAGCGGCAAATCCCGATCCGGCTCCAAACACTCGGGACGCGGCGGCCGGAGTCCTCCGTCATACCAGAACAGTTCCACCGGAGGTTGATCACCCCGGCTCGGAAACCGGTAATGATACATCGCCGCCTCGGGCGTCGTCTCCTTGCTCAGCGTCGTCGAACTTGCTTCGACCATGACCGGATGCTCGAGGTCGAGCGCCCAAACCGGCGCATCCAGCGTGTGACAACCGAAATTCCCCAGCGTGCCAGTGCCGAAATCCCACCAGTAATGGAACATCAGCGGCGCGTAAACCGGATGAAACGGCCTGACCTTCGCCGGTCCCAACCATAAATCCCAATCCAATCCCTCTGGAACCGGCGGCGTCTCCGCGGGCCGCCCCGCGGGCGTGGCACGGTTCGGTCCGCCTCTCCACGCGTGCACTTCCCGCACCTTGCCGATCGCGCCATCGCGGATCCATTCCACCGCCTGGCGGATGTCGTCGCTCGAGTGCCCCTGGTTGCCCATCTGGGTGGCGACGCCGGTTTCCCTGGCCACCTTCGCGAGCTGGCGGGATTCATAAACCGATCGCGTGAGCGGTTTCTCGCAGTAAACGCCTTTGCCGGCTTTCATGGCGGCCATAGCCGCCACCGCATGAATGTGATTGGGGGCGGCAATCAAGACCGCGTCAATGTCCCGATCCGCGCGCTCCAGCATCCGTCGATAATCGACATAAACTCCGTAATCCGGCCGCTTGCCTGCCGGCGTCTGCTGGTAGTGCTCGGCGATCGCCTGTTTGGCTGGGCCCCGTCCTCCGTGATGCCGATAGTAAAGATGACTGTTATCCCATAACTCGGCGACATCGCAGATCGCGCTGATGTTGACATCCGGCTGCTTGAGCAACTCCTTGAGGTTCGTGATCCCCTGCCCTCCCGTGCCGATGATCGCCACGTTGAGCCGTTCGCTCGGTGACACCTGGGCCGCCCCGCCCAGGACATGGCGCGGCACCAATTGGAACGTGGTCAGCGTGGCGGCGGCTCGCCTGAGAAATCGCCGGCGACTCAGGCCCGATTTGGCAATCGCGGTTTGCATGGGATAAAGGTTTGCGCAGGTTTGCACCGTTTCACCGCGAAGGACAGCCGAAAGCCCGCATTCCGGGTTTCGAGCCCCGCGTCGATCGTTCACCTGGTGTGCAAAGACACGGAGTCATGGCAACCCTGACGCGCCACGGCTGGCTACCGAACCTCTCATTGCTCCCCTTTGCGTTCGACCTCCACGATGCGGTCGGTCGCCTCGACCAGAAACCGGCGCAATTCGTTGATATCGCTCTCGATCATGTGCGGTTTCAGGAACTGCAACAGCCCCTCCACGGGCGGCCGGTAACGCGCCAGCAACTGTTTGATATCGCTCTCGTGAAAGTAAATGCGATCCCAATCCAGTTGGCGATAGAGTGAAGGCAACGCGTAAAGCTTCAGGAGGATCAGCCCCTCGACCGTCACGGCCGGAACGTCCAGCTCCGCAAACCGATGCCTCGTGGCATGGTTCAGCGCGACGGCCTCGAAAAACGGATTGCGAGTCAACAGAAGATCCACCCTTACACTGCGGAATCGGCCGCTGGCAAAGAACTCATTCTCCTCCTCGATGCAAATCCCGGGAATCTGTCGCGCGTCGGCCGCCGCCATCAGCAAGTCAATGTCTTTGGTGTTGCGTCCCTGGACATAGGTAAGCATGGCGATGCCACCCACCAGGAGGTATTCCAGGCGGGCATCCTTGAGGGCATGAAACAGGGCCATGGCATCCCCGGGGGTCGGTAAGTTGCCCTCCGTCAATTCCTCGCGAATCTGCGCGGGAGAAGCTTGCCAATTACGTGGATCGCCGTCCCAGGCGTCCGCCAACACCTTTGCCACCCGCTCCAGACTTACGCCTTGCGGAAGTGTGACCCGCGCGCTTGCCTCGCTCATGAGAGATCAACCTTAACGCAGGCACAGGTCCGGTCAAGGGAACGCCGGTTCAGTAGTAGTAAACGGTGTCGGGGCTGGGCCCCCCCTTGGCGCGGGGTTTGATCTCGGCTTTGGGACGGACGCGGACGCTGCCGTCGGCCTGGCCCACGGGTTGATCGGGAGCGAGGGACCAGGCCCAGAGCGGCCGGCTTTGGGTGCCGGCGCCGAAGCGACCCAGGTGACCGACGTCCCACAGAGCGGTTCCGGGGGTGTCACTGACGCGGTGGGTGATGAACGCCCGGCGGCTGTCGCACTCGCTCGAGACCTTCGGCCAAGGGGGTTCGTTGTCGTCCGGGTTGGGGCTGACCGTGCCGTCGGTAGCCAGGAAGGTCATCTCCGGGTTTGCGGTGAAGTTGGCAAACCACATATAGGGGGTAAACACATAAGCGGCCGGCGTATCCCACCCGCCGTAATCGCGGGTGTCGGCATCGGCATAATTCGTCATGCTGGCGTAATTCCACCAGAGCCGGCCAAAGGACTTGCGGGTAATCGGGCAGATCAGGATCTCGGTGTCGACCAAGTAGGTGCCGCGCAGCGAATTGACGATGCTCCGGGTGCCCGTGTTGGGCGTCCGATGATAGTCCGGGCTCAAGTCAGCGTGAAACGGGAACCGCCCGTTGCTGTCGTCGGCGTACATGATCTGACTGAGATACTGCTGCCGGATGTTGTTGAGACAAACGGACCTTTGCCCGGCGTACTTCGCGCGCGAGAGCGAGGGCAACAGCATGGAGGCCAGGATGGCGATGATGGCAATCACCACCAGAAGTTCGATCAGGGTGAACGCCGGGGCGGTGACTGAGTGGCTCGGGTTTTTCATAGCGCATCACACCATTGTTGGTTGAACGGATTCAGGCCTGGAGTTCGAGGAGACTGCCGAATTCTATCCCACAAGCCGGGGGCTTAGGCAAGGAGCGGTTCATCGGGTTCACGGGCCACAAGAGCCCGGAGTATCATCTCAAGATGCTGGCCAGGCCGTATGCGTGGGATGCGCCGCGGATGCCGCTCAAAGCGATCGAGACCTTCAAGCTTGTCCATCAACAGCTTGGCCAAAGCATGACGCTGCCCGGGAGGAAGGGAGAGCGCCTCTTCGGCGAGGCACATTTTTGCGAGCGACATCGCTGGACAAGCTCAGTCAAGTCGGGTCGCGCAAGTCCGGCCTTCCGGCTAACGCCGCGCATCAGCTACCCCGCGCCACAGGCATCCGGCATGCCGCGGAAAGCTCATCGCGGGGTTCGCTGGATGCGCTTATTCGACAACCCAACCATTTCTGGGCCAACCGCGAATGATGCGCGATGCGCTCGCCTCGCCGGGCGCCAGTGCACGCTGCCAAAGTCCACGCCTGTGATCCGCTCGAAAAATCCGACTGCCAGTGGAAGGTCTTCCTCATAGATGATTGGAACCCGCCACGTGGCTTCCTCCAAGGAGGGGGCTGGGACTGAGAACACCAGGTGGGAGCCAGCTTCGATCGAGAGCCAATCGCTCGACCCAGCGCCTAGCATCGAGGGGGAAGGCCAACCGCTCGCCTCACGGAACTGCAACTCCCCGACTCCAACCTGAACGCGCCGACCAAACGGATTGGCGACATCAAACTGAGCTAGAATCTCTCCTGAGGCTCCATTAGTCCAACCGGCAAAAGTGACGATCAGCCCCTCTGGTTGCTTCTGTGGCGCAGTACCAAGCGCCCAAACAAGACCAAGGCATATCAGACCAAGCCCCGAACAAATGCCCACAACCACAGCGCGCTTAACCATCATGTCGAACGGCGAACGGAGCCATGCCGGGCCGCTGGGGTCCGACGAAACCCGAGGCGGTCTCCCGGCATTAGATGTCATGGTGGGTTGAAATGCACCGCCATCCGGCGGCACACTAAGCAGCGTGAAAACATACTACCTCAATCCCACCATGACCCTGAACACCCTATCCACTCCGGCCGTCTTGGACAAGCCCGGTCTGCGGCCGCATCTCAACACCCCGCAGCACCGGGCCGCACAGGAAATCGCCGATCAGCTCGTGTCCATTCCGCCCGCTTCGCCGCATACCATCGATCTCGCGCCGATCGCGGCCCGGGCGTTGCCGCCGCGTCAGCCCTTGCCCACGCCGGTGCTTCATCCGGGCAAGTCCTCCCTCAAGCTCGGACTGGATGTGCACCTGGAATTCATCATGGCCGTGGTGCAGCGCGATCACGCCGCGCCCCAGGCCCCGCGCAAGATGACGCCCGATCAACTCGTGCTCCAGGTGCAAAAGTGGACTGCCGAAGGCCTCGTCGTCTATGCGGTCGAGGAATCGTGCGGCTTTGGTTTTGTCCTGCATCGCCGGCTGGTGGCTGCCGGTGCCCAGAGTTTTGTGATCACGCCCATGGCGTTGAACGGTAAGCGCAAGACCGACAAGCTCGATGCGCGAGCCTTGTGCCTGCGACTCTCCCGCTGGGTGGATGGCAACCGGCACGAACTGACCCCCATTCGGATCCCCACCGAGGTCGAACAACGCTCGCGCGAGACGGTCCGCCGACGCAAGTTCCTGTCCGGGGAGATCCGTCGTCTGGCCAATCGCGGACATGGCCAAGTGGCCGAGTATTGTCACCGTAAGCTGCCCCGCGGGTGGTGGGGACCCCGCCTATGGAAGCGGCTGTCCCAAACGCTGGACGCATGGATCCTGGGGGTGCTCGAGAAGTTGCGGGAGATCATCCTGGTCATCGAGGCGCAGGTCACGGTGCTTTTGGCCGAACTGACGTCGCGCGTGGCCGAAGAACCCCGGCCCAAGGGACTGGGCGAACTGTCGCTCGTCACCGTGGACGCGGAGATGTGCGACTGGAGCCGTTTTCACAACCGCAAGCAGGTGGGTAGTTACACCGGGTGCTGTCCCGGCGAACACAGCAGCGGGGGCCAACGCCTGGTGGGAGGAATCGATCGCATGGGCAACGGGCGGATCCGTTGTTTGCTCGTCGAGGCGGTCTGGCGCTTCTTGAAGTGGCAGCCGGGCTGGAAGGCGGCCCAAAGGATGAAAGTCAAACTGAGTGCCGGCACCGCCATGAAAAAGAAGACCGTGGTGGCCTTGGCGCGACAACTGGCGGTGGACCTGTGGCGCTGGCGCACGGGCCGCTGCACCATGGCGGACTTGGGCTGGGTGGCAGCGTAGGAAAGCCCGACCCTCGACTCTCAGCAACTCAACTCTCAACCCACTTTGATTCCAGTCCTGAAACGCGTAGTGAACGTCGGTAAACCCTTTGCGATCGGGCGAGTCCTGTTCGTGACGTGAGCTGGTGTGGCGCAAGCCCACCCGTGCATTAGATGGGACGGACTCCCCGGTCGCCGCAGTCATACAAGAACGACATTATGGGCGTTGGGTTTGACCCCAACTGTCCGGATAGGAGCAGGTGCGTGGCGCAAGGTGGCCAGCACAAGAGAAAGCGGCGGCACCGATCAGGCAAAAACGACCCTTCACGACGCGACCCACGGACACCGGAACGGAAAGAAAACCGAGAAGCAGCTTCTAAAGAAAAGATTACGGCAGGGAGCCAGGGAGAAGCAGCTCGCTCCTGATTTAATCATAAACCCACCGCTACCGCGCGCGCTTCCGCTTCACTCCGTTGCGCTACACGCGGCGAGCGGCTACGAAAGGAATAATCTGCAGGTTAAACAACGACCCTCTTGACAACCCTCATAGGGGCTCGCGTGAATTGATACTTCCATTCAAGCCCTTTGGGTTTTTTGGTAGCATCAGTTGCAGGGCGG
>JAHDYP010000247.1 GCA_023383055.1 Verrucomicrobiota bacterium | reverse complement strand
TCCTGTCCGGCAAGGGCAAGGAGGAGATCGCTGGCGAACTGAAGGCGGCATTCAAACTGTCGGACACGCAGGCGGCGAAGATCACCCGCCGGATCGTCGGACGGGCGCGGTTCTTCCAACGGGCGCTGTCGCTCGTGACCGGCAAGTAGTGGAGCGTCTCACCCGCCAAAGCCCCTCGGGAAGTCCCGGGGGGCATTTTCGTGTCGGCCGGAGGCGAGGACCGCCGCGAGTCACGCCGCAAACCGGTGCGAGACGCGTCGGAATGGCTTGGGCACGCTGGATACCCTGGACGACGCGGTCCATCGTTCGAGCGTGTTGATCCTGTCGGAACGTTGGCGGAGGGCTTCAACGCCGATTCACCAGGATCTGCCGATCACGATTTGATCCGCCGCATGCCCCGCATTTCGTCCAGGATTCGTTTTGGCGCGTTTTGGTTGCCCAAATTCCAGTGCCGCTATGGAGTAGCCGACGGGTGCGGTCGACGCGTCCTGGGGCAAATGCGTCGCTTCTACGGCCCACCGGCGGACATTAAAATGTGGGATCGTGGATCAGCTCCTCAGCTCACCATCTTACCCAGTCACTTTCCGCCGTTTACCTCCCAGTCCCGCAACCTGTCGTCCAGGATCCGCAATTGGGCGATGATACCCTGTTCCTCGTCCTTCAACCGCTCTTCGATCGTCGCCAGGGGTTGACCCGTCAGCGACGGCGCTAACAGGTGGACCCGTAACACCGTCTTCCGGATGGCGTGGCCGAGCTCAGCACCGATGTTCCTGACCTCCTCGGCCGGCGTCAACTCCCGCTTCGCCAGCCGCAGTTCCAGCTTTAGCTTCTCAGACTGTAAGGCCTCCCGCTCGGCACGGGCGGCTTCCCCATCGACCGGTCGTTGATCCTGTGACTGGTAATGCCACCGGATGAAGGCCGGTAAGTGGACCCGGTTATACCGCAAGGCCGGACATCCTTTGCGCTTGGCCCGCTTCAGCACTTTGACCGGAATCCCCACCGCAGCCGAGCATTCCTCGAAGCTCTCATAAACGTCCTGGACATTCTGCTTCTCCTCGTGGTCCCGGTAATACCGGAATAAACCGGCGATCGTCGGCGCCAAGGCGTGTTCGCGTCGGGACGGCTTCGGAATCCAACCTTCCTCGGCCAACTCGCGCAGCCGGGTTTCGCGCAATCCGCAAAGTCGGGTAAGCCGGGAGGTTGAAATCACAGTCGAGTCGGAGGCATTCATCGTACGGCGATACTATCCTTCAATCTGGGCAGAAGCGCTGCCGATTTTGTGGAGTAGCCCGGAAAAAACGCGCACGAGCGCTAGGAAAATCCTGGAAACACTCGCGCTGCTGCGCGTTTTGTAGGTTTTCGTGCGTTCGCGTGCGAACTCAGGGCTGACGCGTCCCCCTCGGGCTCAACGACTTACAAAAGATTCCTTACAATCCACTAATCTATTACTACAGCCCATCTCATTCACGCTTATCCTACCCTCGCTCAGTTTCACTCCCGCACCAAGGGAGTCATCCTGCCCGGCCGGCCCAACGCCTCCTACAGGAACCTCGCCGTGAAGCGCGAAGATCGATGAAGTTATGAGCGCCTGCCCATGTCAGCGGCATCGTCGCGATCAACTCTGCAACGCCAAATCACGGGCCACCGCCCCACTTGAAAGCGTGTGCAACACTTCGGACGATTCCCCACTGGCGATGGTGTGCAACGCTTCCGAGGGCCTACCTGCCCCACGGGCAATGCTGTGCAACACTCGCCTTGCCGAAACCGGATTCAGCCATCCCTCCTTTGACGTCGAATCGCAGAGGATTTGGGCAGACGCCCCACTGGAAATGCTGTGCAACGGTGGATGCTGGAATCATGCTCCACCGGTGATGGTCTGCAATACTGCCGCGGGGGATGGTGGGCAGTTGAATGCTGAGGTTGGGGGCGAACCACCGGTGAATCGTTGAATCGCCGCCACGGGCCACGCTGTGCGACGCGGAGTCGTGGGTGGGCGGCTCAGTGGAGGCGCGGCGCAAGGAAAGTTCAGGCGATTGGCCCAATGGCTGGGGTTTCGGCGGGCGACGGTCAACTCCTGCTTGAGCACTCGCCTCTTTTTGTGCAAACAACTCCCCCTGTCTCCCAGACTGTCTCAATTACCTGCTCGCGAAACGGAATGGGAATCGATAGTATCCAAGGCTGAATTCGTGATGAAAATGTCGCTCATTTTGCGATGGAGTCGGACGTGTCTGGGAACGTTTCTAGTGACCCTGGCCACGGTCTGCGCCTCCGCCGCGTCCCCTAAGCGCGTCCTGCTCATTCATACGTTCGGGCGCGACTTTGCGCCCTACAACACTTTTTCGGGAGTTCTCCGCAGCGAACTGGCCAGCCGGTCGTCAGGGGCAGTGGACGTTTTTGAGGTCTCTCTCGATTCGGCAGTGGTCGCAGACACGGCGCAGGAGGGGCCTTTGGTCAATTACCTGGCCGCCCTCTCAGCCGAGCGGCTTTTTGACCTGGTGATCCCCGTCGGCGGGCCGGCGGTGCAGTTCGCCCAACGCCACCGGCAAGCGCTGTTTCCACGCACTCCGTTGCTGATCGCCGCCACCGACCAACGCCACATCCGGCAGGCCACGCTCACGCCGAACGACGCGGTGGTGGCGGCACGGATTGACCCGTTTCGCGTGGCGCAGACCATCCTGCAGGTCCTGCCTCAAACTACCAATGTGGTGGTGATCGCTGGCGCCAGCCCGCTGGAGAGATTCTGGCTTAACGAGATTCGTGACGCGTGGCAGCCATTGACCAACCGCGTGAGCCTTCAGGCGCTCAATGAGCTTCCCTTTGCGGGAATGCTGCAACGCTGCGCTGCCCTCCCGCCGAGGTCCGCTATCTTCTACGCGGTCATGATCATGGATGCCGATGGAGTCCCGCAATGGGAAGAGGGTGCCCTGACCCGGCTGCACGACGTCGCAAATGCGCCACTTTTCGGCGTTTTTCAAACCCAACTGGGGCGGGGAATCGTGGGGGGCCCGCTCGTGGACATGGAGGAAATGGGCCGGACTACGGCGAAGGTGGCCACGCGCATCCTTCGGGGTGCGGCGCCCGCCGAACTCCGGCTCCCTCCGCAGGAGATGGGGGCTCCGCAATTCGACTGGCGGGAACTGCAGCGCTGGGGCATCCGCGGAGCGCGGCTGCCTGCCGACAGCATGGTGCGTTTCCGCCAGCCCGGCGTTTGGGAGCGCTATTGGTGGCTGGTTGGCGGAGGGGCCCTTTTCGGCGCCGTCGAAGCCGCGTTGATCGTCGGTTTGCTGGTTAACCGGGCCAAACGTCACCAGGGCGAGGCAGTGGCGAAGCTGATCGCTGATCTATCATCAAGGTTCATCAACCTTCCCGCCGACAAAGTGGATCCCGAGATTGAGGTAGCGCAGCGCCGAATCTGCGAAGGCATGGGGCTGGATGTGAGCGCGCTTTGGCAGTGGACAGACGGCTCGCCGCGGTATTTCAGGATGACCCATCTCTATCGCCCGCTGGGGGGTCCCCCGATTCCCGAACGGTTTGATGCGCAGGAGGTTTTCCCCTGGTGCCTGAAGCAGTTGCTGGCGGGAAAGGCCATCCCTGTTTCCTCGATGGACGCGCTACCTCCTGACGCGGGCCGCGACCGGGAGTCGTGGCTGCATTTCGGCGTCAAGTCCAACCTGACGTTTCCGCTGATGACCGAGGGCGGGCAACTCATTGGGGGCTTGAGCTTCAACACCGTGCAGAAAGCGCGCTCATGGCCGGAGGAATTCGTAACCCGGCTGGAATTGGTCGCGCAGATCTTTGCCAATGCGCTCGCCCGGAAGCGCGCGGATCAGGAATTGCGCGAAAGCGAAGCCCGGCTGAACCTGGCGGCGGATGCGGCCGCGGCGGGTTTGTGGAGACTGGATCTTGCCACGCAAAGCTTTTGGGTCACAAACAAGGCGCGGGAGTTATTTGCGTTTGGCGCGGACGAAGTCGTGACCTTCGACTACTTCTTGAGCCTGGTCCATCCCGGAGATCAAGAGATGGTGCGCCAGCAAGTGCAGCAGGTAGTGCAGTCCAGAGGGGAAATCCAGGTTGAATACCGAATCCTTCGGCCCAGCGGGTGCATGCGGTGGATGCAGTCGCAGGGCCGCGTCCATGTCAGTTCATCTGGACAGCCCGATTATCTGATGGGGGTCACGGTGGACATCACTGACCGGCGGCAGGCGGAGTTGGAAACCCTGCGTTTGCGTGGCAATCTGGCGCATCTAACGCGCGTGAACACGCTGGGCGCGTTGTCGGGTTCGTTGGCCCATGAGTTGAACCAGCCGCTCGGGATCATTCTCAGCAACGCCCAGGCAGCGCAGGAGCTGCTCACCCAGGACCCGCCGGATACGGCCGAAGTGCAGGCCATCCTCGCGGACATCGTGAAAGCGGATTGCCGGGCGGGCGAGGTGATCGAGCGGCTGCGCGCGCTGTTCAAAGGCGGGCAGGCGTCGCTGCAGAAGCTCTCGCTCAACGCCGTCATTGAGGAAGTACTCCGCCTCATCCACGCAGAGATCCTCAGTCGCGGGGTCACCGTCATTCGCGAACTGGCTTCCGACTTGCCGCCGGTCCTCGGGGACCGAGTGCAACTCCAGCAGCTCGCGCTCAACCTCATCCTGAACGCCGCTGATGCCATGGCCGGCAATGCGCCCGGAACGCGTCGGCTTCATCTGCGGACGACGCTGCACTTGAACCAGGTCCGCGCGTCTGTGCGGGATGAGGGCGGAGGTTTGCCAACCGATTTGGAGCGCCTTTTTCAGCCACTCTATACCACCAAGCCCCAGGGCTTGGGCATGGGCCTGGCCATCTGCCGGTCTATCGTCAACGCCCACAATGGTCGCCTATGGGCGGAACCCCACCCCGAGCGCGGCGCCGTGTTCTACTTCGAACTCCCCCTGGATGGGGCTGCAGCTAAGTCATGAGCACCCCGGCCGGCATCGTGTATGTTCTCGACGACGAGCCCGAGATGGTCAAAGCGCTGACCCGGTTGCTGCGAGCCAAACATTTTGACGTCCGCGGTTTTGTCTCCGTTGACGCCTTCCTCAAAGCCTATGGCCCCCATGAATGCGCTTGCCTTGTGCTCGATGTGGCCATGCCGGAACTGGACGGGCTAGAGTTGCAGCGGCGTCTCAGCCAGCAGCAACTTCCGCTCCCCATCATCTTTCTGACCGGTCACGGTGACATCCCCATGAGCGTGCGCGCCATCAAGGCCGGCGCAACGGATTTTCTGACGAAGCCCGTGGACGCTGCCGCGCTGGTCCCGGCGGTGTGCGCGGCCCTTCAAGCGGCCGAGACCCGGCGCCGGACCTTCGCGGAGATCGAGGTGTTGAAGGCCCGGCTGGCCAGCCTGACGCCGCGCGAGCGCGAGGTGATGGAGCACGTCGTCGCCGGGCAACTCAACAAACAGATTGCGGCCGACCTGGGCACCGGAGAACAGAACATCAAGCTGCACCGCGCGCACATCATGGAAAAGATGGGCGTCGAGTCGCTCGCCGAACTTGTTCGCGCGGCCGCGCGATTGGGCGTGGGAAAATCAGGTTACTGATCACTGAACACTGAGCCCTCGCCACTGGCTCGCCCCTCGCTCCACTGTACACTATACTAAGGTCTAGTAGCGCCACCCCGCCGATTTCCTCCATCATCCCACTCCGATGCCCGTGGCACAACCAACGGTCGGAGTCTTGGATGACGAGCCGGAGATGCGCAAGGCGCTGCGCCGGCTGCTCGGCTGCCGAGGCTTCCAAGTGCGGGAGTATGAGCGGGGAGTGGATCTCCTCGACGCCTTGGATTCACACCCTCTGGACTGCCTGCTGCTGGACCTTCACATGGACGGGGTCAATGGTTTTGAGGTGCTTGAGGCCTGCTTAGCTCGCCAGATCCACGTGCCGATTATCGTGATTACCGCTCACGATGAACCCGGCACGGCGGAACAGGTGCGCGCTTTGGGCGCCGTCGCTTACCTGAAGAAGCCCGTTGATCGCGACGCTCTGTTCGCCTCCATCTCCGCCGCCCTGGCTCACCACGAAGCACCGTCGCCATGATTTAGGCCCACAGACCGCAAACGCTAGTACTGGAATGAATACAATCTCGGATAGACCAACCCCAGGAACGACCACCACCCCTCCAGCGCTCTCCGCGCAGGAAGCCGCCATCGAGAGCGGGAAGAAGGTATTGCACGGCACGGTCACCGACCGGGTTCTCAGGATGTTTGAAGCCATCCGTGCCTCCGGTCCACCTCGTGTCGCTCTGGAACGGGCGGTCTATTTCACGGAGTCGTTCCAGGCCACTGAAGGTCAGCCGCTGGTTCTGCGCTGGGCCAAAGCCCTGATGAACATCGCAGAAAAGATGTCGGTTGCCATCTTCGACGATGAGTTGATCGTGGGCCGTCCCTGCGCCTGGTTCGGACGTTACTCCCTGGTCTACCCGGAGCTGGATGGCACTATTATCCAGGAGGGAGCAAAAGCTTTCATCGCGGCCAAAGAGGCCGGAGCCCCGGATGCTGTTACCGTGACCGAGGAAGACAAGAGGATCATCGACGAGGTCCTTTTCCCTTATTGGAGGGGCAAGGACTTCACCCCTAACTTCATCAAGGCGTTGCCTCCTGAAACCCGACACTTCACCTGGGGTTCTGACTCCGAGAATGTCGGGACCAAGCAAACATTCGTGATCGTCTCTACTTCAACCATGCGCCATTCCCAGAACTGGGTCCCCGACTTCGGGAAGATGCTGACGCGGGGCTGTAAGGGTCTGCGCGAGGAAGCCCAGGCGAAGCTAGCCGCGCTGGAAGACCCGCGCGACCTGGCCTTCAGGAAGCCCTTCTACGAGGCGGCCGTCATCACCTGTGACGCCTTGAGCCTCTTCGCCAAACGCTACTCCGAATTGGCCGCCGAGATGGCCGTCACGACGAAAGACGGCCAGCGCAAGAAGGAACTGGAGGAGATCGCTGCCGTCTGCGCGTGGGTCCCGGAGAATCCGGCGCGCACCTTCCGGGAGGCGATCCAGGCGCAGTGGTTCACCCAGCTCTTTTCGCGTCTGGAGGAGATGGTGGGAGGGCAAGTCAATCAGGGCCGGATGGACCAATACTTCTATCCCACCTACAAGCAGGACATCGAAGCAGGGCGGATCACGCCGGAAGCCGCGCAGGAACTCTTCCAGTGTCTCTGGCTGCACATCATGCAGAGCATCGAGTCCCAAATGTCACCATCCGCGGCTAAGGGCCGCGAGGGATTCTCCCACCACGAGACGGTGACCATCGGCGGCCAGACCACCGACGGTTTCGACGCCACGAACGAACTTTCTTACGTGCTCCTGGAATCGACTCGGCCCCTTCGGAGCAGCTACCCGGAGCTGGGGGTCCGGATCCACGCGAATACTCCGGACAAGTTCCTGCATGCAGTGGCCGAGACCATCAAGGACGGCAAGGGTTCGCCTAAATTGATCAACGACGAGTTCGAGGTGCCGTGGTTCCTGAGCAACGGGATCGTGAAGCGGGAAGCCCTGGATTACGCCATGTCGGGGTGCTCGGAATCGCGCCTGCCCAACCGTGAGACCCACAAGACCGGCAATGCCGGCATCAATTACGGCGCAGTCATGGAGATGACGCTCCGGGACGGCAAGATGAAGATCTATCGGGACGAGCAGTTCGGCCTGAAGACGGGTGACCCGAGGAATTTCAAGACCTACGACGACGTGTGGAATGCCTTCCGGCTACAGCTCGAGAACGTCGTCAAGCACATCATGATCCAGAACTACATAGCGGCCGCGCAGAAGCCCAAGTATATCGCGGCTCCGCTGGCTTCCACGCTGCATGACCTGTGCATGGAGCACGGCCGGGACCTCCACACCCATGCAGATTACATACCCGGGGCGCTGGATGCTTCCTGTATCGACGGGCTCGGCGGGTTCGCGACCTGCATCGATTCCCTGGCCGCCATCAAGCATCTCATCTATGACACGAAGAGGCTGACCTGGGACCAGCTCCTTCAGGCGCTGGAAAAGAACTGGGAAGGCAACGAGGCCATCCGCCAGTTGTGCCTCAACGCACCCAAGTACGGCAATGGCATCGAGTGGGTGGACACCATCGGCTACCACATCC
>JAHDYP010000246.1 GCA_023383055.1 Verrucomicrobiota bacterium | reverse complement strand
CAGGCGGCCAGAAGTAGAGCAGGCCCGCGTTGCGGTCGAGGTGCCATTCGCCGGGTTGGTCGATTTCCGAGAGGAGATTATACGCATAATACCATTGTCCCTTCCGGTAGCCGTAGTTGTGGTAAGGGGGCGCCAGCTCGATGGTTTGGCTCTCGAGGTCGAGGGCTTTGAGTTGCTGGCGTTGATCCGACCAGTCCCAGAACCAGTAGCCATGCAGCCAGACGTCCGGTTCCCGGGTCCAGCGCCGGGGACGATCGCCCTCATATTTGAAGCGGCCTTCGACACAACCTTTGGTGCCGCGAACGTCGACGGGAGTTGCGCCCAGGACTTCGACCATGCGGACGAAACCTTCGTTGGGCCAGCGCGCGATCGGCATCGGCCGGTCCTGGAAGAACAACTCAAGTCCGCCACCGCCGGCGGTCCCGAAGTCGGTCAGGCCCAGGGCGCGCAAGTCGGACTGAACCGCGTGGCCGCGGGCGGCGGGATCGAGGCGTTGGAGCATCCCCGGATCGGTGACCGGGGTGAAGTTGGTGAGGACCTCGCCGCCTGACAGGCGGACGGTTTCGCCGGGGCGAGCCTGGTAACGGACCGGCGAACGTTCGGTGCCGGAATCGGCCTCGGTGAACCGCAGCGGAGAACTGAATTGGTAGACGCCCTGGCTGACGTGGATGGTGATGCCTCCGTCCGGCAACCCGGAGGTTCGCTTGAGCTCACGGACGGCCAGTTGCGCGCGTGCCAGGGTCTGGAAAGGACCGTCCGTTCCTTGGGCGTTGGCTGCCGCGAGGGTGCCCGACCAGGTGTCGTGCCCATTGATGGCGACGTGGAACTCCGCGGCCAGCATCGGCAGGAGTTGGGTGGCCATCCAACCGCCAAGAACGAGCCGCAGCAGGTTGCCCAAACCGGGTGCTGCGTGGCGGGTGAAGGTTTTGCGGGGACTGCGTGCGCCAGGATTCATGACCTCGTGTATACCGCCGACTCGAGGTCGGAGACAAGGTCGCAACCGGGTTCCGCCTTGGCGTTCATTGGCGTTCATGGGTGGGTTTGCTCGGGGTTTCAACCGCGAATCGACGCGAAGAAACGGGTTGTGCCAAAGCCCGGCGCCGCGAACAATCAACCCATGACCCGTCTTCACGCCCGGAAGCTTGCCGGTGCCCGGCTGCACACCGTCCTGGGGATCTCCCTCGGTCTTTTGCTATCCGGGCTTGCCACTTCCCAGACCCTGCCCTCATTTGATTTTACCGACCCGGCGGACACCGCCGGTTGGTCGCCCACGCACGACATCAGCTCGCTTACCACCACCAGCACCGGCTTGCTCGCCCGGATCAGCGGCAGCGATCCCTACACGATCGGCCCCGTGCGCGATTATCCCGCCGACGTGCCGCTCTGGCTCCGACTCCGCCTCTCGAGCGACGCCGGCGGCTCGTGTCAGGTCTTCTATTTCACCAGCGCCGCCACCGAGGCCGCCTCGGTCCGGTTCACCGTGCCCGCCGGTCAATGGACCGAAGGACGCGTGCCGCTGCCCGCCCTTGGCCCCGGTTACCGGATGCGCCTGGATCCACCCGGCACCAGCGGCACCGCCACGTTCGGCTCCTTGCGCTTCGAGGTCCGCAGCCCGTTCCCGGATTTCGATCTCGCCACCGTTCCCGACGCGACCAGTTGGGTTGCGCAGCACGACATCGCCTCGCTGACTCCCACGGCCGAGGGTCTCGTCATCACCATTTCCGGTTCCGACCCTTACCTGGCCGGTCCGGCGCGCGATTATCCCGCCGGCAAGCTGCTCTGGCTGCGCGCGCGGCTCAAGTCCGATCAATCCGGAACCGCCCAGGTGTTCTACTACCAGACCGGCCCCACGGAAGCGGACTCCGTCCGGTTCTATGTGGCGCGTGGCGACTGGCAGGAAATCATGGTGCCGATGCCCGCACTCGGAAACGGCTGGAGGTTGCGCTTTGATCCGCCGGGTACGGAGGGTCAATGCACCCTCGCCCGAATCCGGTTTGAGGAGCGGGTGGTTCATCCGCCGCCGGCCTGGCCGGCTCCGGTCCCGCCGGTGATCGCGGAGGATGCGTTGCGGGTGACGAGCGGATTGCTGGAACTGGCGCACAACCCGGAGGCCCTGGGCGCATTTCAGGTTCGCTTCGCCGGTGAACCCGTTGCTCACGGCCATCCGCAGGCGTTGATCGGTTACGTCATCGACGATCAGGCCCGATGGATGCCGTTCAACGCGCCCGATTCATCGGTCGTCACCCAAAAGCTCGACCACGGCTTCCTGCTCCGAAGCGATTCCACCGACGTGGACGGCGCGCGCTGGCAGATCGAGCAGCGTTTCACCGTTTCGTCGCCCAACGCCATCGCCGTGGAAAGCCGTGTGACGGTCGATCACGACCGGCAGTTGCTCCATCTGCCGGCATTTACCCTCCTCGCCGGGGTGGGCACTCACGGCACCAACAAACTCCAGGGATTGCTCCCCGGCCTCGAGTATCTCGAGAACGAACCGAGCAGCTCCGAGCTGGATGTCATCGGCGCCGAAGCCCGGCGCCTGGTGCCCGACCGCAAGAAGGTTACGTTCCCGCTCATGGCCATCGCCGCGAACGACCATGGTCTCGGGTTGATCTGGGAAGCGCAGCCGGAACTGGCGCCCGTATTCGATTCGCCCGATCGCCAATTCAATTCCGGCGGGCATCTGCTGGGGCTGGTTTTCCCGGGGTCCGACGGCATGAACCGGGATCAGGGGAGCCTGCTGCCCTACTTTCCCGGTCAACTGCCGGCCAACGAAACCTTCGTCGCGCGCTGTATCATCGTGGCCGACGCTGGGAACACGGTCGTGCCCCTCGTGCGCCGATATGTCGAGCTCCGCGGGCTGCCCGCTCTGCCTGCCGGCGCGCTGACAGCTTCCGATTATTATCGAAATGCCGCTCACGGCTGGCTCGATTCGGACATCCGCACCAACGGCTTGATCCGCCACGCGGTCTGGCCGGGGTTCAATGCGCAGCCGGCTGCCGATGCCGCGGTCTGGATGCGCTGGCTGGCCGAGCAGGTAGACGATCCGCAGTTGGCGGCGCGGCTTTCGGACGTCGCCGCGCTCGTGCTCGCCCAAGTGCCGAACTCGAGATCCTACAACAGCTACGCGGTCGGCCACGTCAGTTATCCGCTGCCCAGCCTGGTGTTTGGCGCCGTCCTCCAAAACGCGGCTCAAGCCCGCACCGAAGCGCAGAACCTGCTGGGCCGGTTTCAGCCCGATGGCACGGTGCTGTACGTTCCACCCGCCGGCGGGACGGATCTCGGCTCGACACATTACGCGCCCGACGCGAATGGTTTGACCGGCGATGTGGTGCAATCGTTGCTCGACAAGGCGCTGTTTAGTGGCGACCGCGCCTTGATCAACGCGGGGCTTCAACAGCTTGGTGCCATGGCCAAGTTCCGCGACTCCGTCCCGCGCGGCGCCCAAACCTGGGAAGTGCCGCTGCATACACCCGACATCCTGGCCTCGGCTTACCTCGTCCTCGCCTATCTCCGCGGTTACCACGTCACCGGCGACCCGGACCTACTCGAGCAGGCGCGTTACTGGGCCTGGACCGGCGTGCCGTTTGTTTATCTTGAATCGCCCGTGTCCGGCGCCGTGGGCCCTTACGCCACCATTCCGGTGTTCGGCGCCACGCACTGGGTCGGATCGTGGTTTGGCCGGCCGGTGCAATGGTGCGGCCTCGTTTACGCCGAAGCGCTCCACCAACTCGCGGCGTTGGACCACACCGGACCCTGGCGCCACATCGCCGATGGCATCGCGGCTTCGGGCACGCAGCAGGTCTGGCCGACCGCCGATGCCGCGCGCCAGGGATTGCTCCCCGACTTCTATCTCCTCCAGGAACAGGTCAGCGACGGACCGGCCATCAACCCGGGGACACTCCAATCGCAGGCCGTGCAATACTACACCGGAAAACGATCTTACAGCTTCCACGCGTTCCGCCAGCGCGGCCTGTTTCTCCACGCTCCCGGAGCTCTCACCGATGTGGCTCAGTCCCACGACGCCGTCGACTTCACCGTCAACAACTGGAGCTCGACGCCAACCCGGCTCCTGATGAGCGGTTTTACCGGCGTGCCCGGCGTGGTCATCGACGGTGCCGAGACCCCCATCGTGTCGCCGCACCAATTCGACAGCGCCCGCGGCCTGCTCGTTCTCGAGTTGCGTGGCACCAGCCGTGTTCGGCTGCTCCTCCCGGCCTTGCCGCAGCTCGGGATCAAACCCGCGGCCGCCCAAGGCATGATCGAGCTCTTCTGGCCGGCGGCGAACGCGGACTTCGTGCTCCAACAGAACCCGGCGCCGTGGAATTCCGGCCTTTGGTCGGACTCGACCGCCACGGTTCAGGTCATTGGCGATTGGCGCGTCGCCAGCGAATCGATCGGCTCGAGACCGAGCTACTTCCGACTCCTCAGCCCGCCGTGAAGCACCGCATTTTGCCGGTCTGAAATCTGCCAGGTGCGACGCGCGATGGCGTGGTTTTGAAGAACCGCCGCCGTTGGATCGGAGTTGAGGTTGCACCGCGCGGGGAAGCCGAAACGCTGGTCTCGGCAAAGGGTCTTGGCCAGGCAACCCGCGATACGGCAGGCTCGGCAGCCTGCGCTACGGCGTCCAAACCGTGAGTTGGACCCGTGCAGTTGGTCCAAGATTCTGTGAAATGAATGGGAGACGGCGGGGTCTTCATTATGACGACGCGCGATGGGCACACTGAACCTTGATGAAGTCGGCGGTTGGTTTGAAACGGAAGCTGCCCCGCTCGTGCTCTATGCCAGGCAATGGCTGGACGCCGGGCAGGCGGAGGATGTGGTTCAGGAAGTGTTTCTGCGGTTGATGCAACAAACCGTCAGGGTGGAACACGTGAAAGGCTGGCTCTATCGGGCAGTGCGAAACCTGGCACTGAACCGTGTCCGGTCGGCGGGGCGCCGGCGGCAGCGTGAGGAAACGGTTGCGGCCGATGTTCCCGGCTGGTTTCTGCCGGATCCAGGCATGGACATCGATGCGCGGCAAGCGGAACTGAGTCTGGCGTCGTTGCCGGCGGACGAGCGGGAGATCGTCCTGCTGCGGATTTGGGGCGGGTTAACGCTGGAACAGATTGGATCCGTGCTGGAGCTTTCGGAGGCGACGGTGTTTCGGAAACATCGTGACGCGCTGGGTCGGATCCGAAAGGAATTGGAATCGCCATGTCACCTGAAAATTCGTTGAGAGCTGAAGAACGTGAATTCGAACATCGCCTGCGGCGGTTGGTGCCTGCCGGGAACCAGCTCCAGCGCGACAGCCTGATGTTTCAGGCCGGCCAATGCGCCGGACGCCGCGGGCTGCGTCGATGGCAGACGGCGTGCGGTGTCTTGTTTTGTGGCTTTGTGCTTTTGGGCTGGCACGGGATGGAACCGGGCACGCAGGGAGATCCGACCGTGCTGGCAAAGGTGGAGGCACCGGCGGTGATCGAGGCTCCGGTAGCGTTCTCGTCGGCGCTGGTTGCGGGAAATGAGGCGCGGCTGCTGACCGTTCCGGCGACTGGATACCTGGCGTTGCGGCATCGGTTGGTGATGGAGGGAGGCGACGCGTTGCCTGCTCCGCCGGCTTACCAGGGGACGCCGGACGCGGTGGAGTCGATCGCCGATGCGTATCGCGACCGTGGCCGGGGCAATCCGCGGCGAGGACTTTTCCCGAGATTGAATCCAAGAATGAATGGAGACCCGACATGAAACTACAAGTTACGCGGATGATCCTGGTGCTGCTGCTTGGCGGCAGCGGGATGGTATGGGTGCGATCGACAGCCAGCGCGGCGGACCCCGGCATCGATCGCGTGACGTTGACGGTTGACGCAGCCGATGTCCCGAGGCCGGCTCTGCGTTATTCGCTGTTCCAAAATGTTTACGATCAAGTCCCGGGAAACGCCGCCGTTGCCTATCCGCGGGCGACGCGGTTGATGATCCAGAACAAAGATTGGGACCAGCACGCGGAGCAGTGCAGTGAGTGGTTGGGAACCCCGCTGGAACAGTTGCCTATCGACGAGGTGACGGCCGTGGTGGACGCGCATCGCGCGGCGCTCGATCAACTGATGAAGGCCACGCGCTTCGAACGATGCGATTGGGAAATCCCGGTTCGCGCTGAGGGGGTGGCGGCGCTGTTGCCGCACTTGAGTGAAATGCGGGCTGCCGCCCGGTTGCTGGCGTTGGATCTCCGTTTGTGCATACGGCAAGGACGATTTGATGATGCCATTGAACGGCTGCGGGCGGGGTTGACTCTGGCGCGCCACGTCGGCGATGGGATGCTGTTGATCGAGGGGTTGGTAGGTGTGGCCATCTCGCATCAGTTTCTGGGGACGATCGAGGATTTCGTGCGGCAGCCTGACGCTCCGAATCTTTTCTGGGCGTTGACCGATCTCCCGTCGTCCTATTTGAGCGTGTGGCGCGCCACGCAGTGGGAGCGTTCTTTTCTCTACGTTCATTTCCCGGTGCTGCGCGAATTGGGCACTCGACCGATCACGGCGACGGATCTGCAACGTGCCGTCATGGATTTCAACCGAATGGGAGACTTCTCACCCGTTCGCACGGACTGGTCTGAAGATCAGGCGAGCCTGGCGGTGGCCGGATTTGGCTGGCTGGTCTATCCTTTGGCTCGTGAGGGATTGGCGCGGGAAGGCATGCCCGCCGGGCAACTGGACGAGTTGTCGGCGGCCGATGTTCTGCTCCGGTACCTTGGCGGGGGATATGCGCGGCAGCGGGACAACATGTTCAAGTGGTTCGCCGTGCCCTATCCCGAGGCGAGGAAAGGGCTGGCCGAGTCTCTTGCCGATTTCGAGAAAGCCATCACGCGCGATCCCATCGAGCATACCCTTTCGCGGTTGCTCTTGCCGGCGCTTGGGAAGGCGGCGGATCGATTTGCCGGTTTGGATCGTCAGTTTGCGATCCTGCGCTGCGTCGAGGCCATTCGAGCGCATGCGGCGCGACACGGAGTGCAGCTGCCGGATTCGCTCGACGCGATCGATGGCTTGCCGGTGCCGCGTGATCCAATGACCGGTCTGCCGTTTGAATACCGCGTGGAGGGGGAAACGGGAACACTGCGAGCACCCACGGTGGGGCAATTGACCCCTGGGAAGGCGAAGGTTTATGAAATCACCATCCGCCGTTGAGCCCGAGACGCTGTTAAAACTGTGAAGCTCCGAAAGACCAATGCCATCATGAAAACGATCATCCCGTTCTGTTCGCTCTGTTTGATGCTCAGCGTGGCCGCGGTGAAGGCGGCGTCACCGGCCGGTTTGAAGGTGCTCGAGCCGTTCCTGGAACCGCATACCGTTGTAGTGGGTCACTTCGACCTGGAAGGCGCGGACGTCGCGGCGAGCATTACGGGGTTTATCGAACTGGTTCCCGAGCCGCGCCAATTCTGGGAAGAGCCGATCGGCCAGCTCAGGGCGATCATGGAATCCTGGCAGAAGGAGTTCATCGAAGCCGGCGGCCGGCGCGTGTATGTGATGGTGAGTCTCGCCTGGCTGGGGGCGAATCCGCCAGTTGCGATCATTTCCCCCCTGACGGACGGCAGGGATGGCGACCGTTTAAAATCGCTTTTTGCGAAGTCGAATCCCGGTTGGCAGGTCGAGGTCAGGAACCGATGCGTGGTTGCGGCGCCTGCATTCGTCATGCACCATCTCCAGCAACCCGCCGCGCCAGGTGTGCTCGAGCGTTGGAACGCCGCTTTTGAGAGCGTGCCCGCGGGGTTCGCGCAAATTGTTGCGCTTCCCTATGCGCGGTCGGATCGAGTGTTGGAGGATCTGATGCCCCGGTTGCCATCGGCGCTGGGCGGGGGCCCCGGCTCGATTCTGGGGCGCGGCTTTCGCTGGGGAGCCCTTTCTCTGAAGCCGCCGCCGGAAGGTGCGCTTTCTGCAATGATCCAATCGGAATCGCCGGAATCGGCGATGGCTCTCCGGGAAGTCATTAAAAACGCATGGGTCATGATCGGGCGCAACCCGGAGGTGCAGCAAGGGATTCCGGCCTGGGACGAGCTGCAGGCGTTGCTCGTTCCGGTGGTGGAAGGAGACCAGTTGCGGTGTGAGCTGAGTCTGAAGGAAGTGGCACGGTTGGTTCGACATTTGGAACCGCCATTGGAGG
>JAHDYP010000245.1 GCA_023383055.1 Verrucomicrobiota bacterium | reverse complement strand
GCGACCCGATAACGCTGGAGGAAAAGCGGTTCTGAACGCCACGACGCTGCCCATGCATGCCAGAGACCCATGTTTGAAGCTGGCTTCATGGGTTTCGCCTCTCGATTGCCGGTGGATTGTAAGTCACATCGTGGATGGAGGGACGAACTACTGCGAGTCCGGCACTGCGCCCACGATTGCCGAGATATTGACTGCGCTTCGGAACGCGACTGTGCACGCAGTGCCAGTCGCAGCAAGCAACGATGCTTCCTGAATGCCCGGAACCGCGGACGCGTTTGAACCTTCGCACCTGGCTGCGGCTGGTCTCGCAAGCGAGACACAGCCGCGCTCCTGCGGTTCCGCATCAATCCACTGACGCGATGTGCTGCATCCTCTCACAGCTTCCGCAGTCTGAAAAATTGCGTGTCGCCCACTGCATCGAGCGTCACGCTCTGTTCAGTACCGCTGGTCACGGGGTTGGCCACCACTGCCAACCAGGACTCCGACGGCGCTTGGCGAGAGGTCTCGAGGACGTAATTCGTGGCCCGTGCCGGCCAGACCAGGGTTGGCCGCCCGCTCTGGGATTGGATTCTGAGCGGAGGCGTGTGGCTCAGCTTGGCGGCGAAGAGGGTAGGCAATCCTGCCGTGGAAATCGGCACCAACGAGTGTCCACCGAAGGAAGCGACTTTCTCGCGGATCGTGCCGGTCAAGAAGATGTTCCCCCCAAAGTCGCAATGCACAGTGTAACCCCGATCATTACCCGTGCCGCCTCCGGGTATGGCCCACTCCAGGTTTCCGTCGGCATCGGCCTTGGCGACGAAGAAATCCGTCGCTGTGGTGCTGCTCGCGCGCAATCGGATGGCGTCGAACTGTGCCGTCCCCTCGAATTCTCCGGTGAAGACGACTCCTCCGTCCGGCGCTACCGCAAGGCTCCCACGGTCGCCCATATAAACCCCGGGCAGGTTCTTGGACCAGAGCAGTTCACCGGTGGGACTGAGTTTGGCGATCCCTGACTTGCCATCGAATCCCCAGTTCCATCCCACAAAGATGTTGCCTTGAGTATCGACCGTTAGGCATGACGCATACCCCAGTTGGACCCATTTCAAGGCGCCGTCCGGGCCGTACTTGGCAATGAACCAGTCTCCACCGTAGCTATGACCCGTGGAGCCGGGGAATACCGTTGTGCCTTCGAACTCCGCGGTTCCCTCCCGGAGAGAACCGCAGATCACGACGTTGCCGGACGAATCCACAGCAAGGTCTTTCACCCATCCGTCGTCGGATGCGCCGATCGTCGCCATCTCGATCCGCCTCGCCCAAAGGAGATCTCCGGCCGGGTCGTACTTGCAGAAGATCGGACGTTGCCCCTCGGTAGCCCCGAAGTTGTAAGACCCGAAGGATGTGGGACCCCGCGCGGACCCGCCCACCAGAGTATTGCCTTGAGCATCCACCGCGAGGGCCTCACCAAATTCCCACCAGTCTGGAGCCAGTGGCGGCGTTCGGCTTCGGACCCACATCAGTTCATCGTTGGGTCCGTACTTGGCGACGAAGAAACCTTGTACCACGTTTGTGTCAAATGTGCCCTCCGTCACGATGGTGCCGGTTAGGTAGCGGTTGCCGGCACCATCAAACATCAGGTCGCCGAGATAAAAATCCTCGTGCGCATTCGTGCTCAGGATCTGACCCCTCGAGTTGAAGCCGAACAGGTTGTGCTCAAAGGAGTTTCTGTCTGCGTCCACGTAAAGTGTCCCGCTTCGACTTAGAGCAACTGCATTGGGACCCCAAGCGACCGTCCAGGCTTTCGCCCACAGGACGTAGGGATCTTCGGCGTGTGCGTGGGATGGGAATACGAGCAGGATTCCGGCAATCGCTGCAAGCAGTGCCGAGCGGCAGACGAAAGTAACAACGGTTTTCATCGGCTGTCCGAGGTTACGGCAGTTCCAACCGCTGCACGAGCCACTGACTGTCGGCAGTGCCCGTGACGTATACGCGCGCCAGGGCGTCGCAGACAATGCCCCTGGCAACCGAGACGTTGGCCTGAGACGACAGCGGATGACGCAGCGCATCCGGCCACTGATCCCAGCTCTGTGTTGGCGCATCCCAGCGGCGAATCGTCCATTCGGCGCCGTTTCCGGCCTGTTGCGTCATTCCCGCGACGTAAACGTTTCCCCAGGGATCTGAGGCGATGTCATCGGCCCGGTTGTAATCTCCATCCGTATAATCAGCGAGGATCGTTTGCCAGGTGCTACCACCATCACGGCTGAGTCGGACGTACCACGCGGGTATGCCCATTACATCGTAGCCAGCAACGTACACGTTGCCCGCGCCGTCCGCCGTGATCGCCCGTGCATGGGCGCCACCTTTCATCTTGCTGGTTCCCCACGCATCCACCCATTGCCAGGAAACCCCAGCATCCTTCGAGCGAAGGACCGACCACTGAGTCGTCTTAGTCTCGGTGAGACTCCCGACCGCGAATACCCCGCCGGCGTGGGCGTCCATTGGGGCCACGAAGGCCATCCCCATCCCTGTCGCCAGAGGCTTGGAAGACTTATAACAGGTGGCCCAACTCTGCCCCTGGTTGGCCCCGCGCCGGATCACCCAGAACTGCTTGCCCTGCCGGTCGGAGGCGGTTCCGCTGGCGTAAACGTTCCCCGCCAAGTCCGTGGTTAAACCCTGGACGGAGGAACTGCCGTCCTTGTTCCAGGCTCCAGCATCGTCCACCACGACCCAACTCGCGCCGCCATTCGAACTCTTCCGCACCTGCCAATAAGAACGGTCACCGCGGCGTTCATAACCGGCGGAATACAAGTTGCCGACGGAATCCTTGGCAAGACGCTGTGTTTGACCGGCAGCTGTAAGCGCCGGCGTGGTAGTGGCTGGCTCGGTGGACTGATCAATGTGCAGCACCTGGCCGTAGGAACCACTTCCGCCAATGAAAAGATCAGGCCAGCTGGGGTCAGATGAAAAGGGGTCCACCATCACAGAGTAACCTGCTGCAGAGTAATCAGGATCCATTGCCACAATCGTGTCCCAGGTTTGTGCTCCCGCAGGCAACATAGCCGTCACCAGGAGAAAGGCGGCTTGCATGAGGGAGAACCTGTGAGTGGCGTACTTCGGCCAAGACAGGCATTGGTCGGTTAAGGTACAAGGTATCATAGCTATTCTTTGGTTTGATTGTCTTTTTACGGTTTTCGTCGCGTGATGCGGCAAAAGTCACATTGAGAATCCCGGTCGATTCACGTAATGGGTAAGGCAAGGGCATCGGCGAGCTGCGGCTCGTCGGCGTTGGTGTTGAATTGGACGATGATTTCGTCCGGGGCGAAATCGAGGTCGGGGGCTAAGGCTTGGGCTTGGAGCGAGAGGGCGGACGCCATGGCCAGGAGGGCCGCGGCGAAGGGCTGGTTGAATCGTTTTGGTGAGTGGGGTGTCTTCATGGGCTGATCTGTTACGGGTTTACAGGTTTTCATGGGCGCAATTCTGATCACGGGGACAGATACGGATGAGGTGCCGGATTCTTACAGAAAATTTCAGCTGTGCCGTCCGGTTTTGTCGGCAAACCGATGCTGCGACGGGTTTTAAGCGCTATTCCGGGGAACGCGTGGAAGCGCATCCCCAAGGCGCGATGCACGCGGGATGCGCCGTTGCCCCACTCGGATTCCCGGGTTGCCCACGATCGATGCCGCCCGGGTCACCGAGATTCGGTGGAAAGAACATCGAACCGACCTTTTCTTTGCGCGATGGCCTGTGATGCGGCGAAGCCATGAACGAGATCATCTTTGAATTCCGCGAAGACGAGACCGAAGGTGGCTTCGTTGGCCACGATCTCGGTCATTCCATTCTCACCTGAGCTGATACCTGGGAGGAAGTGCGGACAAAGATACCTGGCATCCTCCGCTGCCACTTTGAAGAAGGCCGGGCCCAGCGTGTCATTCGGACTGTTGTTCCATGCGCCGGACTTCGCCTTTCACCAGTGAACTAACACGGTGTTTGGTTACATAGACCAAGGTTGCGCTCACGTGCAGCGTGCGGGTGACTTCGCGCAGGGGCACGGCCTTTAACACGTAGAGATCAAAGATCTGAAACTGCTTGGCGGGCAGCCGGGATTTGACCCGCTCGATGGCGATATCCACCAGGTTTTTCCGCCATTCCTCGGCCCAAACCGCCTCCAGATCGACGCTGGCTGGGTCCGGCACCCGATGCAGCAGATTTGTGCCGGTCTCGGTCGAATCGCCCTTCGGAATCTTGGGATTCGGCCGGTCAGGCTTCCGCAGCCGCAAATGATCAACGATACGCCGGCGGGTGATCAGGCAGAGCCAGTTCTTGAATGAACTGCGTTGGCGGTCGAACCCGCTTTCGCGCATCTGTTTCGCCACCGCCACGACGGTTTCCTGGACGACGTCATGGGCTTCGGCATCCGACAAGCCCGCCTTGATCGCTACGGCATAGATCAGTTTCCAGTAGGTGTCGAAGAATTCCTGCCAGCCGCCGTGGTCCTCCCAATTCTTCAGCCGGCGCAGTAGGCTGGATCTGGTTGCGTCGGGATCGGATTCGCTTGATGCAGGAAGACGGTACGACGGCACAGAGATATATTCGACACGACCGCCGATTTCTTACAGGAAATTCATCCCGGTCAGCACAGACCCACAAAGAAAGTCCGTTGTCCCTTCTCCATTGCCAAGTATTCCCGCGTTCGTTGCATGGCCGAAATGATCAACGGACTCGGGGGCGGTTTTCTCGACACCACCAAAGTCAGTTGGAAGGCGGCAGTTATCCGCCATCCGGCCGTGCCCTCAATTGCAGAGTGACGCTCCTTGCGGAACAACGTTCGACAATTCGCAATACTATGTGTTGCAGCGCATTGCAATCCGCACCGCAGAGCAAAAGGTAACGTTCCCCCTTAAGTAGCGCGCGTGGAAAGCGCGGCGCATGACGGAACATCCGTAAACAACTACGCAGAACCCGACGGTCACCCATCAAGCAGATGAACGTTGTATTACACAACCAGACTGGCGCGGCGCCCGATGGCGTCGCGGTCACAACCAACACTCAACCGGAGGTGCTCCGATGAGCGCCTTCGAAGACTTGGTCCAGGCGGCGATGACTGCCCCGGCCGATCGGCAGAAGGAAGCCTTGCGGCTGCTGCGGGGCCAGCCAGGAGCGTCGAGTGAAAAAGCCATGCTCGTTTCCACAGGTCCCGAACCCTACCTGACCTTGCGGGCGACCGCCAAGCGCCTGGGCATGAGCACGGCGACCCTGCGGCGTTGGAAGATCCCTGGTCACGAACTTGGCGGCCGGCCGCGATTCAGGGTCTCTCAAGTCGAGGCCTATCTTCAGAGCGATGAGTTCAAGCGCCGGGTGGCGGCCCTGCGGGCGATCCGCAAAGCGCGCCTGCTGAGGGAGACCGGACACCGCGAGTGACGGCCAGCATCTTGTGCGTGAAATCATCCGGGCGGTTGCCGTACCATCCCGGGCAGCTTTCCACCCAACTAAACCGCCATGCCCAAAGAACGCGAATCCGATTCAAAGACCTCGATCGCAAACATGCCCACCCACAAACAGTATTCCATGCTGTGGCCGATCCTGGCCCTTACCTTGGAGAAGTTGCGGGAACTGGACGAACTGCGGGAGATCCTTGAGTCAATTGTCCAAGGGCGGGAACCAGCCGAGACTCACAAGGTCCCACTCACCATAAAGCAGGTAGCCGGCATCCTGGCGGTTCAACCGCGAACCATACGACAGCACTGTGCTCGGTTGGGGCTCGATCCCGGGAAATCCCTCGATCCGGAAGAGGTCAAGCTGGTCCGGCAAGCGATACGCGAAGCCCGCCGGCGCAAACATTTGGCCGAACGTAACCGCAGCCTGCGGCTCGCGAAAAAAAGTTGAACATTTCCTCTTGACCCATCGATGGCATCACGAGCGGTTTGCAGAAGATAGCAGGACGTTGCACAAGTTTGCAGAAGAGAGCAGAGGGTGAGGATCCGCTCCATCATCGCACGGCGTTGGCGCCTGCTACGATGGGAGCGTGAATAAGACTTCTACTAACCAATCTCCCACTGCGGAAGACACCGCCTTCGAGCGTTCCCAGGACGCGTTCAAACCCATGCCGGTATGGGTTCGAGCACCCGTCACCGGGCCTGAACACTATTCCGGTCTGACGCGGGCCAAGCTGTACCAACTCGATCGGGAAGGCCGGATTCGTTCCGTGTCGATCCAGGAACCTGGCCAGTCGCGCGGCTGCCGGCTGTTTCACCTGGAAAGCATCCTCCGCTTCATTGAGAGCTGCGCGGAATCGCCGCAGGGTGCGCCTCCCCGTGCCAAGTGAAGCAGCCCCCAAAGACAGCAACCCCACAACAAGAAAGGAAACTCAGTATGGCAGTACTCCAACAACCCACCAGTCACAGCAATCCGTTCACTCAGCAGATCGGTGAAGCACTCGTTCCCGCGGGAACGTTCGTCGCGACCGTGCTCGACATCAAGGACGAGCTCGGCGTCAAACGGCCGAAGTTCCAGTCCACCGAAACCGAGACGGTCGATCTGACCTGCTTCCTCTTCGGCTACCGGGACGCGCAGGGCGTTCCCCACAAGATCGCCAGCCGGCAGATGCGCATTAGCGGCAACGAAAAGTCTGCCTTGTTTGGGTTCCTGAAAGGGATGCTCGGGAAAGCGCCAGAGTACGGCCACGACTATTGTACCCTCAAAGGTGCGAAGTGCCTCCTGACCATCGAACACGTAAAGCGCCGTGACGGAGTCGGCGTCTTCGCCTCGATCGCCTCACTGTCCCCGGTGCCCGTCGGATTTGGTCAACCCCCGCAGCCCACGGCGCCGCCGCCCGCCCCGTTGCCTCAGCCGGTGTCCATCGCGGTGCCAGCCGAAAGTGACATCCCGTTCTAAACCCATCGTCAGCGGCGGAGAGGTCCGATCCCCCTCCGCCACTCACACCAACCAACAGGGCAATCTTAACTCCCTCCACGATTATGACACCCCTGCAATTCGCTCAGCAGTTCTGCGCCAATTACCAGTCAGGTGGCTCCTGCCTCGGTGCGTGGATCGTCGATGACGGCAAGATCACCTCCTGTAGCCCGAAACCCAAGTGCGTTCTGCCGGCGCGGTGTCGCTACTTCGAAGAGTGCGTCGCGCCGAACGCGCAGCGCTTTCCAGCCCCCCTGGCGCAAGCCGCATTGTCCGCCGTCCTGGATTACCGCCGGGGACTTTCGCAGCCCGTCAAAGCCGGTCCTGCCGAGAGGACCAGGCGCTGCCAGTGCGGCAATCTGCTGAAGCCCAAACACCAGCTCTGTCTCGCCTGCAAAAAGGCAAGGAGACGGGCCACTTGGCGGCGGCAGAAGCAACAGAACCTGATTCCTACAATCTAGCAATTTTCGACTGTTGATGAGCAACGACTTACAGGGGCGATTTTCGGAGGGCAGTATGACCATAGCGGACACCCCTAAACCGGCCACAGATTGTAGGAAAATCGCCTCTGAAGGGCTTCTGTGTTCCCCCGCCGAATGGGCCGCTTCCGACATCGGTCCGATCGTGGCGGCGGACTTCGAGACGTTCTACACCTCGACCTACTCGGTGGCGGAGATGGGATCCTGGGCCTACACCCATGACCCGCGATTCCACGCTTACCTGGTTGCCGTCACTGATGGACAACGCACGTGCGTCTGCCCTCCCGCGAAATTTCCGTGGGTGACCCTCAGCGGTCGGACCTGGGTCAGCCACAATCAGGACTTTGACCGAGCCGTGTTCGAGCGGCTCCAGGAGCAGGGCGTCATCCCGGCCAACGTCAGACCCCGGGAATGGTTCTGCACCGCTGCCGCCAGTGCCTACGTTCAGCAACCCCGCGACCTGGCTGGTGCGGCGAAGGCCGTCCTGGGCATCACGGTCGATAAGGCGGTTCGGACGCGAGCCAGAGGTTGGCACCCGGACGAGGGCAGTCTCTTTGCCGACGAGGTCAGCCGCTACGCCGCCCGAGATGCGCAGACGGCCCTGGCTCTATGGCGACGCCTTGAGCCCCACTGGCCGGCGAAGGAGCGCCAGCTTTTCGAACTGACGTCGAAAATGGGTCGCCGGGGGCTCGCTGTCGATTGGGAATCTGTCCGCGCTCAGAGGGTCGAATTGGAGCAACTGGTCGAGGATCTGTCCGCCGCGTTGCCCTGGCGACCGGC
>JAHDYP010000244.1 GCA_023383055.1 Verrucomicrobiota bacterium | reverse complement strand
CGCGCTCTCCCGCAACTCCTCCCCGTAATGCGACGCCCCACGCCGTTCCTCCACCCGCGCCAGCAATTCCTTCCGGAACGGCCGAGCGGTCAGATCCGCTAATGTATAGTGCCGCGCACCGGCCATGTCACAAGCAATGCGTGGATCAACCGCCGGGCCAAAACTAACAATCAGCGGGTGACCCCTTCGACAGCCATGAGATTCGAAATCCGCCGCGTCCAAAACAGGCTGGTTGGCAACGAGTTGTATGCGGGGTGCTTTTTGGTGAAACAGAATCCGTGCGCGTGGTGTCTTAACTAGACATCAGGGGATGGTTGTGGGCACTGTTTGTCTGCGGCGTGGGGAGTTGTGTGCTCCCGGGCGGTGGGAGGGAAGAGTGGCGGAAAGAGTTGGTCATGAGCGATTTGAAATTCATCGCGGTGGCGATTGGGGTGGCGGGGCTGCTGGTTGTATTGGCCAGCGGCTGTGGCAGGAGCCCGTTCTCGCGGACGCAGGCGGAGGACAAGAACAAGCCTGATCCGGCCGTTCCGGTCGAGGTGGCGGCGATTGCGCGCGGAGCGATCGAGGGGACGGTGAAAGGGACGGCGAACCTGGAGGCGGAGGCGGAGGTGAAGGTTTTTGCGCGCACGTCGAACCGGGTGACGGAGTTGTTGGTGGAGGAAGGTCTGACGGTGGAGAAGGGTGCGGTTTTGCTGCGGCTGGAGGACGATTTGCAGCGGACGCAGGTGAGCAAGGCCGAGGTGCGGCTGGAGAAGGCGACGCAGGAGTTTCAGCGGCAGAAGGCGTTGTTCGACCAGAAGCTGATCAGCGAGCAGATGTTTCACGACGCGCAATTCGATTTGAAGCAGCTCGAGTTGGCGCTGGAGGATGCGCGGCGGGAGCTGGAATACACCGTGGTGCGGGCGCCGATTGCGGGGACGATCAGCCGTCGGCTGGTCAAGTATGGTGACCTGGTCAACGTGAACCAGCACCTGTTCGACATTGTCGATTTTGAGTCGATGGTGGCGCGGGTGTATGTGCCGGAACGGGAATTGGCGCTATTGGAGGTGGGCCAGTTGGCGCGGGTGACGGCGACGGCGGCGGGGCCGCGGGTATACCGGGCGCGAGTCGAGCGGATCGCGCCGGTGGTGGAATCGAAGACGGGTCTGGTGAAGATCACGGTGGCGTTCGAGGAGATAGGCGCGCTCCGGCCGGGGATGTATGTGGATGTGGAGATCGTGACCGCGACGCGGACCGACGCGTTGCTGCTATCGAAGCGGTCGTTGGTGTACGATGGGGACCAGCTCTACGTCTACCGGTTGTTGCCCGAGCGCAAGGTCGAGCGGGTTTTGGTGGAGCCGCGGCTGGCGGATGCGTTGCACATTGAACCGGCAGGCGGTTTCAACGAGGGCGACCTGATTGTGGTGGCGGGTCAGACGGGGCTTAAAGACGCGGCGCGCGTCCGGTTGCCCGAGGATCCCGATCCGGCGGAGAAGGAAGCGGCCGGCGAGGACGCCAGCCTGAGCTCGGCCAAGTGATGCAGCCGGCGGCCTCATCCACGCATTTCACGACCAGCCGGCCGGTGGCGGTGCTGATGGTTTTTCTGGCGGCGGTGGTGTTTGGCTTCTTTTCCTTCAAGCGATTGCCGGTGACCCTGATGCCGGAGCTGAGCTATCCGACGCTGACGGTGCGTACGGAGTATGCGGGCGCGGCGCCGGAGGAGATCGAGAACGAGATCAGCCGGCCGATCGAGGAGGCGCTCGGGGTGATTGGGGGGCTCAACAAGATCAGCAGCATCAGCCGGCCGGGGTTGAGCGATGTGGTGCTCGAGTTTGTGTGGGGCACCGACATGTCGAAGGCGACCCAGGAGACCCTGGAGAAGCTGGACCTGGTATTTCTGCCGCGCGAGGCGGAACGTCCGTTGATTCTGCATTTCGATCCGGCGCTCGATCCGATCATGGAGCTGAGTTTTTCCGGCGAGGGCCAGCGGTATGCCGGCGAGCAGGGGTTGCGCCGGCTGCGGCGCATCGCCGAGCTCCAGATCAAGCGGGCGCTGGAGCCGATCAAGGGAGTGGCGGCGGTGCGCATACGCGGCGGGCTGGAGGAGGAGTATCATGTGTTGATCGACAAATCGAAGCTGGTGCGGACCGGGCTATCGATTCAAAGCGTGATTGACCGGATCCGCCAGGAGAACATCAACGTGGCCGGGGGCACGCTCAAGGAGGGTCGGGCCGAGTACATGGTGCGCACTCTGAACGAGTACGAGAATCTCGATCAGATCGCGGATACGATTCTCCTCCGGTTCGAGGGGCAGGATGTCCGGGTCCGCGACCTGGGCCGGGTCGAACGCGCCCACAAGGAGCGGGAGATCATCACCCGGACCGACGGTTCGGAGAGTGTGCAGGTGGACATATACAAGGAGGCGGACGCGAACATTGTGGCGGTGGCCAAAGCGGTCAAGACCATGGTGGGCGAGGTGATGGACCGTCCTGACTCGTCCCCGGGTCGGTTCGCGGGACGCACGGGCGGGGGGCGGACCGGTCTGGCGCAGCAGTTGTTCGAGCAGGAAGGGGCGCGGCTGAAGGTGGTGGCGGACCGTTCGGTTTTCATCGAGAGCAGCATCAACGAAGTGCGCGACACGGCGGTTCTGGGCGGGTTGCTGGCGGTGGCGGTGTTGTATTTGTTTCTGCGCGATTTCAAGACGACGGCGATCATCGGCGTGAGCATTCCGATGTCGCTCCTGATCACGTTTGCGCCGTTGAACCTGTCGGATGTCTCGCTGAACATCATGTCGCTGGGCGGATTGGCGCTGGGCATTGGGATGCTGGTGGACAATTCGATTGTGGTGCTCGAATCGATCTTCCGGTGTCGGGAAGAGGGGGATGAGGTCGTCAGCGCGGCGATTCGGGGAACGCGGGAAGTCAAGGGGGCGGTGGTGGCCTCGACGTTGACGACGGTGGCGGTGTTTTTCCCGATGGTTTTCGTGGAAGGGATCGCGGGTCAGGCGTTTGGCGATCTTGGCCTGGCGGTGGTGGTATCGCTGCTGGCCTCGCTGCTGGTGGCGGTCTATTTCATTCCCATGCTGGCGAGCCGGCAGCGGTTGCGGCTGACGCATCTGGCCTCGGAACATCCGGCATGGTTCCGGTTTCAGGCCTGGGGCCAATTTATGGCGGCGTGCCGGGGATCTGGGCGGTTGCTGTTCTGGTTGTTTGCGCCGTATTACCTGGTGCGGCTGATCTTGGGTCTTACGTTCGAGATGGTGGGGAAGGTTTTGTTGTTGGGGTTGGCGGCGTTGGCCTGGGTGGCGATGGCCCTGGTGGTACCGGTTGCGGGGTGGGTGGCCCGGGTGATTCTGGGGCCGCCGGTGGGTTTCATGCGGGGTTTGCTGGACCGACTGGGGACCCTTTACCCGCGGGGTATTGCCCGGGTGCTGGATCATCCCGCGGCGGTGGTGGCGGCGGTGGCCGTATGCGGTTGGCTGACGTGGCAGGCTGGGAGCGTGCTGGAGACGGAGCTTTTGCCGGAGGTGCATCAGGGAGAGGTCACCTTTGAGGTCAGCCTGCCGGTGGGCACGCCGATCGAGGAGACGGGCGCCATCCTGGGCCGGGTGGAGGAGGCCATCCTGGCCAACAAGGAAGACATTCACACCCTGATCGTCACGTTCGGATACGATGTGACGAACATGAAACGGTCGGATGAGGGCGAGCACTCGGCCCGGTTCAAGGTCCTGATTGAACCGAGCCGCCAGCCGGCGCGGACCGAGGAGCGGTTGCTGGGGAGATTGCGCCGGTATTTTGAGGATATTCCCGACGTTGAATTGCGGGTGGTGCGCCCGGTATTGTTCAGTTCGCAGACGCCGATTGTGGTGGAGATCGAGGGGGATAACCTGACCCAGTTGAAGCGTGTGGCTCAGCAGTCGGCGGCGGAGCTGGCGCAGTTGCCGGAGTTGGCGGATGTGGAGACCACGCTGCGGAGCGGGGCGCCGGAGATACAGGTGAGCTACGACCGGGATCGGTTGTCGTTGTACGGGTTGAACATCAACAGTGTGGCGCGGCAGGTGCGCGATTTGGTCAAGGGATTTGAGGCGACCCGTTTCAACATGAAAGACCGTCGCATTCCAATTGTGGTGCGGCTGGAGGAAAAGGACCGGCGCCAGCTTGAGGACGTGTCGCGGATCGTCGTCAACCCGGGGGCGGCCCAACCGATTCCGCTTTCGGCGGTGGCCGGTCTCGAGGTGGGCGAAGGTCCGAGCGAGATCCGGCGGGTGGACGGCCAGCGGGTGGCGTTGGTCCAGGCCAACATTGGGGAGGGGTCGCTGGGCGCGGCGGTGCGGCAGATTCAGACGGTTTTGCGCGAGCGGGTTCAATGGCCGGGAGACCTGCGGTTTCGGATCACGGGTCAGAACGAGGAGTGGGAGCGGAGTCAGGGGAGTCTTTATCTGGCGTTGGGGTTAAGCCTGTTTTTGGTTTATGTGATCATGGCATCGCAGTTCGAGTCGTTGGTGCAGCCGTTGATCATCATGACCACGATACCGCTGGCGTTTTTTGGGAGCGTCGTGGGGTTGAGCCTGCTGGGTTACAGCATCTCGATTGTGGTATTTCTGGGTTTGATCATGCTGGCCGGCATCGTGGTCAACAACGCCATCGTGCTCGTCGACTATGCCAACACGCTGCGGGGGCGCGGTTTGGGGCTGCGCGAGGCCATCATCACGGCGGGCGGCGTGCGGTTGCGTCCGATTCTGATGACCACTTCGACCACGGTGCTGGGGTTGCTGCCGATGGCGATGGGCCTGGGTGACGGCGCGGAGATCCGCACCCCGATGGCGGTCACCGTGATTTGCGGGTTGTTCACCTCGACGGCACTGACGCTGGTGGTGATTCCGTCATTGTATTACACGGTGGAAGGCCTGCGCGAGCGGTTCATTCCGCGCCCGGCGGGGGATGCGGCCGGGCCGGCGGCGGTCAAGGGCGAATCCGGCCTGGAGGTGACGGCCAAGTGACCGCGCCGGAGACCAGCCCGCCTGCGGAAGATCGCGCCGGACACCTGGCCAGCGGTCTGACGGAGTTTTCGTTGCGGCGGCGGATCACTGTGCTGGTGTTGCTGCTGGCGATCATCGTGGTGGGTTGGGTGGCGAGCATGGGGATCCCGGTGGAGCTCTTTCCGCGCGGGTTTACCGGGCAGAACCTGATGGTGTTTGTTCCGTGGCAGAATGCGCCGACGCAGGAAGTGTTGGACAAGATCACCCTGCCGCTGGAGGAGGAAGTGAGCACCGTCCGCGGGCTGGACCAGATCAATTCGTGGAGTTCGGTGGGTCGCTGCAGCGTGTTTATCCGGTTCAAGCAGGGGACGGACATGGATGTGGCGTATCGGGAGGTGCGAGACCGGGTGCAGCGGGCGCGGTTGTTGTTTCCGGACGATGTGGATCGGGTGTTCATTCGCAAGGAGGATGCCTCGGGGATTCCGGTGGCGGTGCTGGGGTTGGCCATCGATCCGAGCCTGACCGATCCGTATAACCTCATCAAACGGGAGATCCTGCAGCCGTTGGAACGAATCGATGGCGTGGCCAACGTGCGGGCGGACGGGCTGGAAGAAAAGGAGATCATCATCGAGCTCGACCGGCAGCGGGCCGAGAGTCACGGCCTGAACATCTACGACCTGGCGATGAGTCTCGGCAGCGACAATTTCAGCATGGCCAGCGGCAATGTGCGCGATGCGGGCCGGAAATTCATCCTGCGATCGGTTGCGACCTACCGGTCGGTGGAAGAACTCGAGAACCGGCCGGTGACGCCCAATTTGCGGCTGAAAGACATCGCGCAGATCCGGTATGAAGAGGCCGAGAAACGGTACAGCGTCCGGGTGAACAGCCGGCCGGCGGTGGCGGCGGTGGTTTTCAAGGAGGGCGAGGCGAACACGGTGGAGGTATCGCGCCAGATCAAAGCGGTGTTTGAGGAGCTGAAACAGAACCCGCGGCTGGCGGGGCTCTACATGGAGTCGTTGTTCAACCAGGGCGAGGTGGTGGAGGAATCGTTGCGGACGCTGGTCCAGGGCGGGTTGATCGGCGGATCGTTTGCCGCGCTGGTGCTGTTCGTCTTTCTGCGCCGGTTTCGGTTGACGGCGATCATCACGCTATCGATTCCGCTTTCGCTCTTGATGGCGCTGGTGGTGATGTTTTTTGGGGGTGAATCGCTGAACATCCTGACCATCCTCGGCCTGATGATCGGGGTGGGGATGCTGGTGGACAACTCGATTGTGGTCGCGGAGAACATCCATCGTCATCACAAGGATGGCTTGAACCGGCGGGACGCCTGCGTGCGCGGCGCGGGGGAGATCGCTCTGGCGATCACCATGGCGACGCTGACGACCATCGTGGTGTTCGTCCCGGTGGCGTTGGTCGAGGGGCAGGGCCAGTTTTTTCTGATGCGGCTGGCGCTGCCGATCTCGGTATCGCTGGTGGCGTCGTTGTTTGTGGCGCTGGTGTTCATCCCGCTGAGCGTGTATTTGACCCTGCCGGCCAACGGCGGGGCGGGGTCGGTCTCCTGGTTCCGGCGTTTGCATGAGCGGGCGAACGCGGTGCTCCGCCATTTTTACGATCAGACGTTCGAGCGCGCGAATCACGCATACAACCACACGCTCGCCTTTTTCCTCCGGCGCCGGTTGGACCTGGTGGTGGTGCTGGCGGCGATCTTCGCCGTCACCCAGATGTTCGCGTTCAAGCAAATCCGGGTGGTTGACAACCAGGAGGAGGATCGCACGAGTTTTCATCTCTCGGTGGAAGTGTCGAATGAATATAGTTTCGAGGATCTGGGGGACTATTTCCGGGAGGCGGAGAGGCAGATCGAGGCCCGGAAGGAGGAATACGGCCTGAAAGGCTATTTCACTTTTTATCGCACCCGGGGCGGGGAGATCCAGGGGTGGTTTGACGACGAACAGCCGATGAAGCTCACCGCCAAGGAGGTGGGCGAGGCCATTCTGAAATCGCTACCCAAGAAGCCGGGGATCAAGGTGTTTTACGGTGAAGAGAACCGGAATGAGGAGGCCAAGGGTGAGGAGGTGTTCGTGTTCAGGCTCGAGGGGGACGACGCGCTGGTGCTCGATGAAGTGGCGCGTCGGATCGAGCCCCGGTTGTTGGCCATGCCGGGTGTGCTGGGGATTCGCCGGGGTGAAGATGCGGCACCGAGCGAGATGGCCCTGGTGATCGATCGCGATCGGGCCAACGCGAGTTCGGTCAGCCCGGAAGTTATTGCCGGCTTGATTGGCTACGCTTTGCGGGGCAGTTCGCTGCCCAAATACAACGACCAGGGCCGGGAGATTCCCGTGCGCATCCGTTTCCGTGAGGCCGACCGCGAGAGTTTGGCCGATCTCGGGGCGTTTCTGGTTCCCACCGCCTCGGGTGAGGCCGTGCCGCTATCCGCGCTGACGGAGGCCCGGGTGCTGTCGACGCCCAAGGGTGTTTTCCGTAGCAACAAAAAGGTCAGCCACACCCTGACGGCTGAGTTGAAGAAGGAGAGCAGCCGCGAGACCCGGGAGGCATTGATGGCGCTTCAGCGGCAGATCGGGCTGCCCGAGGGGGTATCGTTCGGCACGTCGCGCGGGCCATCGGTCAACGATGAGATTGCGAACATGATGTTTGCCGGGGCGGTATCGATCCTGTTCATTTATCTGCTGATGGGTTTTCTGTTCGAGAGTTTCGTGCTGCCGCTTTCGATCATCCTGACCATTCCCCTGGCTGGCATTGGCGTGGTCTGGATTCACGTCATCACCGGCAAAGACATCGATTTCCTGGGCATGGTTGGCGCCATTCTTCTCATTGGGGTGGTGGTCAACAACGGCATCGTGCTGATCGATTACGTGAACCGGCTTCGGGGTGAGGGATACGAGCGGACCGACGCGTTGCTGCGCGCCGCCGATCGCCGGTTTCGGCCGATTGCCATGACCGCCCTCACCACGATCATCGGCATGATCCCGCTGACGCTGACCAAGCCGAGCAACCTGGGGCTCAGCTACAAGAGTTTCGGGCTGACGCTCATCGGGGGGATGAGCACCGCCACGTTGCTGACTCTCCTGGTGGTGCCGATATTCTACACGTTGTTCGACGATGCGCGCGTCGCGATCACGCGGCTCATGCAGCGGGCGTTAGCGCGTTCGTCCAAGGCCGGCATCGTTTGCCAGCCAGGCTCCGCGGAC
>JAHDYP010000243.1 GCA_023383055.1 Verrucomicrobiota bacterium | reverse complement strand
ACGGGCTCTCGGCGGGCGTCGAGGACATGAGCGCTTTCATCAAGGAACGGGAAGCGCCCAGCGAAGAGATGCTGGCCGAGTTGGAGCGGTTGAAGAGTCGTTCGCCGGAGTACAAGGCACTGATGGAAGAGGTCGAAGACCTGATGCGACAGAACCGCGAGTTCGCCGATGAGGCGGTAGCCACCATGCAGCAGATCGGCTCGCTCTCGGAATTCATGACCCACGCCCTCCTGGCCATCGATGCCTTGGGACGCGACATCGCGCCGGCGGCCACCGTGCTCGACGAGCGCGCGACCGCGTATCTGCAGGATCTCGAGCGCCGCGCCTACGATCGCCTGGTGAAATACCACTACTACCTGGCCAAGGCGTACGAGTATCGCATGCTGCGGCCCTACACGGAGCCGCTCGATCTGGAAGGGCTGATCCAAAAGTTCCAGGAGATTGCCGACCTGAACAGCAACCACGAAGTCACACCCGATCAGTTCGCCACCTTTCTCTCGGTGTATGAGGACAAGCTTTCGGCCGTGGCCGAAACCATCTTCGACCATTACAACGCCAATCGCCCCGACCTCTCGGTCCCGGTGCGCTTCAACCTGCTGCCGGCAGAGATCGCCGCGCTCAACGAAGGACGGTCGTTCACCCTCAACCTGCGCGATGCGGGCTTCTTCCAACCCCAGGAAGAGAACGTCCGGATCGTGGATCTCCGCGTCTCCTCGATCGAAATCGAGCCCGAGGGAACGCTCGGACGCACCGCCTTCCTCGACTTGAACATCGAGCACGCCGGTGTGTCGCGTCTCAAGAAGGACGGCAAAATCCATCTGTTTCGTCACTACAACCAGGACACCGAGAACCCATTCGTCTGGGGCGGGCGCTACGACGCCATCGACGATCAGCTCGATCCCATCCGGCCCAGTGACGCCTCCGACTCTCTCCTGCGGTCGCTCCTTTCCGGGCCGGCGGTGTCCGACATGCTGCTCTATTCGCGGCCGTCCGCCTGGGCGGATCTGGAGTTCTCCCGCACCTATGTGAACAGCGGCGGTGGGCCGATCCGGTTGAAGTCGGTTCGCCTGGAAATGGTCTATGACTTCTCCCCCCGCAGCACCGGTTCAGGTCTGCGGGATCTCGAACTGCTCGTGCAGACGCTGAGCGAGGGACCCGGCGGCGAACCTGTGATCGAAGATTCTTCCTTCATGCCCTACATGCAACTCGGAGCCACCGATGTGAATGGGCGAAGGGACGCGCGCGGCGCTTTCATCCGCGTGTTTCAGTCCGGGGGCGGCCCGATCGAGATCGTGGCACCGGAAACCTATGGCCAGTGGGAGTTCGACCGATGGACCGACCGTTTCGGTGGCGATCTGCCGGGGGGACCGTTCACCGGCACATTGTTGCCGATCTCGTTGTCGAACGACACCGTCCTCGTCGCCCGCTATCGCCCTCTCGAACCGACGGTGATCGACCCTCTTCTGCTCCGCCAGGCGACGGTGGTTGGTGGTTCCTTGATCCTCGAATGGGCGGGCGAACCCGGTATCCGGCTTCAGACGCGTGCGGCGCTCGACGCAGGGGAATGGACGGATGTTCCGGGCACCGCGGGTGCGAGCGGCTTTTCCGTGCCCGGCCCATCGAACTCGGCCTTCTTTCGACTGGTTCGCCAAACTCCCTGAAAAGGTCGATGGGGTCGCATCCAGCCGTAACCGGCGATGCCCACGTTGAAGCGTCTCGGAGTCATGGTGTGCAGCGCAGGGGGTAGGTTGTCCGGCCGCCTGTTCTCGAGCAGCTCCGAAGTTGACGCCTACTGGCATTGTTCTGACACGGCCTGAAGCCCATCTTTCAGAAGCGGACCGGTAATGGGCGAAAGGCGGCGGAGCGAATCCGGCTTTGATTTCATTCCGTTAAGTCGCCATAGTCCCGCTGCACCTGTGGATATGAAAAACCCGAACTTCATCAATCGCCGGCAGTTCCTTCGGACGGCCGGTCAAACCGCCTCTGTCCTCACCGCCGCTTCCAGCCTCGCGCCCGCAGTTCTTTCCGCACCCGTGCCCGGCGCGACCCTCGGCGTGGGTTGCATCGGCATTGGCACCCGAGGGGGAGACTTGCTCAATGCCGTGGTGCATGCGCCGAACGTGAAGGTGGTGGCGGTCAGCGACGTTTACGGGCCGCATCGCCAGAAGGGCCTTGAGCGCAGCCGGAACCCGGACGCCAAAGCCTACGAGGATTACCGAGAGCTGCTGGCCGATCCGCGGGTGGACGCCGTGGTGATCGCCACGCCTGACCATTGGCACTGCCCGATGGTGCTCGACGCGGTCAAGGCCGGCAAAGACATCTACTGCGAAAAAGGCTTTTCGCGGACCCTGGAGGAAGCCAAGCGGATGCGGGACGCCCTCCAGGCGAGCCACGTGGTGTTCCAACTGGGGCACCAGGCGCGCCAGGCCACGTGCGCCTTGCAGGCCAAAGAAATCATCGCCCGCGGCGTTCTGGGACCCGTCACGCTCGTGCGCACGGGACGCTTCAAATCGACCGAACCGCACCGTCCCAACTGGCGCTGGTACGGTTACTACGATCAATGGGACCGTCCCGATCCGGAGCAGGTCCGCCGAGCGGTGAACTGGGATCTCTGGCTGGGACCGGCACCGAGGATTCCCTGGAACGAACGGCACTTCTGGCACTGGCGCTGTTACTACGCCTATGGCACCGGCTATGCCGGCGACCTGCTGTCGCACGAAATGGATTTCGTGCAATACCTCCTCGGCCACGGCATCCCCGACACCTGCGTGAGCTCCGGCCTGATCGCGTTGCTGAACGACGACCGCGAAGTGCCCGATACCTGGACCGCCACTTACCAGTTCGAGCAGCCGGGCCGCACGGTCACCTTCGAAGGCAGCATGAACACCTCGGACCAACAGCCGGTGACGATCTGTGGTCGCGATGCCACGCTCCGCTTCGACGCCATCGCGCATGATGTCACCCGGTTCGAAATTATCCCGGCCGGCCACAACCGGAACCCGGCCCTGCCCAAAGGCTATGTGCGCGGCCAGACGCCGACTCCGCCCAATCACATGGTGGATTGGCTCGATTGCATTCGCAGTCGGGCCACGCCGAAATGCTCGACCGACGAAGCGTTCATCGAAACCGCCACGTTCCTGATGTCGCTCAAGGCGCAGCAGGAACGGCGCATGGTGCGCTGGGATCCAATTCGCGAGGAGATTGTCTAGGCACAACCGCTCATGGAACTGAACAGCGCCCCCAACGTATGTAGCGAAATGTGCCGGGCAAATCCGAAATCCGAAACCCGAAATCCGAAACACATCCGAAATCCGAATGACCCAAATCCAAAACAAACATACCGGTCTTGGTTGCTGGGCCGTCACCCTGCTCAGCCTCCTGCTGCTGACCGTCCAGCTTTCCGCGAAGCCGCTCAAGGTCTTCATCCTCGCCGGACAATCGAACATGGAGGGCCCGGCGCAGCTCGCCACCTTTGACTACCTCGGCGATGACCCGGCCACCGCGCCCTTGCTCGAGCAAATGCGCGGCGAGGACGGCCAACCGCGCGTGTGCGACCACGTGTGGATTTCGTATCTGACCGGCGCCCACGAGGAGAACTTTGAACTCACCGGCAAACTGACGGCAGGCTACGGCTCCATGTGGGGCCTGGACCCCACGAAACCCGGCGGCAAAATCGGCCCGGAGTTCACCTTCGGCCTCACGCTGGAGGCCGCGCTGTGGAAACGCGGCGCCTCCAACGCCGGCTACCATTACCTTGGCTGCGCGAAGACGTTCGCGCTCATGGGCCGGGCCTTCGCCCTCGCGGCGATTCGTTCGTCGGCGGAGATCCAGCCTGGCGAAATGGCCGGCTACATTCGGATATCGCTGGAACCTCGACAGGGTGCGGCAGACCGAGACTAAGGATGGCCCGTTGGTGACGCTCCCCGAGTACTATCGCCTGGCGACGAATGCCAACAAGAAGGTCGAGTGGATCCCAGTGCGAGCGGAAGAGGTTCCGGCGGAAGCGGGCCTGGCCGAGATTCGATTTAGTCGGCCTGCCGGTCAGCGTCCCGAACCCTACGTGACGCCCGATGCTCCCGAGAGTTGCTGGAAGCAACCGGGTCCTGTAGCCGGACCGTTTCAGACCGCGTTGGGCGACGGCAGCGTGGTCACCTATTACTGGTACCGCTTTGCCGACCAACCGGCGATGCTCAACGCCGACCTCACGCCCGCCGAGCGCGAGGTGGCGCAGGCGCGGGTGGAGAAACTCCACCGGAATTGGACCAAGGACCGTGACTACCTGCCGCCGCCCGCGATTGGCAAGTTGGCCGAACTTGACCCGGCCTTGATCGTCACTCCGCCGCCGGGCCTCGAGGTCGGTTATGTTCCCATCGTCACCCGACAAGCCGCGAAAGACACTCTGACGGTAAAAGATTCGGGGTAAAAGATGGGACACCGGAGGGTCAGGGGCGGGCGCTGATCGGTTGCGGTCTCGGGATTGCGCGGACGGGGATCATTTACCCCCCATCTTTTGCCGATGGCTTGGCGGCGTGATTCAACGCGGCTTTCCGATTCCGAGCTGTGATCCTTGGTGATCCTGGTGTTGCCCAGGCAAGATGCTTTGAACAAGCTCTTTACCGCGAATTGAGCCTTGATATGGGGCGTTAGGGGCTCTTTTCGGTGCTCATTTTGCGCATTAACGTCTTCCTGAGTTGAATCGAACTGAATATGATTCTGTGCGGCGTCTCTCTGCGCACTCTATGTCTGATCCGTTTCGCTGGGGCATTTTGAGTACGGCCGACATCGGTCGGCGGTTGATCCATGCCATCCGCCAAAGCCGGAATGGCGAGGTCATCGCCGTGGCGAGCCGGGAACGAACACGGGCGGAGCGTTGGGCTGCCGAGCACGCGATCCCGCGCGTCTTCGGGTCTTACGACGAACTGTTGCGTTCGAAGGCCGTGGACGGCGTTTATCTCCCATTGCCGAATGCCCTGCACGCGGAATGGACCATCCGCGCCCTTGAGGCGGGTTACCCGGTGCTCTGCGAAAAACCGATCGCGGCGACCGCCTCCGGAGCCGAGCAGGTCCGCGCGGCGTCGGCACGGACCGGTTTACTCGTGGCGGAAGCGTTCATGTATCGGTTTCATCCGGTATTCGAGCGGGTGCGCGCCCTGATCCGTGATGGCGCGATCGGGACGGTTTCGACTATCTTCAGTCGGTTCACGTTCCTGCTCGACGATCGGGCGGTCAACGTCACTTCCGCGGAGCTCGCCGGGGGCGCCCTGAGAGACGTGGGCTGTTATTGCGTGAATGTCGCGCGATTGCTGACCGGGTTGGAGCCGTTGCGGGTGAGCGCGTTCGAACGGCGCTCGACCGTGGACGACACGGTGGTGGCGCTCCTGGATTTTCCGAACGGTGTGCTGGCCCAATGCGAAACCAGCATCGCCAATTTCGAGCGGCATCGGGTCGAGGTAGCGGGCACCACCGGGGCGATCGTGCTCGAGCAACCATGGGTCCCCGGGGAAGGGGCAACGGGTTTCACATTGCATCGTTCAGGAAAGCCGGTGGATTGGGTTGCTGTCCCGGGCGCGAACGCGTACCAACAGCAAGTTGAGCATTTCGTCGATGTGGTCCAGGGGCGGGCCAGGGCGCGGTGGGGGATGGACGATGCCGTGGCGAACATGCGGGTGCTCGATGCGATCGCGGCGTCGGCGCGCGATGGTCGGGTGGTTGAACTCGGTGGCTGAGCAGGGTCAGGTCAAACTAAGCAACAAGCCCGAAATCCGAATCTCGAAATCCGAAACAATCCCGAATCTCGAATGGCCAAAATTCGAAACCCCCGGCGTTTCGAGATTGCCGCTTTTGGATTTCGAGTTTTTTTCGGATTTCGAGATTCGGATTTCGGATTGGGTCCGAGGCACGTGCAATGGCGCGCTATTCACGCAATGATCAGGCCGGGGTCGAACTCCCGAAGGCGAAACTGGATCGGGAATCGGTCCGGCAAGCCTGGGAACTGTTCCGGTACCTGCGTCCGCACCGGGGCCGATTCGGCGCCGCGCTCGTCTCCTTATTCACGGGCAGCCTGCTGACGCTGGCGTTTCCCTACCTGGCGGGGAGCATTGTGGACGAGGCGGTGCTCCACACCCAGGGCGGGGTCGACATGACGGGGGTGAACCGAACCGCGTTGTTGTTGATGGCCATCCTCGCCGTCCAGGCCGGGCTCTCCTACTTCCATTTCCTGTCGTTTGCCACCGTCGGACAGCGCAGCCTCGTCGATCTGCGACGCGATACCTACGCGCGTTTGATTTCGCTGCCGATGAGCTTCTTTGCCCAGCGTCGCGTGGGCGAACTCGCCAGCCGGCTATCCGCCGACCTGGTTCAGATCGAGGACACCCTGATCGCGATTCTGCCGCAGTTCATCCGCCAATGCACCTTGCTGGTTGGCGGCATCGCGCTGATTGCGGTCACGTCGCTGCAACTGACCGGGATCATGCTCGTGAGCCTGCCGGTGCTGACCGTGGTGGCGGTGGTGTTTGGCCGCAAAACGCGCAAGATCTCCCGGGAAGCGCAAGACCGGCTCGCGGACACGGCGACGATCGTCGAAGAAACGCTCCAGGGCATCGTGAACGTGAAGGCGTTCGCCAACGAAGGCTACGAGCTCCAGCGTTATCACGAGGGCCTCGGCAGATTCCTCAGCGCCACGCTCCGGGGCGCGCGGCTGCGGGCGGCCTTTGTCGCTTTTATTGTGTTCGCGCTGTTCGGCTCGATCGTGCTGGTGCTCTGGTCCGGGGCGCGGCTGCTGCAACAAGGCGAGATTACGTTCGGCGATCTCACCCGGTTCATTCTTTACACGACGTTTGTGGCGGGAGCGATGGGCCAGTTTGCCGAGCTCTACAGCCAGCTCCAGAAGGCCATCGGCGCCACGCAGCGAGTGCGGGAACTCCTGCGCGAGAGCGGCGAGGTGGAGGCGATCCTCGGTCCGCCGCCGCCATCGACCTTGTCCCGACTGCGCGGCGACGTGGTATTCGAGCACGTTCATTTCACCTATCCGTCGCGACCCGGGGTCGAAGTGCTCAAGGCGATTAACCTGGCCGCGACATCTGGGCAACGGATCGCCCTGGTCGGGCCGAGCGGCGCCGGCAAATCCACGCTCATCTCCCTGTTGTTGCGGCTGTATGAACCTTCTCAGGGTCGCTTGTTGATTGACGGCCGGAACGCCCGCGACTACGGGCTCAGCGAACTCCGCGGTCAAATGTCCATGGTGCCCCAGGAAGTGTTGCTCTTCGGCGGCAGCATCGCGGAGAACATCGCCTACGGCAAGCCCGGCGCGAGCGTGGCGGAGATCGAGCAAGCCGCGAGACAAGCCAATGCCCATGAGTTTATCCAGGCCTTTCCCGAGGGTTACGCCACGCTGGTCGGTGACCGTGGCATCAAACTCTCCGGCGGCCAGCGCCAGCGCGTGGCCATCGCCCGCGCCATGCTGAAGAACCCCGCGATCCTCATTCTCGATGAAGCCACCAGCTCGCTCGATTCCGAGAGCGAACGCCTGATCCAGGAAGCGCTCGAGACCCTGATGCGCGGCCGCACCTCGTTTATCATCGCCCACCGGCTCGCCACCGTCCGGCATGTGGACCGTATCATCGTCATTGCCGACGGCCGGGTCGTTGAATCCGGCACGCACGACGAACTGCAAACGATCGAAGGCGGCGTTTATCGTCGCCTCGCGACCTTGCAGTTCCGTGAGTAACGGGAGAACCCGAGTTTGTGCGCGCGCGAAGCCCAGGAAGACTCCCGCATGAATTCACGACGGAACACGAATACGGACCCGTGATGCACGACCCCACCCCGCTGGTTCGGCGGTGAACCGAAATGGTTCATGGATTCAGGTTTTTCTCCGCCTTGGAGAGGATTTGCCCATCGAAAATGTCCAATCTCCCATGTCCCGATTCCATGTCGCATATGCGACATGGAATCGGGACATGGCGGAAGCGACGGGAACATTCAGCGCGGCTGCGCGGTGGCACGTTGCCCATGCGATCGATGCCCCCAGCCGGACATTGGCCCCCCGCTGCTATCTTCGCCGGGACCGCAACCGGTGCAACTTGGCGCGGGGAGCGCAACCTGGGATTCTTCCGGGGGTCAGAGTGTGCGGCGGGACCTCCATTCGGGTTCGCGCCGTGTTGGCATCCTTATTTCTCGCTTTCGTCCAACCAGCGGAGTCCAGTGATGGACGC
>JAHDYP010000242.1 GCA_023383055.1 Verrucomicrobiota bacterium | reverse complement strand
CCTCCGTCGCGCACCAGGATCAGGGACGATGCGTTGACCGGCGTGGCCAGCGGTTCGTTGAAGGTGGCGCTGACCTCCGTCAAAAGGTTGGGGGCAATCACGCCTTGCGCGGGCGGTTCGAGCGCGAGGATTTGCGGCGGGGTGGCGTCCGCCACAATGTCCAGCGTGATTTCGGGCGATTCACCGACGTTGCCGGCGGTATCCACCGCGCGAGCACGCAGCCGTAGATTCGGATTGGCCGGTGAAACCGGCGGCACGCTCAGGATGAGTTCGAATGGAAAGCTGTCGTCCCGGCTCACCCGCTGGCCGTTCACGAAAAACTCGACATGCCGCACCGCGACATCGTCGTCGACCCGGGTGCCAATCAGCACGTTGCGACCCCCTTCGACGCGCGGCGAGGGGCCGGGCAACTCCAGAGCGACGGTGGGAGGGGTCGAGCCGAGATCGGGCTGCAGGAAATTTACGACCGCCAGGCCACGGGGGCCGTCCGCGACGTAACCACGCGCGCCGGCAATGGCGACGGACCAGGCGGCCCCCGGCGTTGGGAAAGTGGCGGTGAACTGGGCGTTGGTGCCGCCAGGTCTGAGATCATAGAGCGACACGTCGTGCGCGCCGTCGCTGGTGCTGTTGGCTCCGACGGCCGCCAAAGCCAGTCCGGTGCCTGTCGGCACGAGGTGACGCCACCCGAACTGACCGGTAAAATGCGAGACGGCAATCGAGGGTGAATCGGGGACGGTCAGATCGAACACGTAAAATCCCTGAGTGTGCTGAGCGTAGAGCAGTGAACCGGCCGGGAACAGGCGCTGTCGGCGCCCGCCGGCACCGCGACTCCCCGGGGCATCGATTTGGCCCGCCAACTCGAGGATGGCACCATCGCTGATCGCCACCGCGAGCCCCCGGTTGCTGAGCGCATAGATTGTGTTCAAACGCACCGCCACGTCGTCGGGCGCTGCGGGAAGCCTCAGTGCCGCCGTCGTGCGCCCGTCACTCAGCGCGAGTCGCACCAACTCGTCATCCGCGGCTACGAAGAGCGCTTCCGGGCCGAAGGCCAAACCGCGGACGTTGCCGAGGTCGTTCCGCTGCCAGCGGACCACCGGGCTCGACGGATCGGTGAGATCCAGCAGCCGGACCGAGAACTCAAAGGCAACGGCCGCCTGGCGACCGCTCAAAGCCACCGCCTTGGCCGGGAAACCGCTCGACACCAGGGCAAGTTGAGTTGGATTTGCCGGATCGCTCACATCGAACACCGCCGCGCCATTCTGACAAGCCACCAGGGCAAGCCCATTGTCGGCCACGACTTCTAAGGCTTCGCCGGGCGTTGGTGCCATGGCGGTGACGCCCAAGGTAAGCTCGATCCCGTCAAGCGGATTGGTGTCGTTGAGAAATTCGAGCCCGTCCGGAAGTCCATCGCCATCGGTATCCGGATCCAAATAGGCCGTCCCCAGAACCAACTCGGCCAGGTCGGGCAACCCGTCGCCATCGGTATCCGCGAGCGGCGAATCGCCCGGCAGCCAGCTGGCACATGGAATCGCGGTCGGCTCACCGGACGCCGCGGAGTAGAAATAGGCCACAGCCAGGCGGAGCGTGGCCGGATCCAGGTAAAAGACACCATGGAAACTGTCCGGGCTGAGCACCATCGGCTCGAGCAACCCTCCGGGAGCAATCAGTCCGCGCCGGCTGATGCCGGCGTCGAAGTTATGAACGACATAGCGAAACGGCCGGACGATACCAGCGAACCCGGCCGAGTTCCCTGAGGTGCCGCTATCCGGATCGTTAGCGGCCGCGGTGCAGGCCTCCTGCCAGACCTGCGTGAGCTTCTCCAGACCTCGACGATAGCCCTCGTCCACCCGCGTCCAACCGAGAACCCCATAGATCTCCAGCATTTCAAGCACAGCTTCACCGGTCGTCAGAATCAGGTCCGTGTCGAAATCCGAAACGGCCGCCTGGCCGCTGGCCATGCGCTCGAGCCGGCTGACCAATGCCTGACGGTCCGTTTCGGTCGCCCCCGGGGGGAGTGGCAAACCGGCAATGTAAGCGCGCTCTTCGGTGGTTACCGCCGTTCCTCCAGCGCTGCCCGGATGAATGGCATCGGCCACGGCCTGCAGAATTCCCGCCCCGATGGCGTCGTCGTCGGGACTGGTGCCAAACCAGACCTCCGAAGCATAAAGGGCAGCCAGGAATTCACGCCATCGCTCGCCCATGCGCGCGTGCGCCAGGAAGGGATTCTCGATCGCTTCGTCCAGTAGCGCGGGGTCGAATGAATGCAAACCCTGCCTTGCCAGTTGGATTGGACGATCGCTCGGGCGAACCCTCGAGGTGCCGGTCGCCGCCCGGCAGTTCGCCAGGCTCCCGTAGTTGTTCCCAACCCCCAGGGGACAGGCGTGGAACAACCCGGCGCCCTTGAACAGCGGCGCCAGTTCGGGGGCAAGGACCTCCCCACACCCAAACACCGCACCGATGAAGTTGTTGGCGATCGTCACGCCGCAGCCATCCTCGTCGATCGTGCAATCGCGAACCGAAGCCACCGCTCCGCTGACCACGCCGCTGGCGCATCCCACAGCGGGGGAGGTGGGCACGATAGCCTGACCGATCGCCCCAAGGCAATCGGTGGCGGCAAACGCCGCCAAATACCATTCCTTCGCGCAGGGATCTTCGTCGTCGGGCCCGGGCGCCGGCGGGGGAGGTGCCGGACTGGGCTGGGTCGGGGTGCCCGGCGCGGTCCCATGCCACCCCGGCTGAAGCACCCCCACGCCCGGATCGCTCTCGGCGTATTGTCCATCCGCGGTGACCGTCATCGTGCCCTGCGGCTCCCAGCGGCCGGTGTCGTGATTGAAACTCCAGAGGATGGTCCTGGCACCCGGTGGCAGCAGCTCGCCCGTCACCGGATCCGGGAGGTTCGGGAAACGGACCGGAACAGGTTGGTCGAAGTTCTGGGGGCCGTCCGTCTGTATCGTGATCACCACCGGCAGGTTCAAACCCAGCGGCAGCGGTTCCGGCAGACGGTCAGGCGGGACCGGGGCGATTCCCACACGGCCACCCCGAGCGCCGTTCTCGCTGAAAAGTGCGTTCGGCGGAACCGTGAGCGTCACCCCAGCCAGGGCAGGGTTGGTGGCGATCATCGATGCGGCGAAGGTGACGGTTGTGGCTTCGGTCGCACTAACCGCCTTGAGCGCATCGGCTTGAATGCGGGGCAGGAAGATTTCACCGCTGCCGCCGGCGAGGTTCTCGGCCCGGCCGGCCACCGCCTCCCAGGCTTTCCCCACAAACGGATAGTAGGCACCCCCGGGCCACTGGCTGCCCGCCGCCGTCCGCCCATCCACATGCACAAAGAACCGGCCGGCCGGCGCAGGCTCCAGTTTGAAGAAACCGTCCGCGTCCGTCACCGCCCGCAAGGTCTCTTCGGCCCCATCCACCGTAATCGTCACTCCGCGCAACGGGATATTGCCCCCATCCGGGTTTCGCTCGGAGGCGTAGACATAGCCAATCACACCGGTGCCGGGCAGTGCCGCCGTGCTCGAAGTGTTGAAACTCAAGTTGAACTCGCCCCCCGGTTCCCCATTGCCGTCAGGGTCGAATGCCTGGCCGTTGGCGTCGTTCAGCCCGGTCCCATCCAGCGTCACCCCCACCCGGGCGCTGGGAGGCAGATTCTCCAAATAAAACAACGATGCGGCCCGGCGATCCGACGACAACTCGACCCGGCTCAGTAACCGTCTTCCGCCAAATTCCGCGTAAAACCGGTCGGTCGTCAAAGCGGCGTCCGCAGCTAAAGGGCTCGAAAACCGGACGATGGTTTCCCGGGTCACCGCCACCCCGGTTTCACCGTCGAAAGGTGAAGTCGCACTCACCGTCGCAGCCGCCGGCGGCCCGGCCTCACGCAGCCGATAGAACTGCCGCTGCGACGCCAGGTTCACCAGGACGCTCCAGCGATCGCTCTGCTGAAGGGGGGTTAGGCCCGCCGACTGCCAAGTGACCGGCGGCACCAGCGAGGATGCCCGCTCAAGTACATAACCGCCGGTCGCATCCACCCAGCTCAGTTCAATCGTCTGATCTAAAGTCGTTCGAATTGAAAGAACGGGCCCGGATTCAGTTTGCCCGAAAGCCGATCCCTGCAGGAATGCGACGAGAAACAGCATCAACATTCTGCTGATCAGTGTGATATGCGGCTTGGCGGGGCTCACCCCAGCCCTGGACACAACGGAACGACGATGAACTGATAAGTGAGAAACGCTCATATATAGTCTTAGCACGACTGCTCGACAAAGTAGTTTCTGTCATCCGGTCGTCAAGCCATTTCCCCGACCCTTTCCGCTTGTCGCGCTCCAACACCCGGTCTACTTTCGCCCCCAGGGCAGAAGCCGCCCTACTTCCTCATGAACCCGCGATCCGTCACCCAGATGTTCACCGATATTGCCGACTTCTTCAGCGAACACCGCTGACCGCGGTCCTTGGCATTCGCCGGGGATCGCCTTAGAGTCATCCCCGATCATGAAAGCGCGTTCCCTGTTCGTCTGTCTGTTCATACTGACTGCCGGTTGGTCTCGGGGAGCGGAACCCTATGCCGGCACACACCGACCGGTCCTCCACGGTCGGCACTGGGTGGCGGTGACCGGCAAACCGGCCGGCGCCATGGCGGGAGCGCGGATGTTCGAGAAGGGCGGGAACGCGATCGATGCCGCCTGCGCCATGCTCGCGGTCGTCTGCACCATGCACGACGACGTCGGCTGGGGCGGGGAAACCCAGGCGCTGATCTACGATCCGCGCACGAAGCAGGTCATCGCAATCAACGCCTGCGGCGTCGCCCCCACGGGCGCCACTCCCGATTATTTCAGTCAGCTCGGTCTCAAGTACCCGCCCGGCGAGGGGCCGCTTGCCGCCGTCACTCCCGGCAATCCGGGCGGACTGATGGTGATGCTCGCCGAGTTCGGCACGCTGTCGCTCCGGGACGTGCTCGAACCGGCCATGCAGATGGCGGACGGTTATCCGATCGAAGCCGAGCTTGTCCGCAAGATCGAAAACCACGCCGGCAAACTCCGCCAATGGCCTTACTCCGCCAAAGTCTTCTTCCCGCATGCGGGTGCCGACCGGGAAATCCCGAGGGCCGGCGAGATCTGGCGGCAACCCGATCTGTTGGAGACCCTGCGCAAGCTGGTCGAAGCCGAAGCGGAGGCCCTGCGCGCGGGGAAAGACCGCTCAGCAGCGATTCAGGCGGCGTATGATCGCTTTTACCGGGGCGATCTGGGGGCGGAGTTCGTGCGCGGTTCACGGGAACAAGGGGGCCTCCACACGCTGGAGGACCTCGCCAACTGGAAGGTCAAACTCGAGGAACCCGTCACGACGCACTACAAAGGGATCGACGTTTACAAACTGAACACCTGGACCCAGGGCCCGGCACTGCTCCAGGCGTTGAACCTGCTCGAACCGATCGATCTCCGTTCCATGGGCTATAACAGCGCCCGCTACGTCCACACCCTCTACCAGGTGATGAACCTCGCGTTTGCCGACCGTGACTTCTACTACGGCGATCCGGATTTCCCCCCCGCCGAGCCCATTCGCGGTTTGCTCTCCAAAGACTACGCCCGGGAACGGCTGCGTCAGCTCGACTGGACCCGGAACGATCCCGACGTGCGCCCGGGCGATCCCTACCCGTTCGAGGGCCGCGCCAATCCCTTCCTCCAACTCCTCACCAACTGGTCGAATCTCAAGCACTCGCAGCCGGCGGCTGACCCGCCGCGTTCACCCGCGCCCGGCACGGGCGTGGCCGCCCTTCGCGCTTCGGAGCTCGAGGAATTCGACGCGGCGTTCCGCGCCGGCACCACCTCGATCCAGGCAGCCGACCAGCGCGGATGGGTGGTTTCCGTGACGCCCAGCGGCGGGTGGTTGCCGGCCTGCCTGGCCGGCCGTACCGGCATGGGCATGAGCCAGCGCATGCAAAGCTTCGTCCTCGACGCCGCGGAAAACCCCTTCAACGTCGTGACCCCCGGCCAACGCCCGCGCGTGACGCTCACCCCGACGCTGGCGCTCAAGGAAGGCAAACCGTTCCTTTGTTTCTCCGTGCAGGGCGGCGATACCCAGGACCAAAACCTGCTTCAATTCTTCCTCAATATCGTCGAGTTCGGCATGACCGTGACGGAAGCCTGCGAAGCCGCCAACCTGACCAGCTACCAGATGCGTTCCTCTTTTGGCGCCCACAAGTGCGAACCCGGCCGGTTGACCTTGAACACCGAGTTCCCCTCCTGGACGCGGCGGGAACTGTCGCGGATGGGGTACCGTCTCGAGTTCCACCAGAAGACTTCCGGCCCGATCACCGCGATCCTGATCGACCAGCAACACGGTACCTTCTGGGGCGGCGCCAGCAACCACGGTGAAGATTACGGGATCGCGTGGTGAATAACCGGTGAATAACTTGGAGTGGCCAATCGCCCGCGATGTGCGATCGTAAACACGCGCGACGAACAGCTCTGATCCAAATACCGGCTTTTGAGATCATCGTGCCGGGGCGTGGATTGCTCTACGAGCAGCATTCCGCCATGCGGAAGCGCCTATCTCATTTGAGCGCTCGCCGCGCATTCTTCTTTCATCCCCTACCCCGACCGTCCGGTTGAAGTGCCGATGCGTTTCGCTCGTGACGGATCGCCCTCTTTGGCTATCTTCAGGCCATGACTATGACCAAAGCCAGATCCTACGCCGCGCAAAGTGCGGCCTCCCTCCTTGCGCCGCTTGCCATCGACCGGCGTGAACCCGGCGCCACGGATGTCGAAATCGAGATCCTCTTCTGCGGTGTCTGCCACTCGGATCTCCACACCGCGCGCAACGAATGGCATAACACGGTTTATCCCTGCGTGCCCGGCCACGAAATCGTCGGGCGCGTCACCCGCGTCGGTGATCGCGTCACCAAGTACAAAGTCGGCGATCTCACTGCCGTCGGTTGCATGGTGGATTCCTGCCGCACCTGCGCCCATTGCCAGGCCGGGCTGGAACAATACTGCCTCGCCTTCCCCACGTTCACTTACAACGGCAACGACAGGTTTCTCGGCGGACCCACCTTCGGCGGTTACTCCACGAGCATTGTCGTGGACGAAGCGTTCGTGCTGCGAGTCCCCGCCGGGCTGGACCTGGCGGCCACCGCGCCGTTGCTCTGCGCCGGGATCACCACCTATTCCCCGCTCCGGCATTGGAAAGTCGGCCCGAACCAGAAGGTGGGCATTGTCGGCCTCGGCGGCCTCGGCCACATGGCCGTGAAGTTCGCCCGCACCTTCGGAGCGCACGTCGTCCTGTTCACCACCTCTCCCGGCAAGGTGGCCGACGGCCTGCGCCTCGGCGCCCATGAGGTGGTGATCTCCAAGGACGCCGACGCCATGAGCCGTCACGCCAACAGCTTTGATTTCATCCTCGACGCGGTCTCCGCCCAGCACGACCTCAACGCCTACCTCAACCTGGTCAAACTGGACGGCACACTCACCCTCGTCGGCGCGCCCGAACACCCGCTCCCCGTGTCGGCGTTCAACGTGATCCTGCCCCGCCGCAACTTCGCCGGGTCCGCCATCGGCGGCATCGCCGAAACCCAGGAGATGCTGGACTTCTGCGCCCAGCACCAGATCGTCTCCGATATCGAGCTGATCCCCATCCAGAAGATCAACGAAGCCTGGGACCGCATGCTGAAGCAGGACGTCAAATACCGCTTCGTCATCGACATGGCGTCGCTCAAAGCTGGTTGATTCACCTCAACGCCTCGGGAGGCCCTTTCCAGATAAGTCGCAACGCGTCGAGCCGCAGACGGGATTGGTGGAGCACGCCCGCCAATTCCTCCTGCTGGGCTTGCGCCAGCCTGATCTCCTGCGGGCGAACATGATCGTTCACCCGGGCCAGCGTTTGCAGTCGCGCCACTTCGTGACCCAGCAGCCGGTTCATGGCTCCGAGCGCCGACTGACGCAGCGCCGACGCCCTGGTTTCGGCCAGCCGCGCCGCCGCCTGGAACATATCGGGAAGCGTCTGCCGGACGATGCCGGGATTGTCGATGAGTTTGTGGGGCGAACCTTTCTGGAGCTGACGTTCCCAGTCTGAGCCGCGGCAGACCTCGCTGATGTCCTCGAGCTTGTGGTTCAACACCAGGCGGACGGGTGTCAGCGGCAGAAAACGATCGGCATGCAGCCGCGGCGCGGCAATGACCTCCAATACGTAGATCAACTCCAGCAGCAGCGTCCGCTCATTCGCGGCAGGCAGCACGGCAAACGCACAGTTGCCGGTCTCCGCTCCGAGCAGCAGGTCCATGGCACCCGTAACCAGGGGATGATCCCAGGTCAGGAACCCGACATCCTCCCGGCCGAGCGCCCGGCGGCGGTCGCAGG
>JAHDYP010000241.1 GCA_023383055.1 Verrucomicrobiota bacterium | reverse complement strand
ACTTGCTGGCTTCGACCTCGAGGGGCGATTCCTCGTGCAGATCGCGCATGGCCTGAAGGTCGGGATGGCGGGGCAGCGCATTGTCGTCCAGGCCGATCTTGGCGTCGATGGCCGCGATCCGATCGCGGCCGTCCGGGCCAGCGATGATGGCCAGCGGGTTGATCTCGACGAGCGACGCGTCGCATTCCCACCAGGTTTTCCAGACACCGGCGATCAGCCGGGCGGCCGCCTGGATCAGATCACCTCTCAAGCCAAGGGCGATCGCAAGCTTGCGACCCTGGTAAGGCATCAGCCCCAGCGCCGGATCGATCGGCTCGCGAAAGATCTTCTCCGGCGTCCGCGCGGCGACCTCTTCGATGTCCATCCCGCCTTCGGTGCTGGCCATGATGACCGGCTGGCCCGAGGCGCGGTCCAGGACCACCGCAAGATAGAATTCCTTCCGGACCTGGATGGCTTCAACGACGAACAGCTTGCGCACAACCCGGCCTTCGGGGCCGGTTTGCTTCGTGACCAGGGTCTGACCGAGCATGGCGCCGGCCGTGGCTTCGGCTTCGTCCACGGACCGGCAGACCTTGACTCCGCCCTGCAGGCCGGATTTGAAGGTGCCCTTGCCGCGGCCACCGGCGTGGATCTGGGATTTGAGGACCACGGCGGCGCTGCCCCCCCGCAGGAGATTCTCGGCGATCGTGCGCACCTCGGCGGGGGTCGAGCACGGCTCGCCCTTGGGGAAGGTGACCCCGTATTGGGATAGGAGTTGGCTGGCCTGATATTCGTGGATGTTCATTGCCCGGGGCGAGTTTATGCAAGAGGGGAGCATTCTCGTCACGCAAAAAGCCGGACGGCACTGATCGGATTGGGGATTGGGGATTGCGGGATTGGGGGATTGGGGGATTGAGCGACCATGAAACTGTCACCCTGAGTTCTCCCTCGCCGGGAAATCCCCGCGACTCAAAAGCAACAAACGGAAATCAGGACGTGACATTCGGGGTTGCGGTGAGCGGGTTGCGATTTGCGTGTTGGGTTTTCTGGGGTAGTCTGCCGGCCGGCAAGCGATGATGGGATGAGGAAAAAAGCGCATGAGCATAGTGACAAAGACAGGTGACGCGGGTACGACGGGGTTGATGTATAATCGGCGGGTCTCCAAGTGCGATTCACGCGTCGAAGCGTACGGCACGGTCGACGAACTGAATGCCGCGTTGGGCGTCGCGCGCGCCTCTGTGCGGCGGGAAACCGTATGCCGCCACCTTGAGCTGGTGCAGGCCGACCTGGTCGGTTTGATGGGAGAATTGGCGACGCACCCGGATGATCTGGAGCGATATGCCCGGGACGGCTATCAGCGGCTGGACCCGGGGGCGGTATCTCGAATCGAGAGCTGGGCCAGCGAAGCGGAGACCCAACAGGCCATGCCCCAAGGCTGGGCCACTCCGGGGAATTCTCCCGCGGCAGCCACGCTGGACGTGGCGCGCACCGTGTGCCGTCGGGCGGAGCGACGGGTTTGCGCATTGCTCGAAGCCGGTCAGTCAGACTGCGGCCCGATGTTGATTTACTTGAATCGGCTGAGCGATCTCCTCTGGCTGCACGCGCGGCAACTGGAACGGGTGGAGTGAGACTCTCCGCAGGCAGGCGTGTCCGCTCGCCCAGCCGACAGATTCTCTGTCCCAGGTGGGACAGAAAACCGGTCGTGCTCAATTCAGGGTTTGGCCTCAATCGGTGGTGGGTAAGCCGGTTTGCTGGCGCAGGCGCCGGTAGGTCAGGAAGAGCTCGTCGGCCCGCCGCCGGGCTTGTTCGAGTCGCCAGTGACTCGCGTGGGCGAGGTCCGGCACGCCGTGTCCATCCGCCAGGGTGGGAGCGGTTCGACCGCCGACGATCCAGGGGCAGAGCGTCAGGTTGATCTCGTCGACCAGATCCGCGGCAAGCAGCGCCCCGTTGACCTGGCTGCCCCCTTCGCAGAGTAACTCGCGAACGTTCCATTTCGACCGCAGCCAACGGAGCGCGCTGACGAAGTCAATTTCCCGGGCGCCACAGACCTTCACGGTGTGGGCGAGCGATTCGAGGCGGCGTCGACGCGCGGCGGAGATGCGCCGGGTGGTGAGAATGACGATCGGACCGTAGGCGCGCTGAAACAAGCGGGCTTCCGGGTTCAGGTGACCCCGGCCGCTGGCAATGACCCGGAGGGGCAAGCGAGAGCCGGCGGATGGCGGGTAGGCAGGCTTTCCCGGGGCGGGGCCGAGGTCGGCGTTTTCAGCGTTGATGGTGGTTGCGCCGCACAGGATGGCGTCGGCACGATGGCGGAGTTGGTAAAGGCGCTTGAGATCATGCTTGCTGCCGAACGACGAGATGGCGCGGTTGGCTGTGGCAATTTTGCCGTCGGCGGTGATGGCCAGGTTGAGACGAACAAAGGGGCGGTCGGACTCGCGGAGCTCGTCCCTCCGATTGGATGTGTTGGGGGAACGGGTGGTCATAGGATCAGCATGGCGTCGCCGTAGCTGAAGAAGCGGTAACGGTGGCGCACGGCTTCGGCGTACGCGGCGAGCATCATGGGTCGGCCGCGCGTCCCGCCGGGGTCGGCAAACGCGGAGACCAGCATCAAAAGGGTGGATTCCGGCAGGTGAAAGTTCGTGATCAAGGCATTCACGACGTGGAACGTGGAGGGGGGGGTGATGAAGAGTCGCGTTTGACCGGAGCCGGCGCGGATTTCACCCCGGGCGGCGGCATGCTCGAGGAGGCGGACGCAGGTGGTGCCGACGGCCACGATGCGGCGACCGGCAGCGCGGGCGCGGTTGATCTGGTCGGCGGCAGTGGCCGAGAGTTCGTAGCGTTCGGCGTGCATGGTGTGGCCTTCCACGCTGGTGGATTTCACGGGAGCGAAGGTGCCGAGGCCGACATGGAGCGTGACGCGGCACAGTTCGATACCCTGGCGTTCGAGGCAATCGAGGAGGGCGGGGGTGAAATGCAGTCCGGCGGTGGGCGCGGCCACCGCTCCCGGATTGACGGCGAACACGGTCTGGTAACGTTCGGCGTCCTTCGACCAGTCGGGGTTGGTTGGGCGTTGGATGTAAGGCGGCAAGGGCACTTCCCCGATCTCGTCGAGGATACGCGGGAGGTTGTCCACGCCTTCGAATACGAGTCGGCAAAGGCCGGTGGGGTCTTTCTCCCTCACCACAGCCCGGAGCGGGTCCGCGCCCGGGCGGGGAAAAGCCAGGGCGGTGCCGACGCGCACGCGTTTGCCGGGGCGGAGCATCACCCACCAATCGTTGGGGGCGAGCTCCTCGCCGAGGAGCACTTCGATCTGGCCGCCGCCGTGGATTTTGTGGGCGCGCAACCGGGCGCGCAGGACGCGGGTGTCGTTGAGGACCACTAGATCGCCGGCACGGAGGAAGGCGGGCAGATCGCCGAAGACATGATGGGCGAGGGAACCGTCGGCACGACGCAGCACCAGCAGCCGTGATTGATCGCGCTGGGCGACCGGCTCCTGGGCGATCAACTCGGGCGGAAGTTCATAATGGAAATCGCTGACCAACATGGGTTGCGCCGGACGAGGGCCGGCGCGGGGAAAAGGTGTCAGGTCAGGGGAGAGAACTCAAGGAATTGCGGGCTGGGGATGGTGCGGCGGCGGGCGCGGAGCCTGGGGGGTTGTTGGCAATCCCGAGCCACAACTCAACGCGGTCTTGACGCGGGTGGAACCGTGGCGAGTGCATTAGATGGATCCCACTGACCGCAATTCACCGACAACATTCCGCAATCCATCGGGAGCGGACCCGGGCAGTTTTTCGGTAGGGTCCGGGCGTGATCAGCGAACGCCGAGTTTTGGCGAGGCCAGCCTGGCTGTGGATCGTGGTGATGGCCGGGGTGGCGGTTTGGGTGCCGGGAGGGCACGAGTTGATGGCGGACGAAGTCGATCCGCCGTCGACGGTGCTGACCGGGGTGTGGGCGCCACGGCGGGAGTTCGAGGCGGCTGGGGTGGCGCCGTTTGCGGTGCTGAACGTGGAGGGTTGGGGGAATGTGGCGGGCGGGCTCGAGCGGGGTGACTGGTGGAACATACTATTGGATTTTGGGTTTGAGCTCGACACGGCGAAGCTGGGTTGGTGGGAGGGTGGTCGATTTATGGTCCAGGCGCACTGGGTGGTCAACCGGGACAACGATTCGTGCTTCGAGGATTACACCGGCGCGTTTAATCCAGCCAGCGGCGTGATGGCCGGCGATCGGGTCGTGGCGGGGCGGCTCGGTCAGATGCTGGAACCGGCGATTGCGCCGCTGGGTTACGACTGGAAGATCGGTGTGGGGATCATCAGTTCGTTCGCGGCGCGCGAGGAATCGACTGCCTCGCTTCTCGATCAGGAGCAACGGTAGCAAGATCTCCCGCCAGTCTTCGATCGCTCCGTTGATTCCGCCGATCTCCAGTCCATCGTCAGCGTAATATACCCGCAAGTTCTCGGCGATGATGAACTCCGAAGTGCCGGAGCCGTCTCGCCTCGATTGATTCCCCGGGTTGGCGTCGGAGCCCGGGATCAATCCAGCGTGATGGCGATGAGGAACGGGGCGGAATTGGCCATGGCAGAGCGATAATCGATGGACGCGATTTCCTGGTCGGGCAGCGGGTTGTCCCAGGTGGAGCGGTAGAGGCCGACGGGCGGACCGCTGGGCGAGGCGTGGTTTTGGCCCTGCCACACCACATGCAGACCGCTGTCCGCAGCGACGGGTTCGTTCATCCACCAATCTTGAACGTCGCGGCCGTAGACGATTGGAATCTCCCGGGTCTCGCCGTTCGCGAAGTGCAACACGATGCTGCCGATGGTGGTGCCTTGGGGCGAGGGCCAACCGCAGGCGTGGAGGCAGTGAATTCGCTGGGCGCGCTGGCCGACGGCGATACCGTTGACCTCGGAGGGGAACTTGACGCGAAGTTCGCGGGCGGCCTGAACACCGGCGATTTGCACGATGCCGCGCACGTCGAAGGGGATGCCGTCGAAGGTCTGCAGACCGGTGGGAAGGTCGGCGAGGTGGTTATTGTTGAGCCCGCCCTGGTGCCAGGTCTCGTCGAGGGCGCCGTTGTAGTGGGCGGTCAGGTCGACCAACCGTGCGTCCGCCTCGGGGCTGCGCTCGGCGACGGGTTTGGTGAGTTTGGCGGGGGTGCGGGCGGGTGGCATGGGGAGGAACCGCCAGTTCGGGTTTCGGGCAATGGCTTCGTCGAACACCGTGGGATCCAGATCGCGTGGGGCGGCAAGCTTTTGCTGGAGAGTATCGAGGCCTGAGGGCGAGGACAGATACTGCTCGGCGAGGCTGTTGCCGAACGTGCGGGTCAGGGTGGCCAGCGCTTCCCAGCTTTGCAGCGTGGTGAATTCCCACGCGCCGCCGCCGGTTCGGGAATAAGTGACGGACCCGCCCACTTCATTGGCTTGGGCGGCGTAGCCAGCGAGGAGTTCCCGGAGCAACGGCACCACGCGGGCGCGGGGCAGAGTTAGAGCGGCTTCGCCGGCGGGCAGGAGGGTATAGACCTTGCGCGTGGCCGGGTCGAGATGAACGCTGCCGACCAGGAGGGGCATGCGCAATCCGCGGATCTTGTGTTTGGCCTGGTCGAGGTCCGGCGCGTTGTCGAGGGTCTGTTGGGCGTGGGTGACGTAATCCGCGGCATCGCGATGGAGGCGGCGCTCCAGAGCATCGACCCAATCGATCAGGTCCGGCAAACCGGCGAGCACGCGGTTGACGCGGATGTCGCTGGAGCCGTTCGGCACGCGATCGAGCAGGCGATTGACGCCGGGAGCAATACCGCGGGGTCGGGCTTGATCGAGGTTGGCGAGCCAGGGGGAGGCAGTGGCGCCCCGATGAAAGACGAGGTAGTGGTCGAGCTGCCGGGCCCAGACGATCTTGCGGTTCACGAGTTCATGCTGATCGTAGCCGAACAGACCGCCGCGGGTGATCCAGGCGCTTTCGCGGACGTAGCGGGTGACGCCGTGGTCCAGGGGAGCGGCGTCGAACCGGTTGATCCGGTCGAACAGGGGGCGTTGTTTTTGGAAGCTATCGAAGAAATCCATCGTGAGCTGGCGATTGCGGTTAAGGGCTTCCGTTTCGGCTCGAAAACAGGAGGCGAGGAATGCCTGGTCCTTGCCCGCGACGAGCTGCACCGGGCGGCACACCGGCAGGTCGAGCGTGGCGAAGTACTCTTCGAGGGAGGGCGCGGTCTCGAGGTTCGGCAGGGGGCGCAACGGCGCCTGGACAGTGAGCGTCCAGGGCACCCTGCTTTCGAGGGTCGGGATGGCGGTCCGCTCCTCGAGGAGCTTGACCAACCGGTCGAGGCCGATGGAATCGAGTCCCTTGGCTACGAGTTTCGACTGGACCCGTTGGATCCAGGCGTTCAGGACGGGCCGGTCTTTGGGTTCGGGTTTCCGGCCGGTGACGTGGAACGATTGGTATTCGGGGCCGAGCCAGGCGAGGGCCTGGCGGATCTCTTCGAGGGGAACGGGGGCGGTGCCCTGACCGTCAGTGGACTTTTGGGAATACACTTTAACGGTGGCCTTATTGAAGCGGCCTTTGAGATTGGCCGCGACGGTCAAGCCTTCGAAGGCGGTGGCGTTGCTGGAGACGAAATCGGTGAACTGCTCCAGGCTGGCCAGGAGGACGCATTCGGCGTAATCGGCAAACTGCTCGAGGTCGCGCACGCCCAGTTGGGATTGGACCTGCATTTCGAGCTGTTCCCGGGCTTCCGGCGGCAGGTTGGCCAGGAGTTGCTGCCGCTGCATCGGCAGGATGATGCCGGCGATGCCGCGCAGGGTTTGGAGCTGCAAAGCGAACGGCTTCAGCGCCGCTGGGTTGAGCACGAGCCGGATCTGGCAATCTTCGTTTTGCGGCAGGGCGCGCTGCATAAAACCATCCGATGTCAGGCGCTGGGCGGACGGAGTGTCAAAGAGCGCAATGGCCAAGCTGCGGTCGCCACAAAGATAGACCGCATCCTCGGATCCCAGCAGGTAGATTTCAGGGGCGAACGCGATTTGGGTCGAGGCGATGCGCAAGGCCGGTCGGCCGTTCAAATCGATCTCTTCGATCCGAGACGGGCGCAGGGCGGCGGAGAGGACGTTGGCGAGCGGCTCACGGGAACGGGCGGGCAGGCTCAGGATGAACATGCGCCGAGGATCACCCAGGTAGAGCGTGAGGGTGGCGGTTCCGCGGGGATCGAGGCCGGATAGTTGTGCGAACAGCTCGGGGGTCAAGGGTTGTTGGAAGGCCTGCATGCCGAGCAACGTCAACAGCGGGTGCTCGGATCTGAGCAGATCCTGGGCGTCGGGCGGCAGCAGCTTTTCCGGCACGCCGCTCACGACAATCTCCTCGACCCCTTCGAGCACGCTGAGCACGTCGTGGATCTGGAGATGCACCAGGGCACCGGTGGCGGGCAGAACTTCCCGCGCCAGGCCCGGGGGCAGGCCCGGGCTGACCAGTTGTCGGGCTTGAATCATCAGTGATTCCTCGGCCCTGAGCCCCGCCAGGAGCGTCAGGGAGAGCAAACCGGCGCGCACGAATGTAAAGTTCAGCATATGCATTCTTTCGTTCACTGCCATTTCTGCCAGGTAAAGAGTCTTAGCTCACGGCCAGCCCCGAAGAGAATGACGGTGAGTCCATGATAGTTGAACCCGCGAGGGAGCAGAATAGTTACAAAAAAGGTGGATGACTCAGATGAGGGACAACCGCCGCGGAGTTTGCCAAGCCGGGCTCACCCGACATGGGGCCAATCGCAGGGATCAGCGCGGAGCACGGATTCATTTTGTGGAGCCGTAGGTTCGATTGGTGTCGGGCTGGCAGTGCGGGCAGAAGTAGGTGCTGCGGCTGGCCTGGGAGATCTGGCGGATGGCCGTCCGGCAGCGGAGGCAGGGCTGACCGGAGCGATCATAGACGCGGAGCCGTTCCTCGTGAAAGTCCGGGGTGTTTTGGGGGCGGCCATAGTAGAACAGGCCGTCGCGGGGACCCGTGCCGGCCCAATCGAGCGGCACCGTGCTGCCCCAGTGGATGGCAGCGGCCAGGACCCGGCGGATGGCGGTCCGCAGGCGGCGGATCTGGGGCAGAGTCAGCGTCCGGGCCGGGAGTTGGGGATGAAGACGGGCGTGGAAAAGGGCTTCGCTGGCGTAGATGTTGCCGATACCGGCGACGAGGGTTTGATCGAGGAGTTTGACCTTGACCGGTTGCGCGGATCGGTGGAGGGCGGCAGCCAGCCGTGCGGTGGTGAATTCGGGAGAGAGGGGTTCCGGGCCCAATCGGCTCAGCGAGGTGAGGTCGAGGGTGAAACGACCGAAATACCGGCTGTCCTCGAACACCAGTCGGTGTTGGTTCAAGCCCAGCACAACCGCGGCATGTTTGGGGATTGGTGCGTGGCGGTCCTGCAGG
>JAHDYP010000240.1 GCA_023383055.1 Verrucomicrobiota bacterium | reverse complement strand
TGCCGGCGGAGAAGATCGAACAGCGCCTGAAGGATCAGGAGGAGGAGGTGCTCGCTCAGTTGGACATCCTTGATCGGACCTTCAAGGCCTGGAAGGAGATGGCGGATAGGGTCGAGCAGACGCTTGGTGGCCTGCAGGCAGCGCAGGATCCCGCTTCGCCAGCATCGGTGTGATCCCTGCGGATCGTGAGCGGGCATAATCTCACTGGACCCCTGGCGGCTGGGCCGCGTAGGAGGTTCAGCGCATGGAAACCCGTTCGCTACCGGAAACGATCCGGACGATTATCGCCCAGGCCGGGGGACTCGGCCTTGCCGGGGCGTTCACGTATGTCGGCGCCAGCCAATTCACCTACCGCTGCGCGGAGGCGGAAGGCGAATACCGATCCGGCCGACCGTCACGGCTGGTGTCGGAGGCGGGGCAGGGGTTCGTCGATTACGAGGTCGGGCTCCAGGCCCGGGTCAACGGCAAGCGTGGCCGGGCCTGGACCCTGATCATCGCTTACGAACCTGACGACACCTACACCGTGTGGCTGGTCGAGGCGTGGCAGGGACGTAAGGCCGACTCGATGGTCCTGTCCTGCCACCGGGACGTTTACTGCGACACGCTTCAATCGGTGGTCGAATCGACCTATGACGAGGCGATCCGGGAACACAACGGCGGATTCATCCCCTTGTCATGAGCGCCGTCACAGTCACCAAGCACGGCCGGACGCGCTTCTGGGCGGTCCGGGATGGTGACGGTGAGCTGATCTGCGTCTGCGTTTACAAGCGTGGGGCGCTGGAAGTCGCCCGGCGGCTGACGTCTGCCTCAACCCTTGGCGACTGTTACCTGCGCGAAACTCCGCCCGAGCCGGCCCGAGAACCGGCCCCAGCGCTGTCGGGGACTGCGACCAAGGGGAATAATCAGCCTGGTCTTCCCGCAATCGCCTCATGGAATCCGTTGGACAATCAGCCTGAGTCAACCGAACGAGGCTCATGTTCGGCGCGATGACCGCCCGGACGACGAAAGGAAATATGAAGAACGGCACAGAATCGAAGAAGGAAACGACCCCCAAGACGCCGAAGACGAACCGTCAACCGGCGGCGAAACCAGCGAAGGCGGCGAAGCAGGCGAAGGAACCAGCCGATCGGCTCCCATCAACCCTCGATGAGTTGAAGGCCGGGAAGGCAGGCCTCGCCACTTACCTGTTCCTGTCCGGCAAGGGCAAGGAGGAGATCGCGGGCGGGCTGAAGGCAGCTTTCAAACTCTCGGACTCGCAGGCCGCGAAGATCACCCGTCGGGTCCTGGGCCGGGCACGGTTCTTCCAGCGGGCACTGTCGCTCGTGACCGGCAAGTAGGCCTTCGCCCGCAACCCGCAAACGCCCCTCGGGTAATTCCCGGGGGGCTTTCTTATGCCCGCATCGGATCGAGAACCGCCCCGAGGCAGGCCGAGAGCAGCTGCGAGAGCTGTCGGGCCACACCAGGCAGGCTGGTTATCCTGGACAAGCCGGTCCATCGTTCGAGCGTGTTTGACCTTGTCAGAAAATCCAAGGAGGGTTTCTGCGCCGGTTCCGTAGGGTCGGGTCCGCCGATTACGATTCGATGCGCCGCATTTCGTCCAGGATGCGTTTTGGCTCGTTTTGGTTGCCGGAATTACAGTGTCCGCTATGGTGGCCGACTGGTGCGGTCGACGCGTCCTGGGGTTGTTTGGCCGCAGATATGCCGCAAGGGATCTCTGAGCTTGCAGGATCGTGGACTTGGTGATCGGAGCCTTTGGATTGGCGGTCAGCCGTCGGTTCGCGTGACTGTTGATCGCGGTTGTTGAGGTCGAGCGTTGGCGCATTCTTCGCAACCTGTGAGCCTGGCGCGGCTTGCCCCACCCACTCTACTGGGGAAGTTGGTTGGGTGTGATCGGTGTCTGGGGAGCTTAGCTTTCTCCATAGGACGCATCAAAGCCACTTGTACTTACGTCGATGGCATATTCCAGACTTGCGCGGTAGGGGGTGGGTAATCTTTAGTTTCGCTTCAACAATTTACCACTCACCATGAAAGCTGCTTACGCTGTCTGGTTGCCGGTTCTCCTGTTCTCCTCGACCTTCGCCCAAGCCCAATTCCCACCTCACGAAATAGTCGAGGCCGGCCCGCACCATCGTGTCTGGCAATCCGTGAAGACCGCCCCCGACGACCGTGGCGATCTGGTGCAATCGGAGAGTTCGTATATTGAGCTCGCCACCGGCCTTAATTGGTGGAACCCGCAAACTCAAGCATGGGAAGAGACGGTCGAAGCCTTCGAAGTCATGCCTCAGGGTTACGCCGTCGCGCGGCGGGGCCCCCACAAAGTTATCATCGCCGGCAACATCAACGCGGGCGGCGCGGTCGATGTCGAGTTGCCCGACGGCCGCCGAATGCTGAGCAATCCGATGGGTCTGAGCTATTTCGACGCGTCCACGGGTCGGAATGTCCTGCTGGCCGAGGTTAAGGATTGCGTGGGCGAATTGGTCGAACCGAACGTGATCCTGTTCGCGGATACGTTTGACACGGTCAAAGCCGCCCTGAGCTACACCTATCGCCGGGGGCAGTTCGAACAAGACGTAATCCTTTATCAGGATCCAGGTCCGCCCGAAGACTACGGGCTTAACGCCGACACCACTTTGCTCGAGGTGTATACCGAAGTCTTCGAGGCACCGACGCCACGCGTGACGATCGAGGACCGCGAAGTCGATTCCGACCGCCCTGACCCGACGCTGGATTTCGGATCCATGCGCATGGAACAGGGGACGGCCTATTTCCTTCACCGCAAAGTCGAGGACGTGCCGATGCAAAAGCTCTGGCATCAGATCGAGGGCCGGCAATTCCTGATCGAGCGGATCCCTTATCGCGAAGTCGAGCCCATGCTCCGCCAACTCGAGGTTCGGAAGGCGCCGCCGTCCCCACCGTGGTTGGCCGGGCGCACGTCCGCCAGCCGGGAGGGGATCGCGAGATTATTGACCCCACGCCGGGCGGGGCTCGAACTGGCGGCCATTGCCCGCGGCCGCGCCCCGCTGGAACCGGGAGTGGTGCTGGATTATCTGACGCTGAACTCGACCCAGACCAACCAGGTGTTCCGGGGCGACGAAACCTACTATTGCAGTGGCCTGGTCAATCTCTATGGCACGACCCTCATCGAGGGGGGAGCGTGCGTGAAATACGCCAACACCAACTCGGCGGAACTCCGTTTCAACGGCTCCGTCCAGTTCCAGACTTCGGCATATCGACCCGCGGTGTTCACGGCCAGGGATGACGATTCGGTGGGGCAAACGATTAGCGGCAGTTCGGGCAGTCCTACCGGCACCTATGCGCCTTACGCCCTGCGCTTCTACACGCTGAGTTCGCCCACGACCATCGAGCATCTGCGGGTGGCTTATGCGGGACACGGGATGCTGCTTTACGCCCCGAGCGGCCATGTCGTTCGACACGCGCAGTTTGTGAACTGCGGGACCCCCATCGGCGCCACGGGCAACTCTTTCAGCGTCCAGAATGCGCTCCTGCATAACGCGGCCATCAACGGATTCAATTTGCTCAGCGGCGCCACGGCCACCGGCGAGCACCTGACCCTCCATCGCGTGGCGAGGGTGGTCAACGCGGCCAGCGTGCTTTCCCTCACCAACAGCCTGCTGGTGTCGGTGACCAATTGGACCTACGCCTTCGCCGGGGCCAATAACGCCACCAACAGTTCGAGCGCGGTGTTCCAGCAGGTCGGCGCGGGCGCACACTATCTGGCCGCGGGCAGCTCCTATCGAAACGCAGGTAAGACGAATCTCAACGTCTCACTCGCGAAAGAGCTGAAGGCGCTGACCACCGACCCGCCGAGCTGGCTGGGCGCAACGATCAACTTGACTACGATTCTCAGCCCGATCGCGCAGCGCGATAGCGATGTGCCCGATCTCGGGTACCACTATGTCCCGTTGGATTACCTGGCCAGCAACGTCGTGGTGTCGGCTTCCCTCACCCTGACCAACGGGGTTGCCCTGGGCGTGCTCGGCACCACTGGATTCCAGCTCCAGCCGGGTGGGCGCATTCTCGGCGAGGGCACGCCCGCGACCCTCAACCGGCTGGCCGGATTCCAAAATGTCCAGGAACAACCGCTGGCCTGGGGCGGCAGTAAGTTAATCCTCATCAGCAGCGGCAGTTCAAGTCATGCCATGGACTTCCGGTTTACCGATGTCTCGCTCAACCCGGGCTACCTCCGATCAATCCTGGACAGCGGCACCAATGCCTTTGGCTCGCTGAGTTTCCAACATTCGCAACTCCGTGCCGCCAGCCTGTCCATTTCCCCGAATTCGGCTGCGACCGTGGTCGTCGGCCTGACCAACAATCTCATCGAGCGGAGCAGCCTCTACTTCACCCACACCTATTACAGTCAAAACACGCCCCTGGCGGTTCATCTGTTTAACAACCTTCTGCTCGGGAGCGGCCTCTCGTTCCAGTACGACAGCGGCACCAGCAATCCCTACTGGTATATTCGCGACAATTTCTTCGACGGCAGCGCGCAGAGCCCTGTGGGCAACGCATGGACTACCTACGTCCAACGCGGTTACAATGGATTCTCCTCCGGCGTGGTCAACTCCCTCGGGGGCAGTGCCAACAAGACCGGGCTGGTCCCGGATTATCAGATCGGGTGGTTGGGACGGTTTTACTATCCCACCAGCGGCGGCGGCACCAGCCTGACCAACCTGATCAACACCGGCAGCCGCAGCTCCACCAACGCAGCACTGTTCCATTTCACCACCACCACCAACCAGGTCAAGGAAACCACCAGCCAGGTGGACATCGGCTACCACTACGTGGCCGTCGACGCCCAGGGCCTCCCCCTGGACAACGACGGCGACGGGTTCCCCGATTACTTCGAAGATCGAAACGGAAATGGATCCGCCGATTCGGGCGAGACAAATTGGCAGATTTACAATTCGCTCAACGGGCTCACCGGCAATCCGGGGCTCACCGTGTTCACCCCACTCAAATGATCAGAGCGCGCACAGCGAGAAAGGCAACTATGCGAATTTTACATCGAGGGCTGATGCTCATAGCCGCCGCTGGCCTCAGCGCATCGGAGGTCGATCTGACCCGACTGACCAGTGTGGTGCCCAGCCCGGCCCAGTTGGCCTGGCAACAACGGGAGATTGAAGCGCTCGTGCACTTTGGCATGAACACCTACATCGGGCGCGAATGGGGTGTTGGCAGGGAGGACCCACGCCAGTTCAATCCGTCGAGCGTCGATGCCGCGCAATGGGTAGCGGCAGCGAAGAGTTTTGGCGCGCAGGCGCTGATTCTCGTGTGCAAGCATCACGACGGGTTCTGCATGTGGCCAAGCGCATTCACGGATCACTCCGTGAAGAACAGCCCTTGGCGAAACGGCCGGGGTGATCTGGTCAAAGAAGTGTCGGACGCCTGTCGGGCGGGCGGCATTGGGTTTGGTGTGTATCTGTCTCCCGCGGATCTCCACGAGCCGAGCTATGGACACAACAGCGCCGAATACAACGACTTTTACTGCAGCCAGCTTGATGAATTGCTTACCAACTATGGCGAAGTCTGTCAGGTATTCCTCGACGGCGCGGAGCCAAGCAGGTACCAGCAAAACTACGACTGGCAAAGATACTACCGGCTTATTCGGGAACTGCAGCCCAAGGCTGTGATCAGCATCAGAGGCCCGGATGTTCGTTGGGTTGGTAATGAAAGCGGCGTCGCTCGCAAGAGTGAATGGAGCGTGGTCCCACTTCCGCGTGTCAAGGCCGAGCACAACTGGAGCAATATGATGGGCGAAGATTTGGGCAGCCGAAGCCGGCTGTCGAATGCACCCGATATTCACTGGTATCCGGCGGTCGCTGATGTCTCGCTGCGTCGAAACTGGTTCTGGCGTCCAGACACAGAGGATAGCATCAAGAGCCTCCCGGATTTGCTTCGGATTTATGAGCAGTCCGTTGGAAGGAATGCGGGCCTCCAATTGAACCTATCTCCCGACCAGGATGGTCGAATTCCCGAGCCGGATATTCAGCGTCTCAAGGAATTTGGAGAAGCCCTCAATTCCCTTTTTGCCACCGATCTCTGTGAGGCGCCCGATACGGTCTCCGAGACTGACTCGAAGGACGGCCGCACTTCGATCCGCGTAGTGTTCGCCCACCCCACACCGGTGCGGTATGTCGTCCTTCAGGAGGATATTTCCCGTGGTCAGCGTGTGGAACGGGCGGTCCTGACGGCCACCACGGCGGACGGAAGAGAGATTTCTATCGAAGTCCCAGCCATTGGTTGGAAGCGAATCCTGCGATGCGACTACGAGGAGATCGTCCATCTGGCGCTCGAAATCACGGGAAGCCGCGGTGAACCTTATGTGTCTCTTGCCGCTTACTGAAGCAGGACGGTCGTCGTGCCAGCAGGGCCGCACATTCAACGCAGTACATCAACAATGTCTATGAGAGCAATTATTCGGTCGTTCGGCACCCCCTGGCCTGGTGGTCACACCGTCGTATTGGTTGCCTGCGCCGTCATGTCGATGGTTCGCGTGTACGGGCAGGCATGTCCCACGCGGGAGCTGGAAGCGATCCGCGGACTTGGGTCAAACGCGAAAGTTGGCTTTTTGTGCGGCACTGGTTGCGACACGAGGTATTACTTATCGGCGAATGCGCTGACGAGCCAGGAGGTCACGGTCATCGGAGTATCGAGGGTGGACAGCAACTGTGGCACCTTTGAGGACCACAGTGAGGGCCACCACAAGCGTGTGAGTGGCAACAACCTCACGGCGATCGTGGTTTCGTTCGACCCTCTGACGTGCTCAATGACCACCAGCAACGTCACAGCGTCGACCAATATCGAAACTCACTCTGTTTATTCAGAGAACTCGACTTCGGCTTGCAGGGAAGGTGTGGTAATCTGGTCCTGCGAGTCGTTGTCGGTGGATGGGGCGCTAAAGTACGGCGCCGGTTGCACAGACTGGCCGTCGTCAACGGGGATGGTTCTGGTTAGTTCGAGCATGTCCACGGGTGGTTGTGGCGAGGTGCGGTCCACCTACGTATACGAGTATGTCTGGAACAACGGGCGGACGGTGTTAACCGATGTGTCTTCGACTACGCCGGGATACCACGATGAATACACGACTGAGCTGGCGATTCTGCGCGCCAAACAGTGCGCGTATAACGTCCTGAACTCTCAATCATTGGACAGCGGTCACGTCATCGATGGGCAAGCTGTGTGCAACTTTGCCCTCGCCTCGGACCAGAGTGCGGCTGAGGTGGAATTGGCTCAGTGGAGGCTGAAGATCTCTGGTACGATCGCCTCACAGAAGTACATCATAGATCTGTATTGGAAGGAAACCGTCCGGGGAAAGACCAGGTTCCTCCCCCCGGAGCCGCGTGAAGCGATCGCTCCCGACCAACCGACCTGGTACTATCCAGGCCCGTCCGGGGAGCTGTTGAAGCCCAGTGAATCAACCGAATGCGGCTACACGTACAGCCGGGAGCTTGTGGATGCAAAGATCCGGCCGAAGTGATTCGAACCACCATACTGTCAAATCCCTGAGAGATTATGAAAGCACTGGCGTACATACTTGGGATGGCAATCGCCGTCCTTGCGAGCAATGCCTCAGAGCTGCCGAGTTGGAGCCCAAGGAGCAGCGCCGAGGGCTGTGGAGGGTGCGGAAGCGGAACAGGCGATCTCCTGGACACAGCGACGCTTCTCTACGTTGACATGGGTCCGGGCGCAGAGATTTCCAATCTGGGTGGAATTGCGCTCCGTGCTTCCGAATCCAGCCCGAACCTGGGTTCGCCTGCCGCGCTCGAGTTGAACGGCTTTGCGTTCTGGGGTGCAGTGCAGACGAGTGAGATGGACATTCGTCGTGATGCGTTTGGACGGCTGAGGCAACTGGCGACTGCGCGTCTGTTCATCGACATCGCCACCAATTCTCCATACCGGTTCACAATCCGCGTGATGGATCAGGCTGCAAAAGGAACTCTCGCCAACGGGTTCTATTCCTACAGTACGAACGTCAGCTACCTGCTCAAAGAATATCGCGTCGAGAATCCCGATGCCTCACCCGTCACCTACCACCGTTTGAAGATCACGGAAACCTGGCCATCAACCAGGGAGTGGCTCTGCACCTACACGGCCACCAACTCCGGGTGGAACGTCGCTTTGCCGGGGTCGATCGGCTCCGTGGATCTTGTCACCACCAACCATGCTGCAACCGCGTACACCGTCATCAAGCGCCACCGCAATCTTTCCGGTCAGATAGCGGCACAGAGAACTCAGATCTACACGAACTACGCGTGGGGGTCGGCCCTTCTGTCGGATTTTGAAGGAGTCGGATCGGAGGCCCGTACTCGTCGATGGACCTATTATGAGAGCGGATTTGCCTTCACGCCGACTCCTTTCAAGCCGCCCCTCAAGACGGTCGAAAATGCCGATGGCAGTTGGAGGATGATACAGAGTTATGACGGT
>JAHDYP010000239.1:8286-8525 GCA_023383055.1 Verrucomicrobiota bacterium | reverse complement strand
CGCGTCATCAACATGAGCCTCGGCATGGCGACCGAGACGCCCGACAGTGCGATCGCCGACCGAATCCTGCAGCAAATCACCATCAATGCCGCCGTCCGAAAAGGCGCGGTCGTGGTGGCCGCCGCCATGAATGACCAGGCCATGGGCAGCCCGTTCGCCTTGCCCGGCATGCTCCCCAATGTCATCGCGGTCGGCGCAGTCGACGCCAATGACCACATCGCACCCTTCTCGAACCTGCG
>JAHDYP010000239.1:0-8276 GCA_023383055.1 Verrucomicrobiota bacterium | reverse complement strand
GGTGATCAATCCGGTTACCGGCGCCAGAATGGAACCTCGATGGCTGCCCCCCATGTCACCGGCGTCGTCGCATTGATGCTTGAGGTCAACCCCAACCTCACCCCGTGCGAAGTCCAGGCCATCCTCGAACACACCGCCCGCGACCTGGGTGCCCCAGGCAAAGACCCGCGCTACGGCAGCGGCCTGGTCGACGCTCAGGCCGCGCTCCTCGCCGCCCTCGAATTCCGATCCAACCCCGCTGCCTTCGACCATCGCTGCGCAATGACCCTGGTCTCCACCGAACCCCACGCGCCGGTCCATGCTCTGAACATCGATTCTGCCGCGGGCAAGATCACGGCCAGCCCCCTGAACACTTCCTCCGTTCCCTGGGAAGTGGCCCGCTCCATCGCCGCGGATGCCGAAGGCCAACTCTATGTCACCGCCACCGGCGGGTTCGGCCCCGGCCTTTACCGGTTGGATCGGGCCGGCTCCATTCAGGCCGTTGCGGTCGGCCCTCCCTTCGTCATGCCCCAAGGACTCAGCCTCGACCGCGATGGGACAATTCTGGTGGCGGATCGATCGACTCGCGCCATTCTGCGCGTCACCCCGGCCGGCGCGGTGACCCTCCTCCATGAAGGCGATCCCTTGCGCGAACCGACGTCGATTGCCTATGCCGATTTTCAGGATGTCTGCGCCGTCGCCGACGCCGTGGGTTCCGACGGAACGGGACCTGGCGGGATCTACCGGTTCATCCCCAGCCGGCGTCTCTTTACGCCACTCCTCATGGGAGCCGGCGATTTCGAGGACGTGGTGGCGTCAGTGCCGAATAACATCTTGTTCCTCGCCATCGCCCCCATGGGCAACACCTCCGGTGCCCTCCTCGCGTTCACACCCTACAGCGCTCCTGAGAACGTCCAACAAGCCATGCTCGATCTCGGCGAAAGTTCGACCGAGGGCTGGCGCGGCATCGGATACGACTACGGCGGTGATTTCTGGTTCGCCGATCGCGACCCGACCGGCGGCGCCGTGGCCAACCTCTACCAGAACAACGGCCAACTCTGGGCTCGCAGTCTCCCACTCCCCAACCTGCCGGAACCCGCGGACATCGCCCCGATCCCACCCACCCGCGGCCCGATCAGCCCGCCGGAACTGATTCATCTCATCGTCGATCACCTCTTCCTGGACCAGATCGGCGATCTCGCCCCGCTCCCGGTCTGGGGCAGACTCTCGGACGATCGCCTGATCTCGCTCGACCACGAACGCCAGGCCGGCCGACTCCAGGTCGTTTCCCATGACGAAGGCGTCGTCACCTTCGACCCCCAGGGAATTGCCACCGCTCGCGCCGTGGGCATCGCGCCGCTCTCGATCAGCCGCGACGAACTGCGAACCCGCGCCTTCGCCTGCGTCGGCGCCGTAGGACTCCAACTCCACCATCCCGCCACCCCACTGTCGGCGGCCGGCGCCGGTGACTTCGCGGTGCCGTTCGGGCATCCCGGCGTTCGGCTCCAGGTCCAAGTCCTCCTGCGCGACGGATCGCGTTACGGCCTCGATGAATCCCTGGCGCGCTACGTCTATCGCAGCGACAACAACGCCGCCGTGCTCGTCGGCGTCGGAGCCGCCTCGGGCTGGCTCAACTTCACCGACGCCGGATCGAGCCGCATCACGGTTGTTCAAGGACCTTTGTCCGCGCACGCTACCGTTACGGTTCAAGGTCAGTCGCCCGTAGCCCTCGTCGGCATCGAGATTCCCGAGGACTCCCTGACCTTGCGGGTCGGGCAACGCCATGAACTGAGGGTGATCAAGCGCTTCAGCAGCGGGGCAACCGGCGAAGGCGCCAACCTCAACGCCGGCCATCTATTCGCATCGACCCAACCCGCCGTGGCCAGTGTGGACCCGTTGCGCGGCTGGATCACCGCCACCGCCCCGGGCCAAACCTCGATCACCGTTGCCAATGGCAGTTGGTCCGATTCTCTCCTCGTCACTGTCACCCCGGCCAACCAGCCGCCCGTGGCCCGGATCAAGACTCCGGCCCTGGATGTCACCCGCCAGGTCGGCGCCGGCATCGTCTTTAGCGGCGAAGCCCACGACCCCGATGGCACGATCACCCGCGCCTGGTGGAACTTCGCCGGCGCGTGGCCTAATCGCGCCGGCCTCGATACGGGCCCGGTCTCATTCCAGAAACCCGGCAGCTACCAGGTCGAGTTCGTCGTTTGTGATAACGAATTCACCACCAACCCGCAGCCGGACCGCCGTCGCATTACCATCCTGCCCACCGACGTCACCCTGCAATCCCTCGAGATCCTCGAAGGCAACCTCACCCTGCACGTCGGCGAGGAACGCCCCTTGACCGTCATCGGCCACTACTCGAACGGCAGCACGCAGTTCCTCTCCGCTTCCATGTCCCAGACCCGCTACGGGTCCTCGGCCACCGCCGTTGCCCGCGTTTCCACCGAAGGTCTCGTGCGCGCCGTGGCGAGCGGCGAGTGCACCGTCAACGCCACCAACACGACCCTGAGCACAGCCATCCGCGTGACGGTCACCGCGCCACCCACCCTCGTCACCTTGCGGATCGTCAATGGCAACCTCCACTTCGTCCAACCGGGAGCCAGAGCCCAACTCCAGGTCATCGGCAGCTACAGTGACCAGAGCGAACGCGATCTGACTTCGGCCGCTTCAGGCACTCGCTACCTCTCCTCTGAGCCCGGCGTCGCTTCGGTGTCGGCCAACGGCTTGATCGCCGCGCTCGAGAATGGAACCACCGTCATCACCTCCTCGCAGGGCCAAATCCAGGACACCATCCAGGTTACCGTCGATCTCCCCACCCCGCCCAACGTCAGCATCATGGCCGTCAAGACCATGCTCGAACCAGGCGAACGCACCTACCTCTACTGGCAATCCCAGCATGCCACCTACACCACCCTCGATCCCTACATCGGCACCGGCTTCCCCATCGGCCGGCGCGAGATTCTCCCCGAGGCAACCACTACCTACCAGATCGTCGCCCATGGACCCGGCGGCACCGCCGAAGCCCAGGTCACCGTCCAGGTCGCCCCACCCGCCACCACACCCTCCGTCACCTTCGAAAAACTCGGAACCGTCGGCGGCAACTGCCACTCCGTGTCCCTGTCAGGCTCGATCGCCTGCATCGGCGAAGGCTCCGGCCTCGTCACCGTCGACGTGAGCGATCCCCATCAACCGCGTTTCCGGGGACGCGTCCAACTCAAACAACCCGTCGCCGAGGTTCAGACCTGGGGATCCTACGCCTGCGCCGCGGACGACGACGGCTTGCACATCCTGGACCTCGGCAATCCGACCGCTCCGCGCCGGCTCGGAGGCGTGGCCGGCCTGATGCAGCCGCGGGTCGCCCTGGCCAACCGCCATGCCTACGCCGCCGGCGGCACCTACGGTTTCCACGTCGTGAACCTCGACAACCCCGCCCATCCCCTCCCAGTCGGATCCTACGCCCCCGAACACTGGACCTGCCTGAGCGTTGCCGTCAGCGGCCATCTCGCCTGCGCGACCGGCTATTTCCTGCAGCCAAGCGCCGAACGCCCCGGGTTCTGGTTGATCGACGTTACGGATCCGAGCCATCCCCGGGAGGTTGGCCGGCTCGAAACCGAATCGTTTCCCGCGCCCGGCGTCGTCATTTCCGGCGCCCATGCCCTCTGGTGCAACGAACAAGGCGAACTCCTCACCGCCAACATCTCGAACCCGGCTGCCCCGCAACTGGCCAACACCACGGATCTCGAGCTCTCCTGGGGCGTCCATGATATCGCTCTCGCCGGTCCAAACGTTTACCTCGCCGTGGACGACCGCGCGGCCGGGCTCCGGGTGGTCAATATCGCCAACCCGGCCCAACCCGTCCCCGGCCTGACCCTGGCCCTGCCCAGCGGCGGCGCCCACCGCGTCTCGATTGCGAATAACCGCGCCTACGTGACCTCCACCTACGGCGGGGGCGTGGTCGAAATCGTAGACCTCTCGAGTCCTAGCTCGCCTCAACTGCTTTCGTGTTACCAAACGCTCAGTTCAGCCAGAAACCTGTCGGTCGAAGGAAACCAGGTGTTCGTGGCCGACACCCACGCCGGCCTGATCGTCGTCGATCGTTCGGATCCCGCCAAACCCTTTACGGCCGCGAGGGCCACCGGTCCCCGGGGCCGGTTCTCCGGCTACGACGTCCAAGCCGTGGCGGGACAGGTCTTTGTCGGCACCAGCGAGGACGGTCTGCTCGTCTTCAGCGAAACCGGCCCGGCCGGCCCCACGCTCCTCAACCAATTCAATTACCCCGCATTAGGCATCATCAGCGAACTCGCTGTCGAAGGCGATCACGCCTTCCTGGCGTCGGCGGGAGATCGCTTCGTGGTGCTGGGCCTCCCACCCTCTACAGATGACATCGTCAAATTGGCTCGGCTCAACACCGGCGCCAGCGAACTCGACCTCGCCCACTTCGGCCAGCGCGTCTACGTCGGACGCGGGTTCGGCGGCCTCGCCGTGGTTGACACCTCCACTCCTCATGCCCCGACCAAGACCGGTCAAATCGACGTACCCTGCTTCGACGTAGCCGCCTATGGCAACCTCGCCCTCGTCGCCTCCGCCAATGACCGGCCCCTCGTCGTTATCGATTCCAGCGGTCCGCTCGAGCTCGGCGCTTTTTCACGTCCAAGTACCGCGGCCGACCTCGTCGAGTTCGCCAATGGCGCCGCTTACCTCACCTGCGGCCAACAAGGACTGTTTGTGGTTGACCTCGCCGATCCCGCTCACCCCGCCCTGACCGGACGCTTCGTCGATCCCGCGCTGAATGGCGCCTGGTCCTCCGCCTACAGTAGCATCGCCATCGCCGGCCGCGACGTGATCCTCGGACACGACTCCGCCGGCTTGACCATCCTCCGAACCCACCATCGGCCCGACCACGTCGTCATGCCAATCACCGGAAACGTCGAGATCCTCTTTCGCAGCATGGAAGCCCGCTACATCAACGAGATCTGGCTCGAACTGCCTCACCAATCGCTCATCTTCACGGCCACTGTCGATCATCTCGGCACCATCGTCGATCTCGGTCTCGTGCGCATCGATACCGTCCTCGGCTTCGCTCTCAAGATCCCCGACGGCCTGAAATTCTACTCCGACCGCGACCTCAATCCTGACGACGGCGCCAGCCATGTCATCGTGCGCCAGCTGTCGCCGCTCGTCTGGGAGTATCGATGGGAAGACACGCGATTCCTCGGCGACCGCGATTACGACGACGTCGTCATGGAAGTCCGCGTCACGCCGCCCCCCGAATGATCCCACTTACGGCCACGTCACCACCCCGATCTCCAGACGCTCCGGCGATACCGTCGCCGCCGCCCCCAGTCCCGCGCCCAACCCGCTGTCGTCAATTCCCGCAAACACACCGGTCGGCGTATTCAGAAAACCCGCCACCTCGAACGCATCCCCCGCCGCCGGGGTGTAGCCGTTCGCCAGGTTGACCTTCAACGTGCCTCCCAAAACAGTCCCCCCGCGCGCGTCCAAATGCCCCGCCCCCGTGCCATCGGTCCCCAGTCCAATCCGCGCCTCCAGCACCGCCGTCTCCGTCATGGCCAGATCGCCCTCGATGACCAGGCTGCCCGGCGCCCGATCCAAGAAGATCAATCCCCCGTTCACCACACTCGCCGAAACCACCCCCACACCCCTGAGACTGGATCCCAACAGCAACTCCAACTCCGTCGCGCGTATCACCCCCTCGGTCTGCAGCGTGATATTCACATTCGACAGCGTCACCGCGCCGCCCAACTGCACTTCACCGGCGCCCGACACGCCAATGGCCGATATCAAACTCGATTCCGGCCCGGTCATGGACTGCAACAACGGCGCTGCCACCACACTGCCCGCCCCCCTCGCGTCGAACACGCTGCGTCCCCTCACCACCGCCAGCTTCGGAATCTCCACCCGCCCGCCATTCCAGGCGTCAAAGCGAATCGCCGGCGTCCCCCTCACATTCGAACCCACGGGACCATTGACCGCTACCAACTCCGGCAGGATCACCCGGCTGCCCAGGCCCGTCGCCCGAAACTCCGTCCCCGCCGGGAGGAACATCGTGAAATCGCCCAGCCCCTCGTAATCCGTGAGCTGCGGCAGGCTCACCACCGCCCCATCCTGCGCCGTAAGCGTGAAGTTCACTCCGAATAACGCACCGTTAATCGTCAGTTCCGCCGCCGCTCCGTCCAGGGTCAACTTGCTCCCCCGATCGATCGTGAAATCCTGGTTGAAGGTCAGCACCGCGCCGTAGCTCTGCAACGTGCTTCCCGTAAGGTGCACCGGCGCGTCGAACGTCGCCTCCGCATCCGCATAGGCAAAGCTGTTCGAAATCACCACCGGCGCGGTCGCCCACCACAGATTCCTCACCTCGAGCTCGGCGCCCCCTTCCAGCCGCAACGGCAACTGGCTCTCCAGCTTCGCCAGGAAGTTGTCCTTCGTGGCCACCGTCACCACCGGTTGACCCAACACCGCCGGCAACAGCACCTCCTCTTCCGCCGGTACCCGCCCGTGGAGCCAGTTCTCCGGATCGTCAAATCGCCCGTCATCCGGAGAAATCCAAACCGCGACATCCGGCGCGGCGTCCACGACCATAAACCGCAGCACCAAATCATCGCCCAGGCTGTTGCCGCTCAGATCACGCACGGCGCCCCCCGACACGCGCAATTCGTAAAACCCCCGCTCGAGCGCTCCACCGGGTGTCAGCGTCAGCGTCCCCCCCACCACGTCGAACCCATTGAACAACACCGCCACATCATCGCCACCCCCGATCTCCCGGTCCGCACCCAGATGCGTCAGCGTGACCGTCTGCGGCACTTCAATCGGCTGAATCGACTCGTCAAAGCGCAGCACCATCGCCCCCGCCGCAAACGCCGCACCACCATCCCGCGGCAGCGACGCCCCCAACCCCGGCGCCACCTCGTCAGCCACGACCTCCACTTCCACGGCGTCGCTCATCCCCACATTTCCGCCCGTGTCCACCGCCTCCGCCTGCAGCGTCAATCGCGTCCCCGGCGGCCGATCGGCCGGAATCGTCAGCGGCCACCCCACCGGCCCCGCGGCCACGCTCGCGACCACCTCGCCATTCAACAACAACCGGGCCTCGCGGATCTGCACATCATCGGTGATCGCCGCTTCCACCCGCACCACACTGCCGGCGACCACTTGCACTCCCGGAAGCATCGAGTCCACATCGAGCTCAGCCAGGTCCAGCGTCACCGCGGGAGGCTGGCCTTGGTTGTCAAACGACAGGGAATTGATCACCTGCAATCCCGCCCTCCCATCCGCCACATACGCCACCCCCCGCGACACCGCCACATCTTTGGCCGCTCCCGGCGTCGCGATCGTGTTCAAAAACCGCGTCACGTCCGACCGATCCCGGCCGTCGTATACCGAGAAATCCAATGTGGTCGGTCCCGCGAAACTCGTGACGGCCGCCACCAATCCCGAACCGTCCAACGCCATCGCATGCACCACCAATTGCGTGATCGGCGGCTGCCCCGTAACCACCGGCGCACCGGGATCGGAAGTGTCCAACGTGAAATAGCCCTGAAACGTTCCCACAAACAAGGTGTCGCCGTCGATCAGCAGCACTGACGCACCCAGCCCCAACTGCAGGCTGCCCACCTCTGTCCACGCCGTCCCGTCCGGCACCAGGAATCTCAGGGTCTCCCCGGATGCCAGGACCAGCAGCTTCCTGCCAACCACCATCCTATCAGGCGGGTCATTCAACGGCATCCAGCCCAACTCCAGCCCCGTCGCAATATCATACGTCCGCAATTGCCGCCCCACCGCCGCATACAACAGCCCGTCCCGCTCCGCCACCGCGTCCGCCTTCACCGCCATCGTCCGAATCAACCGCGGCGCCCCAGGGTCGCTCAGCGACACCAGGTGAATCCCAAAGTCCGACCCGCTGAACGTCAGCGACTCCGCCACCAGCGCCGCCACCCGCACCGCCGGACTGTACACGATCTCCCGGTTGAATCCCGGCAGCTCCAGCTCCGCCAGCAACACCGGCTCCGTCGCCGTCCCAATGTCCACCACCGCTAATCCATGCGAACCGGTCGCGAGTAACGCTAACGACCCGTCCAACACAATCCGCTCGGCCTCGCCATCAAGCGGACGACTCGCAATGATCCCCACCGGCAGGTTCAACCCGCTCAACGGGTTCAGCCCCTGACTCACCTCGACGTAATCGCTCAGGCCATCCCCGTCCGTGTCCACTTGATCCGCGCGCGCGCCAATCACGCTCTCCGCCAAATCGGTCAAACCATCCAGGTCCGTGT
>JAHDYP010000238.1 GCA_023383055.1 Verrucomicrobiota bacterium | reverse complement strand
ACCGAACGAAACACTCCGCCGATTATGCTGCATTACTTAGGACGTTGTGTATAGTTTGCTGTTTGATCCGCTCAGCAAACCAGCCGTGATAACCCCTGAAGCCTCGACACTGCCAGAGTCCTTCAAGAACGAGCAGCTCGACACGGTGGCAAATCCACAGAGTTATGTCAGTGGCTGGGGCAATGCCCAGTACACCCTCCGCCTGACGAACGGTCCTGCTGTTTACGATGTCCAGATCTACCGTTACCGGGACAGGCTGCGTTTGGCCGAGGAGTTTGATCAGTTGCTGCGTTTGGATTCCGAGCAGTACCAGCATTCTCCGGTGAATGGACTCGGAGATGCGGCGGTGTTTTACCGAAGCACTCGAACTCCTGGCTCCACGTTGTGGTTTCGCAGGGCTGACTTCAAGGCATGGATCGCTCCCAGTAGCAGTGTCACCCGGTGGGAACAGGCTGCGAATCTGCAGAACCTGGCCAGTCAGCTCGACCAGCGGATGGTCCAGAGGACTGGGGATTCCGCGGTCCCAGTAGTTTCAGTCGCTCCCACTCATTCTGAACTCGGTGTCGGCTGGGGTGAACGGAGGGTGGTTTATGCGATTGACCCACTGGAGCAACCGACGGAGCGCGTCAATCCCCAAGCCAGTGAAGATCCCACGAACCGTGCGGCGATCGTGCAGACCGTCCGGGACGCTCTGGCACGCAATGGATCAGTGGCCATGGCTGAACTCGACTATGCCCACGTCACTCACAATTTCCCCGTGACGTTAACTCTCAGCCGGTACCCGGACGTGGCATCGCTCGAAAGTTATTGGGGGCGGTTGCGTGACAAGGTTGATGACACGAAGCCCGTAAGCACGGCGGTGGGACAATCCGCGGCCTGGCTCCAAACGGCTCAAGCCGAAGCCGACCCGCCCGAAGCGCGTGTGCTCGTTCGCACTCGGATCCTCGTGTTCCGCCAGGGGCTGTTCACAGGATGGGTTGAGGGTGTTGCAGAGCTGGGCGAGCAACCACTCCTGGACTTAGCCAAGGCAACGGTGGACCGGATGGCTTCAGCTCGGTGACGGGTGAGCAGGAAGGCAATAAGTGGATCGGCCCTGATGATTATGCGGATCATAGCTTGTTTGCTCTTGTGCGCGAGTACGGCGTGGGGCTCCGAGGGAGCTTCGCAGGCTGTATTCCAGGTTGTGAAGGCAGACCTGGTTTCGCGGTGTTTTGGCCTTCCGGTGCTGTTGTCCGGTGCGGAGGCTGATCTTTGGGTGAAGTCGGAACACACCCTCAATCGACGCGAGCGACGGACGGTCCTGGTGTGCGTGGGTGCGCGCGGCGACATCAGTGTGCAGATCGCGCGCGAGCGGTTCGTTCTCAACGGGTGGCAGGTGGCCTCGGCAGAAGTTTACCAACTCGGTGCCAAGGGGCACTCGGCGAGTTCGCCCTTCCATGCGAGCGTGTGGCCTGCTGACCTGAAGGAGCGCGACTGGTTGGTGCCGTGGCAATTTAGAGGCACGCTCGACGTGAACGCGGATCAAGGCGCGGACCTGCGGGAGAGAGCCTTTCGCATGGTGGGTTGGGCACTGAACGAGGAGCGCGTGCGGACTGCCGACGGTCAGTCGGTGCTGATATCCGGTCCCAGGTACGTCGGGGACCCGGTCAGTCCGGAGGGCTTGGAGGTTGCGCGTGTAGGCCGGGCGATCCACGCCAAGCTGTTGGAAGAAGCGTTCCCCCGCCAATGAGAAAAAATGAATGTTCAGCCGAACAATCCGGCTCCAGGCAGGTAGGGCAAAGAGATGAGCCCCGAGAACTTTGTATACGTCGAGAATTTCATTCCGCTTCCCGCACTTTTCTATTCATTTGAGACGGGCGAGCCGTTTTCTCATTGCGTAGACTGTGGCAAGGCCCTCCTGCAGGACGGAACCGTATACCTCATTCAAAAAGCATTTAACCGAACTGAGGTTATCCTCGAGTTTGCCTATTGCCAAGCGTGCTACCAGGGGCTTGAGGCAGCCTACTCCAGGGAGACCATGACGAATCTATGGGACTTTGTCCTCGATTCGGTCAACCTGGACGAACGAACGAGAAGATTGCTGTCAGACTCCCCCACTTCGATCGAACCGTGGATCGAGTCGTGTCTCACGTGCGGAAGCAAAAAGTCAGACCTTAAATCCTACGTGCTGGTCGCACTATGCGATGGCCGCGACCTGTTGTTTCATCACCTCCCCTATATGTTCTGTGAAGCCTGCGAGATGAAGATGTGTGCTTTGATGTCCCGGCGCAGCAGGGATACCTGGGAACGTTGGATTGAGGATAATCTCGATGTGCCACCGACAGTCATGGAGGATATTCGCGAAGGACGCATCGTGCTAATCTGACGAGCCCTCACAATGAAGGCGATGTCAGGAGACGGTTGCCACATGGGGATAGTCGCGGATTTTGCCGTCCGTGGTGACGACCGTCAACCGCTCCAGGCGCGCGGTGGCGATGAGCACGCGATCTGCCGGGTCGCGATGAATGGGTGGCGGCAAGCTGTAGGCTTCGGCCATAATCTCCGCGGTGATGGGCAGACAGGGCCACCTGGTTCGCTGCAGCAACACATCCCACCAGGCGCGCCAATGCTGTTTAAGCGCGATTCTCCCTCGTTCTTGCAGGCAGGCCAGTTCAGCCACTGACATCGCCGAGACGAACACATCCCCCGCCGGAGCGGCCTCAATGAGGTCCAGCGTCGCCGGGGAAAGATCGGAGGTCTTCTCCGCAATGAACAGGATGGCGCAGGTATCCAGGAGGTAGCGCATGGCGGGTCACTTGAGCATTTCCCAATCGTCCTCGGGTACGCATGGCCCCGTTAAATCACCGTGGATTCGGACCGTGCCTTTCATGCAGCCCACGACGGGTTGCCTCGGCGTTGGGTCGATTGGTTTTCGGATCGGCTGGACCCGGGCCAGTGGCACATTGCGTCGGCAGACGATGACCTCGCCGCCCTGTTCCACCAGGGCGAGATACTCCGAAACCCGGTCTTTAAACTCAGCGATATTCACAGTCTTGCTCACGGCCATGAAGATGGCCAACTTCACGGCTACATGCAAGAACAGGTTGTGGGACATGCACTGCGGTTTTACCAAGGATTCGCCACGACGCGGAAACCGACGTCCGAAACGGCTTGCGAAGGCTCGTAATGCAGGCGAAAGGCGGATCGGCCGCGTCGGGGAATATCGAGCCAGGAACCGCCCCGAACAACTTTGCGGGTGCCCGCGCTGGAGGGAACGGTGGATCGGTCCGGGCTGGCGTCATGGGCGCCGTAATCGGAACTTGTCCACTCGGCCACGTTGCCGTGCAGGTCATGGAGTCCCCAGGGATTGGGCAGGAAAGAGCCGACGGGAGCCGCCACCCGCCACCGGTCGTCGAAGCGCGTGTCGGCGGGCCGCCACGGAGGCAGGGCATCCGGGACATGATGATAATAGACGGTGTGATGGGTGGCATCGGAGAAGTTGGCGAAGGCGCTGAAATCGCAGTCCATCGTGCCGTAGGAAAATGGGGTTGTGGTTCCGGCGCGACAGGCGAATTCCCATTGCGCCTCGGTGGGCAGGGTGAACTGGCGGCCGGTCGTTCTTGAGAGCCAGTCGCAGAAGGCCATGGCCTGGTTCCAGGAAACGCGGACGACCGGTTGCTCGGGCCGATCGAGCGGAAATCCGCGTTCGTCATCGCCGAACTGATAAGCCTCGCCGGTCTCGAGTCCGCTATCGTGGTCGGGATCAAAACAGCGATACTGGCGGTTGCTGACCTCGAATCGCCCCATGAGGAAGGGTTGGTCAATCACCTGGGGGCGGGCCGGGCGTTCGTTCGGATAACCCCGATCCGCGCCCATGATAAACTCACCGGGGTCGATGCGGACGAGTTCAATCGACACGCCGTTGGTCAACTCGATGCGGGTTATGGGAATCTCGCGCTCGAGGTTCTGGCTTTCGGGCACCTGTCCCTCCGTGAAACAAAGGGCAGCGAAGGAGTCCGGGTTTGCGCGAGGGGGCGAGGGCTCGAGGACCGCGGCGGGATAAACCACCTCGGGGACTTCGTCCATTCCGGTGGTGCGCTGGTGCAGTTCGCGACGTCGTTGGGCGCCGTGGCGCGCGGCATCGAGCTTGACGGGGTTCGCGGCCACGACCTCCTGCCAGGTGCCGTGGAAGGGAGCGTTCAGATCGATCCAGGTGATCAATCGACTCCAGGCTTCATCGCTGAGGGTCACCTGGTAATGACCATCGCGCAGGATCTGGATCAGCCGGCTGGTGTCGGCATGGAAATCCCGGGGTGGCAGCAGGTGCGCGTCGCTTTCGAGGGTCGGTGTGTGCACCCAGCGTCGGAGCTCCAGGTAAGCGGGGGAGAAGTGCATTTGAAACGCCGAGGGCACTCGCTGGGCGGGCCGGGCCGTCAGATCGACTTGGCCATTGGAGAGCGCATCGCCGTGATGGCAGCCGATGCAATACGCGTCCAGGACCGGTTGCACCTCGCGTTCGAAGGAGAACCCACGCGCCGGGCCATACCAGGGTTGGATGGCGGAAGGTTCACGGCGAAAAGCGAGTTGAGGGTCCTCGAACCGCGCGGCCGTGTTTTGGGGTTCATGACAACCGACGCAGGAAAGCACCTCGCCGGGAGCCGCGGTCAGCCAACTGCGCATCAAGGCCAGCGCTTTCCCGTCCGCGTCCAGCGGTTGAATGGAAATCGGCGTGCAAGCGGGCACGCGGAAACTGGCCGAGCCGTCGGGTTCGACGGGCACCGTGCCCAGGATGCGTTTCACGTCCCAGGGCCCGTCCAGGCCGACCCGGTCCGGTTCGCCGCCCAGGCCGTGGAAGGTGAAGCTGTAGCCGACGAGGCGCAGGGCTTTCACCATGCCGCGGGGCACATCGGCCAGGCCCGGCCCGCGATACACATCGACCAGCAGGACCGTGGCCTCGGTTTGGTCTGGATCGACGCGGTCCGGAATCACGGGTTGCCGTTCCGATTTGCGCCACGGGATCGGCTCGAGGAAAGCCCAACCCGGTTCTTCGTGGAGCAGGACGAAATTGTCGAATACATCCACCAGGTAAACGCCCCAGTGCGAGCCATGAGTCGGTTTGCAGGAGACAATAAAATACTTCTCGCTGAGCGGATGCGGATGCAGGAACCGCGGCCAGCTCGAGGCGATGAGACCATCGAGAATCACCGGTTCCACGGTTTCACCGAAACCGGGGATCCGCTGGACCACACCTTCGGTTTCGTGACGTCCCCGCGCCGGGTCGAGGATGACCAGTTCCCCCTGACGCGGCGCATCGTGGTGACCGCCCACCACCGCGATCACCTTGGTTGGGTGACCGGGAACGGGCCGGGCGTAGAAGAGCGCCGTGGGCCAGAAGGAATTGCCGCCGTAGTATTCCATCTGCCCGCTGCCGTCGGGGTTCGCGTGAAAGAGCAGGCGGGTGAAGGCATGGGCAATATCGGCATACTCCCAGCGCTGGTAGAGGAGTCGGCCGTTGTTCAGCACCGTGGGACACCAGTTGTGATCCTGGTCATTCGTCAGACGGCGGATCCGCCGGTCGTGATCGAGCAAGTAGAGATTGGCCACCTGCGAACTGCCGCCCACGCAGGGGACACCGATGAAAGGCGCCGTCGAGGTGAAGACCATGCGGTCGTCCGGTAGATAACAGGCGTCGTAATTATGCACGTCGGGCTCGTCGATGAGTGGGAGCGCCTCCAACGTTCCACGGATCAAGTGCAGCTCGGCGACGCCCCAGCGACCGCGCTCATCGGGAGCCGACAGCAGCAGAGTTTCGGCGTCATAGTGCAGATCCAGATCCCCGATGAATCGGTCGCCGTCCGGACGAAACAAGGTCTCGATCCGGCCTCCTGGCGCCGGCGGCGACAAGCTCACCACGGTATTGCTGTAGCCGGTGGGTTCGAGATCGGTATTGCCGTGGTAGTTCATGGGCAGTCCCAACCGGTCCGCCCGTCGCCGGATCATGAGCAATCGGTCGAAGTCCAGGAGTGGGTTGGCCAGCAGGGCCTCGCGTTGAAGCGCCTCGAAGCGCGCCAGGATTGGGGCAAAGGCGGTGGCGCTCGCGTCGCGCGGAAGTTGATCGTACTCGGCCTGAAGCGCGTCGAGTTGTTCCTGATAGCGGCGGCCATGCGGGTAGCGGCAGGGAAACTCCCGCGACAGGTCATCGATGGCCAGTCGTAGCGCGCGCCAACGCGGTGCCGCGATGCCCGGTTCCTCGGGAAAAGCCGCCGCCGGAAACTTCGAGGGGATCACCAGCGGACGCCATTGTCGGGCATCGGCCAGGTAGCTCAGCAGATTCGAAGTCAGCCGGAGCAGGTTTGCGCGATGTGGGTTTTCCAGATCGGCGTAGTCCGGCCAGCGCCAGCCGAAGACGATGAGCCGTCCCGCGCCGAGTTGATATTCCACCAGCGGCTTTTCGACTCCGGCGGGCGTATTGCCCAGCACCACGCCTTCGGCGGGTCCGCCCCAATAGAAATCCGCCACCGCCCGACAGCCTCCATTGCTGAGCCAGATCAGCCCGTCGTGCGCGCTGAGGCCCGCAAAGACCGGATGAGACCGCACCTCGGGGACGAGAGCCGCCGGGTCACGATAGTTTTCGAGCTCATGCCGCTGCGCCCGCACATACGGTTCGAGCCCGAGGTGATCGACGATCGCCAGCGCACCGCCGGAGAACAACACTCCGCCACCATCCTCGGCAAACCGCCGGATGGCACTGAGCGATGTGCCGCCATGCAGTGCCGTGCGGCGGATCGCGTCGCCCTGGTGGTACCACACCACCTCAAACCCGGCTAACTCCCGGACCTGGCCGGAGGAGTCGGCAAATGCCCCGGCCTCGTTGGAAACGAGCAACGTGGCTTCGCCGATGGTCCGGGCGAATTCCCAGGCTGCGCGATCATGAGCCCCCAGGTCAGCCGCGGATTTCTCCGCCGTCAGAAACGCGATGCGCGGGGACGGAGCCGCGACGGCGGTATGACTCAACAACTCCGCAACGAGGGCAAGCAGCAACAGCCAACCGCGGCCAGGCGCTGGTGGCGTGATCAGCGGTTGGTGCGGGCTAAGCATGAGCAGTCTCGCGCCGGCTCCGGCAAACGCTTGCTGGCTGTGGGAACATGGAAACGAAGCTGTCAGAGCATTCACTTCGAGTCAATCTGCCCGGTATGGCTGTATGGCTTGATGTTCACGCTGTTGTATCGTCTCTTGTTTCCCGCGGACCCCGGGTCTCCCGGCCCGCGGCAATGTCCAAGGGAAACGTGGCCGTCCGACCGTTCGAGCGCCCACAACCTCCGACGCGATTAGCCGCCCCGCGGAAATGCCTGCGAATCCAGTGCCGGGCTCAGCCACGGCGACGATACGACTTGACCCGGTTTCCCGCAGTGTGACCGCCTGGTAGCTTCCACCTCAAATTCAGCAGTTCTTTCCGCAATGAAGACAACCAACGCTCCGGGCTCGATTTGCACCCCTTTCCCTTCCACAACCCGACCCCGACCCCGAACCAAACTAAACTAACTCGGCGTCCCGATTTTATGTAGCCTATGCGACATAAAATCGGGACGCCGTAAATTTGGCCTAATTAATTTAACTATTTGTAAAGTTGTTACCTAAGTCGCCTGATCATTGATCCCAGGAAAATCCCATGCGCCGACGGCAATGTCCGCGTCCGATTCGTCTCCGCGCGGATGCGCCTCCAGGAAAAGCAGGGATTCGACATCGACCTTGGCGCCTTGGAGCAGTTGGCGCTCTTCATTCAGGGGATCGGGCGATATCCAAACACTGTTCTGGAGGTAGCCGAAATGTCGGGCCCGCAAATGCCGGCGCAATCGGCAGCGGGCGTGGTTGCGCTTGGCGAGTGTTCGAGGAACCGGCGGTGTTCGAGTTCGTGCAGGCGGCGCAGCAATCCCTCGCGAGCGGCCCAGGTTTCGAAGTTATCGAGCAGGTTGTTCCAGGTGGGATTCAGGATGGTGTCGGCCATCCAGAGCACTTCGTAGAGAAACTCCTCCGTTGGCAGTTTCACTGCTGGATCATGAACCAAGCCGAGGGAAAAAGCACGTCCCCATTTCATGTCGCATATGCGACATGAAATGGGGACGTGCGACGGACGGGGGAAAGGATCAAGGCTGCTGGCTATTGACCGCCAGCAAAGGCTCGCTACGCTTCGGCTCAGGTCGGCGCCATCCCAGTCCAGAACCGCCCCCTCCAAGACCTCCCGCCGCTTCGGCCGAAGTGCCAACACACGATTCCAAAAGCGAAGGGGACAATTTCATCGAGCTCCGACAGTGGGGATGCTGCCGATTGAAGTGGGGCGACGTTAATGATATACAACGGCCATGACGGTCAGGGATATCCAGGAGTTGCGCGATCTGGCGCCGTTCAAGCCCTTTGCCGTTCACCTCAGCCGTGGACGCACCTTGAAGGTTCTGACGGCTGACCACTTGCTGTTTTCGCCCCGTAGGGATCTGCTGGTGTTGATCCCGCCCGATGGCGGGGGGTGTGTGATCGATCCGGAGCAAGTGGCCAGCGTGG
>JAHDYP010000237.1:4676-8665 GCA_023383055.1 Verrucomicrobiota bacterium | reverse complement strand
GGCTTTCGGACGTCGCAATCGCTCGCAGAGGTGATGCAGGAACAGGACATTGTCGCACTGCACATAACTCATCCGGCCGCCCATCCGCGAGAAACTCTTGCAGAACCTCAGGTAATACGCCGGATTGTCCCGGGGCGGTTCACCCCGGTCCCAATTCCAATTGCCGCCATCCTGCAGGTCGACCACGTAGATCGAATGCCCCGACACAATCCCGCGCCCCGCCTGCAGCCGCAGGTTGTTCACGCAGCTCAAACTCTTCTCGAACACCTGCGGGCCCATGATCGCCGAACCGATGCACAGCACCACTCCGCCGTCGAGCCGCTCGACCGCGCCCGAAAACCAGCGGAAGTCGAGACCCGCGGCGCGGCCCACCACCGAACCGTTGAACAGCGGGTGGTTGGTGATGATGTCATACCCTATTCCCGGATGCACCGTCAGGGGCACCTCCTGGCAGAACGCATGACCCAGCACCGACGCGTTCCGCCACCGATGCGGCACCAGGTGCCGGCCAGCCGCCAATCCGTGCACCCGCATCGCCCGCAGCAGATCCGCCCGCGCCGCCGTTGCCGGATCCCCGGGATCCGCGCGGATGGCTGACTCGAGTTCCGCAGCCGCGGGCAGCGTCGCGCCGTCTTCGTGGATGAACCGGCCCAGCGCGCGGCCATACCCTTCGCCGCGCAGCCCGCCCGCCAGCAGTGCCAACTGGAGATAGCGCCCGGTCTCGTCCCAGGTTCCAAACGTCCCGGTGGCCACATTCTCGCGCACGCTTTCGGTCGAACGCCCCAACCAGGCGAATTCCCAGTCGTGAATGGTGCCCGCCCCGTTGGTGGCGAGGTGCGAGAGCCAGCCGCCGTCCAGTAACTGCCGGAGCAGCAATTGCCCGCCGTTCTTGATCAGATGCGCGCCGTAGATCAGCAGGACCGCCGCCCCGCGCTCGCGTGCCGCCCGGATCTGTTCGGCGCAACGGTCGAACTGCTCGTGGACGGCAGGGGCGCAAGCGGGCGGGGAATCCGCCGGTTCCACCAAGGTATCCTCGAGGCGGCTCAAGCTCCGGCGCTCGGGGAGCGGCTGAACTCGCAGCCGCTCCAATTCCAGTGGCCCCGCATGTCCGGTCATTGTCTGGTCCTTTGCGCTTGCCGCCGGATTCACCCGCCGTGGTTGGGGCGGATCAATCCCGGCCGCTCAATTCGTGGCACCCAGCAGGCAGTCGAGCAAGGCAATCCCATCCCGATAGTCCGGGATCACCACGTCCGCGCCCACACCCAGGAGGCGCTGGCGCTTCCATTCGTCCACGCGGCCGGAACCGTTGTTGGCTTCGTCGCTTGCCACCGCCACCGCCAGGCCGCCCACTTCCTTGGTGTTTTGAATCTCGACGTATCCGTCGCCGAATGACAGGAGTTGGGCGCCTTCGATCCGGTTCTCACGGAGGATGCGTTCGATCACCATCTTTTTCGAGAACTTCCGGTAATCGTCCAGCGCGCCGTAAATGTGCGGACCGAAATACGGTTCGAGCCCGAGCAGTTGCGCTTCCCGCTTCACATACGGTTCGTCGGTGCCGCTCGCCAGATAAAGCGCCAGCCCGCGCGCGCGCAGCCTTTCGAGCAGGGCGCGGGATCCGAAGACCAACAGGTCATCGGTGGTCAGCCGCCCGGCTTCGAGGCCTTCGACGCGATCGCGAATGCGCTCGTTGAGCCGGCGCAGGTATTCGTTCTTATACCAGAGCGGGTCACGCGGCGTTTCGCCCCGCTCCTTGATGCGCTCGGCCAACTGGATCATCTGGTAGATCGTCTGCTTGCCGTTCAGCCGCATGATGTCCTCATACAACAGCTGCCGCGCCTCTGCCTCGGTCTCGCCCGGCAGCCGGGGCAACATCTCGACGAACATCGGCACCATCACCTCCGGCCAACCCTGCCGGATCAAGGACAAGGTCCCGTCGAAATCGAACAACACATGGCTGATCCCCCCTCGCGGCTCGTAAGACGGGCTGAACTCAACCGATCCCCCAAAGGCAACATGCAACGGCATGCCTGCTCAGTACCACCCCTCTCCCGGAAAAGTCAATTGCCCCGATGCCAGCCTTAAGCGCGGGTAGTCCCGCCGGTTCAACCCCGTTTCACCGGCGGAATCCACCGGGCGGGGGGCGCCTTGATAAACGACGTGGCGCGAAGATAGATCGGTTCGAGTGTCTCCGGCGCCATATCGACGTCGCACCCCGCCGCCAGCACCGCCAGCGCGGACGCCCCGGGCATCAGCGGTTTGACTCCTCGCTCGACCATGCCGGCGCTGGGTCCCATCAGCAACTCGCCCTGTGCGATCACGGTCGCCAGGTCCGACCACCCGGCCAGACGCAACGGTTGAACCAGTTCGCAGCCCGAGGCCCCGATCAGGTATCTGGCCCAGTAAACCTCCCCGCGCTGGGCATCCACCACGAAGTTGACCGGGCCGCGCACCCCGGTGGCCTGGGCTTGCGCGGCCAACACCTCAACACTGCTCACCCCCACCAGCCGAACCACGCGTCCGAGCTGCCAGCCCTGCGCGACGGCGATGGCGCTTCGAATGCCCGCATAAGATCCCGGCCCCAAACCCACCGCGATGGTGTCGATGGCTTCGCGTTCGACTCCGGCCTCCTTCAGTGCCCGCTCGATCAGAGTCAGGGGACCGTGCTCGCGCGGCGCATTCTCGCCGGCACAGGCGGGCACCGGCGATCCGGCCAGCACGGCCGCGCTGCGGAGATCCGCGCTGAACTCAAGGGCCAATATCTTCATAACGAATCCGGCGTTCGAACGGTCCGATCGTCTCGAACCAGACCCGGCGCAGTCTCCCAGGCAGTTGCAGACACCCGGGTGCGGCGTCAAACCAACGTTCGGCCCACTCAACGATGCTCACGCCCGCCGGTTGCACCAGGTATTCCTCCAAGCCCGCCCGAAGAATGGCCTCCGCCGTCTCCAGCCGGTAGAGATCCAGGTGATGCAGCGTCAGGCGCGTGCCCTGATGCTCGTGGATCAAGGCATACGTGGGCGAATGCACCCGCGCGCTCACACCCAGCCCGGCCGCGAATCCCTTCACGAGCTCCGTCTTTCCGGAGCCCAGATCGCCGGTCAAAGCGATCACCCAACCCGCCGTGGCGCTGACCGCCCATTCCCGGCCCAAGCCGCGCGTATCCTCGGCACTCCTAGAAATGCTCGTATCCATGGAGAGTCAGTGGGCGAACCTGGCCCCGATCGCGCAGCACCAGCGCGGAACCCGGCGTGATTTTGCCGATGCAGCTCAAACGCAACGCCGGAAAGCGCGCCCGCCACGCGTCCGTAAGTCGCGACGCCTCCTGCTCCACCACGGTGAACAGAAGCTCGTAGTCTTCACCGTCGCCGAGAGCCCGGTTCAGACCGGAGACCGCCGGACTTGAAGCCTCGCCCGCCGCGGCGGGTTCCGGCCTCGCCCGCGCCACGTCGCGATGAATCGGGATCGCCTCGACCCGCAGTTCCGCCCCGACCTTGCTGGCCGTCAGGATATGCCTCAGATCCCCGGCCAATCCGTCGCTCAAATCAATCATCGCGTGCACCTCGAATTGCTCGGCCAGCCAACGCCCCTCCGCCAGCCGCGGTTCGAAGTTCAAATGCCGGCCGGACTCGAAGGACCCGCCCAGTTCACCCGTGACGAAGAGGGCATCCCCGGGTTGAGCGCCGGACCGGAGGGGACATCGCCCCTGCCGGACGGTGCCAATGAGGGCAACGCTGAGCAGCAACCGCTCCGGGTTCGAGGTGGTTTCGCCACCCACGAGCGCCACCCCATGACGTTCCGCCAACCGTTTCAGGCCGCCATACACACCCTCCACCCGCACCGGATCGAAGTCCCGCGGCAGGCCCAGCGTCACCACGGCATGGCTCGGGGTGCCGCCCATCGCCGCCACATCGCTCAGACAGCGCGCCAGGGCCTTGTGCCCGATCTCAGCGGGATCCGTTGCCTCCGTGAAATGCACCCCTTCGACCACC
>JAHDYP010000237.1:0-4666 GCA_023383055.1 Verrucomicrobiota bacterium | reverse complement strand
AGTGCCCCGGCAGACCCAGGTCCAGCACGGCACAGTCGTCGCCGGCACCCACCCGGGTGCTGGAATTCAGTGGGAGCATCTCCCGCAACCGGTCGATCAGTTCGAATTCAGTCATGCATCTGGATCCAGGGTTGACCGGATTCCGTGGCCCCGGTTCTAAGGGGGCGGCATCAGCACCAGCAACAGGAGATTCGCCAGGTTGAACAGGCTATGCGCAAAGATCGGCGCGAGCAGGTTCTGGGTCTTCTCGTACAGCCAGGTCAGGCAAAGCCCCAGAAACGTCAATGGCACAAAGGTCATGAGCGTCATATGAACCGCCCCAAACAGGATCGCCGTCCCCCAAAACGCCACTCGCGGCCAGCCCAATCCCTTGATGGTCGGATAGAGGATGCCGCGAAACAACAGTTCCTCGGCGACCGGCACCAACAACACCGCGGCGCCGGCCATGTAAATCTGTTGGGGCACCTCGACCGTGCTTTGCAGCGTGGTCACAGCCTCTTGGACGGCCGGTTCGAGCCGGAACCAGGTCATCAAGTAGGCCGACAATTGGCCCAGCAGCCAGGCGCACGGCAGCACGACCAGCGTCAGGATCACCGCCAGCAGCAACGCGCGCAGCGCATCCGGCTGGTTGAACCCGAAGGCTCCGGTCCAGGTTGTCCCGGTCTCCCACACAAACACCTGCACCAACAGCAACATCGCCCCGTGAAAACAGAGGGTGCTGACCAGGAACGCCCCGAATTTGTTGTCGGGCCCAAGCCCCAACAGGCTGGCCACGATCCATCCGGCGGACAGGCTCGCAAACAGCCCGGCCAGCAAACGCAAGGTGGCATCCAGCGGCCACGGTTTTTCCAGCGGCATGCGACCTAACGAGGGAATGCCCCGGAGAAGAGGGGAAATCCCGATCCTTCAGTTCGCGGGAAAGCCGCATCCTCGAATCTCGGGTGTCGGGTTTGAGGTTTCAGATTTCGCATTTCAAGTCTCGCTCTCGCGGTGTTCGATGTACTTGGGGTGCGTGTCGAGGTTCAAGGAGAGATAGACATGCCGAATCTCGTTGTCGAAACCCGCTCTTCGAAAGAACCGGATCGCATCCTCGTTGGCCTCATCCGTGTCCACCAGGATCATTCGCGCGTTTTCCTCGATGAAAATATCGGTCAACCGTCGCATCAACCGCCGGCCCACCCCGTGCCGTTTCCAGCGCGGATCGACCCCCAGCCATAGCAGCCAGCCGTAACGCCACGGACTGCGGTACTTCTCCATGAGGCTGCCCAGCGCAAAACCGATCACCTTGTCGCCCGCCTCCGCCACGAGGCAGTATTCGCCGTTCGTCCCAAACAGATGAACCAGTTCGTACTGGTCCCACGAGCGATACAGGGTCGGCCATTTCTCCGCCGTGAACAGCCGCTGCCCCAGCGCGAATACCGGCGCCAGATCCGGCAATTCCATCTCCCGGATCACGACCGCGGCGGTGGATTCCCTGGCGCCTTTCCGGCTCGTCTTGGAGTTCCTGGCCACGAGTCACCCGTAAACTACTCCGCGGCTTTGGTCAATGCGCCGCACCAATCAGCTCCATTGCCTTGGCCAGCGCGGCGCCCAGCCGGGCCACCTCTTTGCCGCCACCCCGGGCGTTGTCGGGTTTCCCACCGCCCTTGCCCCCCACCAGCGGCGCGATCTGCTGGATGATCTTGCCGGCCTGGACCTTCCCGGTAAAGGCCGAGCTGACCGACGCCACCAGTGCCACCGTCGCCCCCGCCACTCCGCCAAGCACCAGCACCCCTTCAAACCGGCCCTTCAACTCGTTCGCCATCGCCTGCAGCGTTTCCCCATCCGCGTTCGCCACTTCCTCGACGATCGCCGGAATTCCGCCCACTGTTTTCGCCCGCGAAAGCATGGCTTGCGCAAGCTCCGCCGCCTGTTTCTGCGCCAGCCCCTTCAGCTGCCGTTCGAGCTCCTTCTGCTGGGCCAGTAGATTCTCCAGCTTCTTTTCCAGCTCGCTTACGGGCGCGTTGACCTTCCCCGCCAGGCTGCGAATCAACCGCAGCTCTTCGTTCGCCCTTTGATACGCTTCCATCCCGGAAAATGCTTCTATCCGTCGAATCCCGGCCGCGATCGCGCTCTCCGCGCCGATCCGGAACAGCCCGATCTCGCCCGTCGCCCGGCAATGGGTGCCCCCGCACAATTCCATCGAATACCCGTCCAACGCCGCCGGCGCACCACCAATCTGCACCACCCGGACGCGATCTCCGTATTTCTCGCCAAAAAACTGCATGATCTCGCGTCGACCGCGGATGGAATCAAAGTCCACCTCGGTCCAGCTCACGGGCGCGTTCTCGAGCACACGCTCGTTGACGAGTCGCTCGATCTCTGTCAATTGCTCCGGCGTCAGCGCCGCGCTGTTGAAATCGAAGGTCAATTTCTCCGGCCCCACATAGGAACCTTTCTGCGATACCTCCGGCCCCAACACCTCGTGCAACGCCCAGTGCAACAGGTGCGTGACGGTGTGATGCCGCTGAATCGCCGCCCGACGGACGGGGTCCACACTCAGTTCCACCGCCTGCCCCGATGCGGGCACCGCCTCGGGTGCCACCAGATGCAGCCACGCGTCGCCGCTCTTCTGCGTGTTCAGCACCCGCCACCGCGCCGCGCCCTGAATCAGTTCACCCGTATCGCCCACCTGCCCGCCCATCTCGGCGTAAAACGGCGAGACGTCGCAGATCACCGCCCGGCGGTCCTTGACCTGGACCACTTCCAGCACGGTGCCGGTGGTTTTCAAGGCCTCGAACCCCACAAACCGCGTGGGCGTGTCGGTCTCGATCTGCGAAACCGCGATGACTTCCTTCTTCTGGGCCGCCCGCGCCCGGGTCCGCTGCGCTTCCATCAAACTGTCGAAACCCGCCACCTCCACCGTCAACCCGCGCTCACGCGCCATCAACTCCGTCAGGTCAAGCGGAAAACCATAGGTATCGTAAAGCGTGAAAGCCCATTCACCCTGAAAGCGGGCGCCGGGCTTTGCGCCGCCCGCCGCATCGCGCTGGGCCTGACGGACGTACTCCTCGAAAAACTGTAGTCCACGGTCCAGCGTCCGGTTGAACGCCTCTTCCTCGACGCGGATGACCTCCTCGACCTGGTTGCGCCGGGTCTGGATCTCCGGGAAAACCGCCCCCATGGTTTCGGCCAGCACATCCACGAGCCGGTAGAAAAACGGCTCGTGAAAACCGAGCGACCGACCGTACCGCACCGCCCGGCGCAGGATCCGGCGCAGCACATAATTGCGATCGGTGTTCCCCGGCAGGATACCGTCGGCAATCGCAAATCCCAGGGTCCGGATGTGATCCGCGATCACCCGGAAGGCAATGTCCGTGGATTGCTGATCGTTGACGGTCGCCAGATCGGCCGGGGGCAGGGTCGAACCGTAGCGTTTGCCGCTCATCGTTTCCAGCGCATCGAAGATCGGCCGAAAGACATCGGTCTCGTAATTCGAAATGACGCCGCTGAAATCGGTGAACTGCCGCGTGCACTGCAGGATGCTCGTCACCCGTTCGAAGCCCATCCCCGTATCCACATGCCGCGCCGGCAACGGCACAAACGAGCCGTCCGCCCCGGCGTTGAACTGGATGAACACCAGGTTCCAGATCTCGATGCACCGCGCGTCGCCCGTATTCACTAGTGCCCCCCGGGTGTCACCCGCCGGCGTCAGATCCACATGCAGCTCGCTGCACGGCCCGCACGGCCCCGTCTCGCCCATCATCCAGAAATTGTCCTTCTTGCCACCCGTGCGGATATGAACCTTCGGATCCAGCCCGGCCGCCTCGAACCAGCCCGCCCAATGATCGTATGCCTCCTGGTCGAACGCCGCCGGATCACCCGGTCCCGGCTGGTAAACCGTGGCGTAGAGCCGTTCCTTGGGGAAACCCCATACGCCCGTGATCAATTCCCAGGCCCAGGCGATCGCTTCCTCTTTGAAGTAATCTCCAAACGACCAGTTGCCCAGCATCTCGAAAAACGTGTGGTGATAGGTGTCAAACCCGACGTCCTCAAGGTCATTGTGCTTGCCGCCCGCCCGGATGCACTTCTGCGTGTCCGCCGCCCGCGTGGACCGACCCGCGATCGCCCCGCCCCAGCGATCCACATCCGCGTTCCGCTGCCCCAGAAAGATCGGCACAAACTGGTTCATCCCCGCGTTTGTGAACAGCAGGTTCGGCGCGTCCGGCATCAGGCTCGAGGAAGGCACGATGGTGTGCTGTCTCGACCGGAAAAAATCGAGGAAATCCTGGCGTATCTGGCGACTGGTTCGGACCGGCATAGACGTCATAGTGCGCAAAAACTTCAACCGCCCACCTGGGCAACAGGGCCGCGAGCTTAGGCCCAACCGCCAACCCAACGCCAGCGAACTCTTTACCCCCGGCATGTCATTTCCGTTTGTCATTTTCGGAGTTGTGGAGATGTCGAGGCGGGAGTTCTTGAAGCGGGAGGTTCCAGTCTCGGAACGCGACTGTGCCCCAAGGGTCAGTCGCAGCAAGCTCGCGCGCTCGGCGCCGCTCGGACTGTGCCGAACCCCCTTTGACCGGGCGGACGTTGCTGCGGCTGGTCTGCGACAACGCCGCGGTCCGAAGACGGTCGAGTCACGGTCTCGGAACGCGACTGTGCCCGAAGGGTCAGTCGCAGCAAG
>JAHDYP010000236.1 GCA_023383055.1 Verrucomicrobiota bacterium | reverse complement strand
AGCCGCGGTCCGAAGTCGGTCGAGTCACGGTCTGGGAACGCGACTGTGCCCGAAGGGTCAGTCGCAGCAAGCTCGCGCGCTCGGGGGCGCTCGGACTGTTCCGAACCCCCTTGGCCGGGCGAACGTTGCTGCGGCTGGTCTGCGACACAGCCGCGGTCCGATAGCGCTCGCTGCTCCTACCCCTTAATTGAGAATGAGTTCGGGATTCCTGACTATGAACCTGTCACCCTGTTCCGGTCCCCGGCCGCAGTCGCAGATGGCGACTGTTGGTTCTAGACTGCGAACAAAGGTAAAAGATCTCGGGTAAAAGATGGGATGCGGCGGGATTGGGAGCGGAAGGGAGAAGTCCCGGCCGCCCTGATGAATTCAGGGCGGAACATGAATGGGCGCGAATGCAGCCCTAGCCTTGCGGACTCGCGCACTTCGTCTCTCCAGGCCTCCTTCCGGCCAATCCGAAACTGGATGGCGAGCTTTGTCGAACCGGCTTCCCCATTCCCCTGAATATTGTGGAATGTCAGACACGGAAAAACGTGAAATCCTGGTCGGCCGTGGCTAATCTCACCCCATGCCGAGAACCAAAACATCGAGCAGGTTGAAGGCGCCGTCGCCGCAGGCGATCTTTCAATTGCGGGTTTCCCTCCGATACATCCAGCCAGCCATTTGGCGCCGTATCTTGGTCCCCGACAACTGGCTGCTGGGCGATCTGCACCCGGTGCTGGTCACCGTCATGGGGTGGAGCGGCTACCACATGCACGCCTTCCGCTTCGGCGGCGGCTTCAATCCGACTGAATACTCCACTTACCAGATGGTGGTGGAATGCGGGTCGCGCGTCCTCGACGAGGATCAGGTGTTGATCGGTTCTCTGATCCGTCGCAAGGGACAGACTTTCAGCTACGAATATGACTTCGGCGATGCCTGGCAGCACGAGGTGAAGGTGGAGAAGATTCTGCCTTACGATCCCAGCGTGGCTCTGCCGGTTTGTCTGGCGGGAGCCCGTGCGTGTCCGCCGGAGGATTGCGGGGGTTTTCCGGGTTATGCGAATTTGCTCCGAGTATTGAAGAAGGCCGAGACTCCGGAAGATCGTGGCCTGCGGAAGTGGGTGGGCCACTACGACCCCGAGCACTTCGACATGGAAGCCGTCAACGGCCGCCTGCAATCCCGAGGAGCGAAGAAGTCTCGATTGCCTTCGGGCTCCACTGGCGGCAGGTGACTTGTACCGGGTGCTGTCGGCCTTGGTCGGACCACGACAACTGGTTGATCGCAGAAGTATTACGGGGTTAAAGAAGGTCCAAAACGCTTTATGGCGCGATTATCGGCGCCAACAACAAGCCGCCGAGAGGATCAACGGCTCGATTCCACGCGGAGCTCGCCGCTCAAAAACCAGTTTAAGAAGTTCGTGGATCCCCGAAAAACCCTAACTAGGATGGGCGGATGAAAGCTGGATTCCTAATTGCGGCGGTCGCAAGTACAGTGCTCACGGCGGTTCCGCTGACGGGGGCGCCGGTGCACTTGGTCGACGAGGCGCCGGTGAAGATCGCGGAGGTCGAGTCGGCGGTGCATCTGGTGGATTTCGGCCGGGTCGCCTTCGGCAACCTGCGTTTGCAGCCGCCAGCGGAGGCGTCGGGCACGATCATAGTGCATTTCGGGGAGGCGTTGGCTAACGGGCGGATCGACCGCATGCCACCGGGCTCGGTGCGCTGCCAGCAAACCACGGTGACCGTGGCCGGCGCCGCCCCGGTGGTGGCCGCGCCGCCGCCGGACAAGCGCAACACCGAACATCGCGACGCGATCCTGACTCCGCCCGAATGGGGCGTCGTCCTGCCCTTCCGCTGGGTGGAAATCGAGGGCTGGCCGGGCGAGTTGCGGCCGGAAATGGTGCGGCGCGGCGCGGGCACGGGTGACGTTTCATAATCTCCTTTTCATGCCGGAATCCGGCCGCTACCGCGACGGCGAGGGCACCGACCACACCTCGCTGCACGCCAGTCTGTTCCCGCTGGCGTTCGGGCTGGTGCCTGATGAGCATCGCCCGACGGTTGCGCGCTGGCTGGCCGGGCGCGGCATGGCCTGTTCGGTCTACGCGGCGCAGTGTTTATTGGAGGGTTTGTTCCGCGCCGAATTGGGGCGGGAAGCGCTGGACTTGATGCTGGCGCCCAACGACCGCAGTTGGAAGCACATGGTGGAGAGCGGGACGACCATCACGTGGGAAGCCTGGGACCAGAAATACAAGCCGAACCAGGACTGGAACCATGCCTGGGGTGCTGCGCCGGCGAATCTGCTGCCGCGTTTTGTCCTCGGCGTTGAGGTGATCGAGCCGGGTTGTACGCGCGCTGGTGCGGCCGCATCCGGGCGGGCTGACTTCGGCCGAAGGCAAAGTCCCGACGCCGCGCGGGCCGGTGCGGGTGACGTGGAATAGCGGCGAGACCTTCCGGCTCAACCTGAGCTTGCCGGCGGGGGTGGCGGCACGTGTCGAATTGCCGGCACGCCCGCAAACCGGTGGGGTTTTCAGCGGCGGCAATCCGGTGGCCGCGCGTCGCGTGGGGAGCCGCTGGGTGCTGGAGGATGACGTGGTCGGGACGGTCGAGTTGGAGGTGATCCCGTCCAAGGTCTCGGCTGGGACGGCGGGTCCTGTCCCCGCAGCTCTCACGATGGTTGCCGCTTCAAAAGCCTTGAAAGCATACATGATCCGCGCTAGGAGGGTGCAGCAATTCCCCGCACCACCACCATGAAACTACCGCGACGCGATTTTATTAAGCGGAGTTCGGGGGCGGCCACGGCGTGGCTGGCCCTTCCGACGCTCAGCGGCGTCCAACCCGCCTCGATGCAAGCCGCGGCGGCGAAACCCGAACCGCCCTACCGCACCTCCTGGTACCCGTTCACCGAACACAAGGATGCCGACACCTGCTGGTCGCTGTCGGTCGGGCCTGACGGACGGATTTATGCCGCCGCCTGCGCCGAGTCTGTCCCGGGCGGGGTCGTCCAGGTGGTCCGGTATAATGAACATCGGGACGCATTGGATTACCTCTTCTCCCTGGGCGAGATGGTCGATGACCCGGGAGATTCCGGGCGGGCGACGCAATGCAAGATTCACTACAGTTTCGCGCCATCCATGGCCGACGGCGTCCTTTACATGGCGACACATCTTTCTGGGCCGCCCATCGATCAACCCGCCTATTCGCCGTGGCTTTCGTGGCACGATCCCAAACGCTGCTTCCGGGGGAGCGCACTGCTCGCGTTTGACACCAGAACGGATGAAGTCCTTTGGTGGGAGACGCTGATCCCGAAGGAAGGCTGCCGTTGTCTGCTCCACGACGAGGAAAGGCACCGGCTCTATGCCCTCAGCTATCCCCGTGATCATTTCATCATCTTCGATACCCGGACGCGCACCCGCCGCGACCTGGGCCGCATCGGGTCCATCAATGCCCAGACGCTCTTTCTCGATCGCAAACACCGGGTCTGGACCACCGACGACTACGGTCACCTCGTCCGATACGATCCCGAAAGGGACCGGCTGGAACGTTCGCCTTTCGTGCTCCCGCACGACCCCGAATTCCAGACCGGCTGGCATAGCGTGTTCTACGACGTCGCCGCCTCTCCGGAGGGGGACTGTGTCTACGCGGTCACCTGGATCGCCGCGCCGCGGCTGATGCGGATCTGGCTCGACGAAGGCGATTGGCCGCGGGTGGAAGATCTTGGCCCGGCCACCCAGAAGCGGGACCCGACGATTCCCAAGGACACTTTTGTGGATCATTGTGGTGGATTGGTCTTCGCCGGGGATGGCCAGTTGTATTTCGTGGCGTCGCGCTGGCGTGACCCGGTCCACAATCCCATGAAAGACAAACCGCACGAGCGCGAAGGGGTGGTTTGGCGGCTTAACCCCGCCACGTTGGAACGTCAGGAAGTCGCCGTGCTCGAACATCCCACGCAACCCGCCCAATATGTCTCGCGCGGCGCGGTCGATCACCAGGGCGATCTCTTCTTCGGCAACGTGGGGACCAGGCCGGTCGGAGTTTTCAAAGTCCACCTGCCGGCCGGGCGCAAGAAGCCGAACGCGCACTTGCCCATCCGGATGTGGGGATGAGGTGTCTATGAGCGACAAGAAGCAGAAATACGACATGAATTCGCCGGAGGCACGGGCGCTCATCGACGAGATTGTCCACGGGACCTTCATGAAGGAAGGTACGATGGTCGCCTTTCCGACCTGTTTCCCGGGGGCCAGCATCCCGATCGCCGCCGACGAGAGTCATATCACCGCCCTGGACATCACCGGCGACGGCATTGTTTACGGCGGCACCAGCGGCCGCGCCGCCCACGTGTTCGTGGCGATGTTCCACGGCGTGACGGGTGTGGTGTTTGACCTCGGAACCATCGAGGGAGCGGATCAGTGCGTGGCGATCGGCTGCGGCGGAAGCCGGTTCGCCGCCTGCGTGAACGGCCCGGGGGGCGGGCGCGTCATCACCGGAGGGTTGCAGGGACTGCCTTTCGATCTGATCCAGGAATGGGGATTCAGTCGCCCGCCCTTGAAGGACCTCGGGAAGGTAAACGACGAGCCGATCGTCCACGCCGTGTTCCATCCGCCCACCGCCCGGCTGGTAGGAACCACCACCAACCGCCTCTTCACCTGTGACCTCGAGTCGGGAACAATCCAGATCGCAGGTGAAATCTCCGGGACCGGACGGATAGCGCTTGGATCGAAGGAGCGCGTTTTTGGCCGGGATGGCGCGGGTCATCTTTGGCGTTACCGCCCCGAGACGGGTTTGCTCGAACGCCGGGCGATTCCTTTGCCGGAAGGGTCCTGGGAAAAAGTGCCGCTGCGCTGGGCCCGGGACCGTCACTCCGGTCGGCTCTACACCGCCGACGGCGAGGGCACGCTCTTTTCATTCGATGAAGACCTCGGATTCAGCGCGGCTCTCGGTCGGACCCTGCTCGCTCCCGTCGGGCCGATGGCGGTCACTTTCGATGGACGGGTGTTCGGTTTCTGCGGCGATGAAATGGCCAAGATGTTCTGCTGCGAGCCGGTAACCGGGGAGGTCAAAAACCTCGGGGTGGCGGTTTCGGTGCTGGAACGACGCCGTTATGGTTACGTGTTCGGCGATGCCGTTACCGGCCGCGACGGCCAGATCATCTTCGGGGAAAACGATGACCTCGGTCACCTGTGGCTTTACTTTCCCAGGATTCAGCCCGATCACTCCCGGATCCGCCGGCAGGCTTCCTGGAAGTAGTCTTGGAAAGGGTCCAACCAGAGGATGCTGCCGTCGCGCTTGAACCAGGTGAGTTGATCCTTCGCGAACTGTCGAATGGCGATGCCAAGCTGAGTGCGCAGATCGTCGAGGGTGCGCAGTTCTCCCCGGAGATAACGCGCGACATATCGATACTCGAGGCCGAGTTGGTCGAGCCGGAGATCGGACACGCCCCGGGACCGGAGCCCGGCGACTTCCTCGATCATGCCGTGGGCCAGGCGATCCCGGAGACGCTGCTCAATTCTCTCGACCAGGATCTCGCGCGGCCAGGTCATCCCGAGTTGAAGGCAATGATATCGCGGCTCGCGCTTTTGCGCCGCGCTGCGTTCATAACCGGCCGAGGCAATCTCGATGGCCCGGATGATCCGGCGCGGGTTGCGTTCGTCGATGCGCGCGGCGGCAGCGGGGTCGATCTCTCGCAGGCGCTCAATCAGTTGAGGAAGCGCAAGGGCCTCGAGTTCGGCGCGAAGCCGGTCGTTTGGGGGAACATCAATGAGCTGATAGCCTTCGACGACCGCGCTGATGTAGAGGCCGGTGCCGCCCACGAGGAAGGGTAATTTCCCGGCGCTCGCGATCGAGTCGATGGCGTCGTAAGCCGCGCGTTGATACCGCGCCAGGGAATAGGTTTCCGAGACCTCGGCCACGTCGATGAGGTGGTGTTTGACAATGGCGGCCTGGGCCGGGGTGATTTTGCCAGTGCCCAGGTCGAGGCCGCGATAGACCTGACGTGAATCCGCCGACACGATTTCGCCGCCGAAATGCCGCGCCAGGCGAATGCCGAGCTCGCTTTTGCCCGAGGCGTTGGTCCCGAGGATGACGATCAGTTTATGCGTCATTCGTCAGTGGGCGGATACGCATGGCCGTCAGGCGAACCCGGGCGCCGCGGCACAGGGTTGACTTCAAAGGTCGCCAGGCAGACCCGGGCATGCCCGGGATCGTTCAGACAAAGGGCGCCCTGAGCGATTCGGGGCGCCGGCTCGCCTTCGAGACGCAACGGCCGGCGTTGGCACAGTGAATCGGCGTAGCTGACCAGATCGGCAAATCCTTCCGCGCGGGCCTGGTTCCGGGTGACGAGGCGGAACCAGCCGCGGGATCCGGGAGCGGCGCGCTGCATCAGTTCCACCGTCAGGCGTCCCATCGTGTAACGGGGATTGATTTCCACGACCGGCTTAAGCCGGCATGCACCCTCAGGTGTGCGATAGACCATGGCATCGATGCTGATCGGGCCGAAGAAACGGACGCGTCGCAGCTCCGCTTCCAGCAAGGAGATGATTTCGAGATACAGGCGGTCAGGCCCCCACGAGGAGCCTGGCGGCACACCGAGCAAGGCGCCGACGCGCACCGGCAGCCGCCGGCGGTAATCGGTTTCCGCCCAGTTGGCCAGGTATTGTCCCTTGCGGTCGTTGACCAGGCCGGTGCAGCCGCGGAGCTGGAGACCGTGCGGCTCCATTTCCAGCTGCACGGAGAAGTCCAGGGCGCGCTCGAGCCAGGGCTCGACGACGAGCCTACGGCTGTCACTCAGGGCATGGGCCAGCCAGCGCCGCTGCGCGGGCAACAGCGCCGGCTCCCAGAGCCGAATCGCGTTTTGTCCCGCCAACCCGTGAGCGGATTTAACCACTACGCGATGATGTCCGCGGGATCGAATGGCGGCGATGGCCTCCAACGCATCGTTGAGTGTGTCCACCACCCGGCCAACCTCATCCTCGGAGCAGAGCCAACGCGCGGTTGCGGCATTACCAGGGATGTCATGCGCCGCCGGCTCGGCGCGGCAGCGAGCGAGGACCTTGCGCAGGAACCCCACGCTCCAGACCTTGGAATAGAGCGCGGCGATGTCGTCATTGAAATGCTGGTTGGCGAGCCGCCGCTCACCGACCACGCGGTCAAAGAGCGGCTCAAGCAGTCTGACGCTGTCCGGTCCCCAGGCCCAGGGCCGCAAGCCGCGGAACTGGCGACGACCAAGACCGCTGCCGGGATCGATCTGGCCGTTCCGGAGTTCGACAAACTCCGGCAGCGGAAAGCCGGCTTGTCTGAGGGTGTGTAGAAAGCCCGGAGACGGCCGTTTCGTCACCAGCACGATATCACCCGGTTCGCCGAGGAATTGCGGCAGGTTGGCCAGATCTTCAGCGAGCAGCACCTGGTGCTTGGCGGGAGTGAAAGCTTGGCCGCGCGCGATATGGCCTTCGGCAAAAGGGTTGAACAGCAGGACCCCGGGAGAGCGCTCCTGGCATGGCTGACCCGGAGCCCGGGAGGCGAGCGAGGCAGAGTCGGTTCGTTGCACGTCGCTGGGCAGGTTACTGCAGGCCGTCGCCGCTTTCCAACTCCCAGCCCGGGTTTTCATTCATTCATGGGCTGCTTGAACCGGCGTTTCATGGGCACGAACAATCCAGGACGATCGCCGCGGGACGATCCCGCTCATTGAACGGCGGGATCAACGACCGCGTATAGGCTCCCTGCGCGACCGACACCACAACATCCCCGGGCTCGAGCACCGGCAGCCGCACCTCCACACCGATGGAGTCCAAGGCCGTATTGGCGGATCCAAAGATATCGCAGAACAGGCGGCGCGGTGACTGCAACAGGTCGCCCTGCCGCAGTACGACAAACGGTGCCAGCGAGGGGCGGCACGGCACGGGAGTATTGGTGTCGAGCACCACGACGCGGTGGTGTTCGCCCCGGGGGTGGGCTTTCACGGCCGCCACACGAGCCGCCCAGTATCCACAAGGTCCGACGACCCAGCGGCCCGGTTCGCCGTAGAGCATTCCATGGAACCCGAGCGTTGCCAGGCGCTCGCGGAGCAACTTCAGCCCCTGCCGAAGGTCATCCGGCGATGCCGGGTTGCCGTGTCGCATCGGCCAGCTTCCGCCGATGTTGACATAACGACAGGCGCGCAGGACCTCGCGGCTGACTTCGGCCAGGTGCTCGGCCAGGCGCAGCGCAAACTCGGCCGGTGCCAGGTTGGCATGCTGGTCATGCAGATGCAGTCCCTCCAGACGCAGGACCGCGTTCGCCAGTTGACCAGCTGCCGCCACGATGTCGCGCGCCGGCATTCCGAATTTTGAGCCGTAAAGCGCCTTGGGACGTCGGGCTGCGATCCGCAATCCGCAGGCTTGTCCGCCGCAACTCCCCCAACGAAGGGCCTGTTCGATCGAGTCGGCATCGAGCGCCGCCCCGGCCTCGCAAAGCCTCCGGAGCAGCCGGTCATCGGCGCATGGGGAAGTGAACTTCCAGCGATCGCCCGGACACCCGACCGCGGAGGCAATCTCGACATCGCCCGCGGAGCAAAGGTCGAGGCCGCATCCAGTGGCCAGCGCCGCCCGCACCACGCCTGGCTCGGGGCAAGCCTTGACGGGAAAATAGTAGCGGTCCAGCAGGGACGCGGCGGATTGCGCCCGCTGCTTCACCGTTGCACCGTCATAAACGATGCACGGCAAGTCTGCTTGCGAGATTGCCTGGAGCACTTCACGCGGGAGCATGCCGTCGCCTCCCGGTGTAAGCTATCGGCGGCCCCGGGCCGGAACGCGTCCGGCTCCGGGGCAGTGCCGGCATGGGAGACCGCATCACTCACC
>JAHDYP010000235.1 GCA_023383055.1 Verrucomicrobiota bacterium | reverse complement strand
AATCCTGTCCGGATAGAATCGGAATCGGTGTCCGAATGCCGCCGGAATACGCACCGCGACGCCCTACGGCGACATCGTCGACTGTCTGCTTGAGGATGCTCCCCTCTGGCTGCTCGAGCGTTACCCCGTGCTCATCTGGGCCGGCACCCGGCAGAACGCCGAACTCCGGCACAAACTCGAGGATTACGTCCGGCAGGGAGGACAACTCGTTTCCTTCCCCGAGGACCAACGGGTGGCCCAGGCGCCGGCTGGAACACCCCGCGGCGAAATCGACCGGCCGCTCGACTCGCCATTTCCGCTCACCTCCACTGCTCGTGACGCGCTCGACGTGGTGCTGAAGGCACAGCGGCTGTTTGAAGTCGACCCTCGTTTGGCGCTCATCACTTGTCGCCAGGGCCCCGGCCGTTATACGCTGGGCATTCTCAACAATACCTGGCGCGAGTTACCCCTCGCGATCCGGTCCTGGTGCGGTGAAATCCTCGAGCTCCGGGAACTGCCGCTGGACTGCTCCGAGATGGGCGCCGTTGGATATCTTCCCGAAACGGTGAGCACCAATGCCCTGGGCCAAAACACGACCCACACCATCGCCGGCGGCGATCTGCGGATCTTCGCGGTGCGCGTCGCCGAGACCGGTGTCGAGGAGATTCCCCACCAACCCCCGCCGCCGCGTGTGCATGGACGGTTCCTCACGCTTCGGCAGCCAGGCACGATCAAGGAATCCATCCTGGCGCGTCCGACATTTTTCGAGCATTGGGATGGCGTGGTGGTGAGTTGGCGGTACCTGAGCGACCGCGAGCCCGCCGCGTTGAAAAGAGAGGCTGGCTGGATCGGTCGGCAAGGGCTGCGCGTGGCTGTGGACCTGGCCCCGGGTCTCAATCTCTATCCCGACCTGCGCTTGATCGACAATCTCCCTGCCGATTACGCCGCCAGCATGTCCATGCTTTCGAACGTGGTGGAAAAGATGTCCCTCCTGGGCGCCAAAGACCTGCTCTTTTCCCTCCATCGTCATCCGGAGAACAACTTCACGGGGGAGCAAACCGAGACCGGGTTCGAGGGCACCCTCAGACGACTTGTAGCGGCCGCGGCGCCGGCGGGCATCACGCTTCATCTGCGCCAGACCTTTGGCAAACCGCCCTGGAGCCTGGTCGAAGCCGCCAGGTTCGTGGAGCGCGTCGGCGCCGCCAACCTCCGCCTGGCGCCCAGCACGGCCCTGCTGGCCGATGCCAGCATGGAACCGGGAGCGGTCGCTCGAATCCTGGGTGAACGGGGCGGATTCTGGCTCGCTGCCGCACCTCGTCGCGATCTTTCCGGCCAACTCTGGGATGCTCATGCGCCTGTCCACCGAGCCGCCGCGGCAGAAGCGCGGGCCGTTCACGGCTACCTCCGACTGGCGCCCCAACTACCTGTCATTCTTGATGCGATCCTGGACGACGGCGACGCCGAGTTTCTCGAGGCCACCGCCTTGAAGGAATCTGTTCCATAGAAAGGACTGAGAATGTTTGCAAAAAAGCGAAGCTATGGAACGGGCAATGCAAGCGATGTGCGGGCTAGCTGCGGAACGCTGCGGTTCACGGTGCGAACGATGACATGCTGGCGCGGCGGGGTCTCAATTGTCAATAATATAGATACGACCCCACGTCCCGAATCCATGTCGCATATGCGACATGGATTCGGGACGTGGGCATGGGCGAAGGGAAGGTTGCGGTTGCCGGTGCTAGGGGATTTGTTCGAAGGCCTGCTCGATGAAGGTGATGTTCTGGATGTGGGCGAGCCGGGCGTAAAGGCCGTCCAGGGCGAGCAGTTCGTCATGGGTGCCGCGCTCGATGATCTCGCCGTGCCGGAGGACGATGATGAGGTCGGCGTGGCGGATGGTGCTGAGGCGATGGGCGATGACGAAGCTGGTGCGGCCCGCCATCAGCCGGTGCAAGGCCTCCTGGATCAGACGTTCGGTAGCGGTGTCGACACTGGCGGTGGCTTCGTCCAGGATCAGGATCGGGCAGTTGCGAAGGAGCGCGCGGGCGATGCTGACGCGCTGTTTCTCGCCGACGCTGAGTTTGATGCCGCGTTCGCCGACGAGGGAATCGTAGCCTTCGGGGGCGCGGGCGATGAAGTCGTGGCAATTGGCGGCACGTGCGGCGGCTTCGAGTTCACCGGGTGAGGCGTCGAGCCGGCCGTAAAGGATGTTCTCACGGATGGTGCCGTTGAAGAGGAAAGGTTCCTGGCTGACGATGGCGATGTGGTTGCGGAGGGATTCGAGGGAGAGATCCTGAAGATCCTGGCCATCGATCAGGATCCGGCCGTGGCTCGGTTCATGGAAAGCCGGGAGGAGATTGACCAGCGTGGATTTGCCCGCGCCGGTGGGGCCGACGATGGCGAGCATCTGGCCGGGGCGGGCGTGGAGGGAGATGTTCTTGAGCACGGAACGATCGGGACCGTAGCCGAATGCCACGTTGTCGAACACGACTTCGCCGCGGACGGGAGTGGCGATGGGGCGACGGGGTTTGGAGTCGGCGCGTTCGGCCGGGGCATCGAGGATGTCGAAGACGCGTTCGCCGGCGGCGCGGGCGGCCTGGAGCATCTGGTTGAGGCCATGGAGGCGGCCGATGGGTTCGTAGAAGAGGGCGAGATAGAGCAGGAAACTGATCAGTTCGCCCAGTGTCAGGGTGCCGTCGAAGACCTGGGCTCCGCCGCGCCACAGAACGAGCACGGTGCCGAGGGCGGCGGCGAAACTCATGGCGGGCGAATAGTTGGCCCAGGCGAGCATGACCCCGAGTGTGCCTTTGCGGAGATCATCGGCCCGCTGGGTGAATCGCTGGTCTTCGTGCTGTTCGCGGACGAAGGCTTTGATTTGGCGCACGCCCTGGAGATTGTCCATGAGCAAGGCATTCATGGCGCTGGCGGCGCGGCGTTGGGCGCGGTAGCGGCGGTGGGCGGTGAGGGTGTACCAGAGGGCACCGGCGGCGAGGAGTGGGAGCGGGACCAGCGCGATGGCGGCCAGGGCGGGCTGGGTGGCGAAGAGGATGGCCAGCACCCCGAATACGCTGAGGAGGGCAACGGTGCCTTGTTCCGTGCCATCGATGAGGACGCGTTCGACCGAGTTGACGTCTTCGATCACCCGGGTCATGAGATCGCCCGAGGCCCGGGCGTCGAAGTAACCGACTGGCAGCCGCTGGAGGTGGGCGTAGACGGCGCGGCGGAGATCGAAGATGACATTTTGTTCGAAGACATTGTTAATCCGGATGCGGAGGCTGGTGAACAAGTCGCGGAACAGAAAGGCGGCCAGCAAGGCCCCAACGACGGGCGCCAGCAATTCCCGCTTTTGCAGACCGATAACGTCGTCGATGATGAACTGGGTCAGTTTCGGAAAGGCAAAGGCAAACAGGAGCGATAGAATGGCGCAGGCGATGTTTCCCAGGGCGAGCCAGCGGTAAGGCCAGAGATAGGGGCTGACCCGACGGATGACCTCGAGGGTGGAACGATGCCGGGCGTCGAGGGCGGAGTCGGGTTCGGCCATGCGCGAGGGATGATGAGCCACGGCTTAGCGCATGGGGTTGAAGTGACGGGATTGCCCGGGTTCTGGAAAGACGCCGGGCCGGAGGCTGGCGTTCCGGGGGGAGAGCGGATTGCGACTGGGGTGTGGCGGCGTGCCGTCCATGAGCGGGAGCATTAACAGGAAGAGGGCGGCCCGGCCAAGAGGAAAAGGCGGGGAATAAAGTCTTGCCACGGGTCGGTTGGTTGCTAAGTTACTCGGCCTTTAACTGAAATGGTTAGCGTATGGCACGAATTTGCGAGTTGACGGGGAAGCGCCCGATGAAGGGCAGCATCATCTGGCGGAGTGGCAAACCGAAGCGCGAGGGCGGCATAGGCACGCACGTGACGGGAATCACCAAGCGCCGGTTTCTGCCCAACCTCCAGCGGGTGAAAGCGCTCGTGGACGGCGAGGTGCGCTATATGCGGGTCTCGACGCGCGCGCTGAAGAAGGGACTGGTCGTCAAGGCACCCAAGCGTCGGTGGAAAAAGGACCAGGCCAAGGCATAGGCCGAACCGGATGTTTCGTGTGTGGGGCGGGGTCTTGGGGCTTCGCCCTTTTGCTTACCGGCGGCCTTTGAGGCGGTGCATGGTGGCGCGCTTCAATTCGCGTTCGGCGTCGCGGTTGCGGGTGTCCTGGCGCTTGTCGTACTGCATTTTGCCTTGTCCGATGCCGATGGCGACCTTGACCTTGCCATTTTTCCAATAGAACGAGAGAGGGATGAGGGCGCAGCCTTTGGCGGCGCTGGCTTCGGCGAGCTTGCGGAGTTCGCGTTTGTGGAGGAGGAGTTTGCGGGGCGCTTTCGGGGCGTGGTTATAGAGGTTGCCGTGGGAATACTCCTCGATATGGGCGTTGTGAAGCCAGAGTTCGCCGTTCTCGACCCGGGCAAACGCATCCCGGATCTGGCCGAGACCGGCGCGCAGTGACTTCACCTCGGTGCCGTGGAGAACGATACCCGCCTCGTAGGTTTCGAGGATGTGGTATTCGTGCCGGGCTTTGGAATTGGTGAGGATCTCGGACAAGGCCGGTTCAGGGGCGCTTGCGGCGTTTGGCACCCGGCATTTCGGGGACGGATTCCTCGGCCATTTCCCATCCCAGCTTATCCTCGGTCAACTCCGTCATCGCGATGTCGGCCGCGCCCATCCCGGCGGTATTCGAAATGAGGGGGCGGCTGAGGGATCCGCCACCGGCGTTGAGTTGGCGCACCCTGCGGGAAACGAGGTTCACGAGGATGTTCGGATTACCGATTTGTTCCAAGGCTTTCTTGAGCAGTTCAGCGTTCAATGGTTCTCCCAGATCAAGGTTCTATCAGGAACCCGTGACTATGCAGTCCGCGGTCGGACGCGCAACAGAAAAATGGTGTTTCCTGAGGACCCCCCCCGGGTGACCGGTTCACTCCCCTTTGAACAGGGCGACGGCGTAATCGCGGTTCATGCGGGTAATGAAATTGAGGCTGATGTTCTTCGGGCAGACGGCTTCGCAGGAACCGGTGACCGTGCATGCGCCGAAGCCTTCCCGATCCATCTGGTCGACCATGCGGGCGACGCGCCGGTGGCGCTCGGGTTGACCCTGGGGCAACAGCCCGAGATGGGAGACTTTGGCGGAGACGAAAAGCATGGCGCTGGCGTTTTTGCAGGCGGCGACACACGCCCCACAGCCGATGCAGGCGGCGGCGTCCATGGCCAGGTCGGCATCGATTTTGGAGATCGGGAGGGCATTACCGTCCGGGGCGGACCCGGTGCGCACGGAGATGAAGCCTCCCGTCTGAATGATGCGGTCGAAGGCGGAGCGGTCGACCATTAGGTCCTTGAGGACGGGAAACGGTTTGGCGCGGAAAGGCTCGACGGTGATGGTGTCGCCGTCGGCAAAGGTGCGCATGTAAAGCTGGCAGGTGGCGATGCCGCGTCCAGGGCCGTGGGGTTTGCCATTGATCGTGAGGCCGCAGGTGCCGCAGATGCCTTCGCGGCAGTCATGGGCGAAGGCGATCGGTTCCTCGCCCCGGTTCGCGAGCTCATCGTTGACCACGTCGAGCATCTCCAGGAACGACATGTCCGGGTTCAGATCCGGGGTGGGGTAGAGCTGGAACGAACCCGGGGCAGTGGAGTCGATTTGGCGCCAGACTTTGAGGGTGACTTTCATGGACGATCGGATCGGTCTATGGGTTTCCGGGCGGTTGGTCGTCGGGGCCTTTCAGGTCATTTGTAGGAACGGGTCGCCATCTCGACGCTTTCGTAGACGAGCGGTTCGGTGTGGCGAACGGGCTGTTCGCGGTCGCCACGGAATTCCCAGGCGGCGACGTGGGCGAACTCGACGTCGTTGCGTTTGCATTCGCCGGCTTCCTGGTATTCCTCGCGGAAATGGCAGCCGCAGGATTCCTCGCGCGTCAGGGCATCGAGGCACATCAGTTCGCCGAGTTCGAGGAAATCGGCCACGCGTCCGGCCTTTTCGAGGGATTGGTTGATGCCGCCGGGTTCGCCGGGAACGTTGACTTCGCGCCAGAAGCGTTCCCGGAGGCGGGGGATTCCCTCGAGGGCCTTCTGGATGCCGGCCCGGGTGCGGGCCATGCCGCAGTGGTCCCAGAGCAGGCGGCCGAGTTCTTTGTGAAAGTAAGAAACGTTGTGCTTTCCCCGAATCTCGAGGAGCCGACTGGTGCGTCCGCGGATCTGGTTTTCGACGCTGGCGAAATCCGGCGAGTCGGAGGAGGGGCAGCCGCCCGGTTTCAGGGTGGCGAGGTAATCGCCGATGGTATAAGGGATGACGAAATAACCGTCGGCCAGCCCCTGCATCAGGGCGGAAGCGCCGAGGCGATTGGCACCGTGATCGGAGAAATTGGCTTCGCCCAGGACGAACAGGCCGGGGATGTTCGACATCAGGTTGTAATCCACCCAGAGGCCGCCCATGGTGTAATGGACGGCCGGGAAGATCCGCATCGGGATTTCGTAAGCGTTCTCGTTGGTGATCTCGTGGTAGATGTCGAATAGATTGCCGTAACGCTCCTTGATGGTGCTGAGCCCAAAGCGTTGGATGGCGTCCGAGAAATCAAGGTAAACCCCCAGGCCGCTTTCCCCAACGCCGCGGCCTTCGTCGCAGACCTGTTTGGCGGCGCGGCTCGAGATGTCGCGGGGCGCGAGGTTGCCGTAAGCGGGGTATTTGCGCTCAAGGTAATAATCGCGCTCGTCCTCGGGAATGGCGCCCGGTGGGCGGCGGTCGCCCGGTTTCTTCGGCACCCAGACGCGGCCGTCATTGCGGAGCGACTCGGACATGAGGGTCAGTTTGGACTGGTAATCGCCGGAGACAGGGATGCAGGTGGGATGGATTTGGGTGAAACAAGGATTGGCGAAGGCGGCGCCACGGCGGTAAGCGCGCCAGATGGCGGTGGCATTCGAGCCGCGGGCGTAGGTCGAGAGATTGTAGACGTTGCCGTAACCGCCGGTGGCGAGAATGACCGCGTCGGCGGCGTGACGTTCGATGTCGCCGTTGATGAGGTTGCGGGTGACGATCCCCTTGGCGTGGCCGTTGACCAGCACGAGGTCGAGCATCTCGGTATTCGCGAGCAGGCGGACGGCGCCGAGTCCCACCTGGCGCATGAGGGCGGAGTAAGCGCCGAGGAGCAGTTGTTGCCCGGTCTGGCCGCGGGCGTAGAAGGTGCGCGAGACCTGCGCGCCGCCAAAGGAGCGGTTGGCCAGCAAACCGCCGTATTCGCGGGCAAAGGGAACACCCTGCGCCACGCATTGGTCGATGATGCTGGTGCTGACTTCGGCCAGGCGATGCACGTTGCTCTCACGGGCGCGGAAATCGCCGCCTTTGATCGTGTCGTGAAAGAGCCGCCAAACGCTGTCGCCGTCGTTTTGGTAATTCTTGGCGGCGTTGATGCCCCCTTGGGCGGCGATCGAGTGGGCGCGTCGGGCGCTATCGTGAAAGCAGAGCGCCATGACCTGGTAACCGAGTTCGGCGAGGCTGGCGGCGGCGGAAGCCCCGGCCAGGCCGGTTCCGACCACGAGGATGCGGTATTTGCGTTTGTTGTTGGGGGCGACCAGGCGGATGTTCGCGAGGTGTTTGGTCCACTTCTGGTCGAGCGGGCCCGGTGGGATCTTGGCGTCGAGGTTCATGTTAGCGAACAACCTCCTTTCCGACGAGGCCGAGCAGCACCGCCAGGGGGATGGAGGCATAACCGAGGAACAGCACCCAGGCCATGACCGGCGCCGCCCGGTCGATCAGGAGACCCCACTGCCAGTTCTTGAAGCCCAGCGATTGAAACATCGCGCGAATGCCATGGCTGAGGTGCAAACAGAGCAACCCGACCCCGAGGAGGTAAAAGACGGAAACGTAGGGGTTGCGGAAACCGAGAACCATCATCGCAAACACGTCGTGTCGTTCCGTGCCGTCGCGCAGCGGTTCGTGGAGGAGGCGGAAGTCCTGTCCCGTGAAATTGATGGCCGGCACCTGGGCGGTGTAGTGGAGGAGGTGATAGACGATGAAAGTGGCGATGATGATACCGCTCATCAGCATGGTGCGCGAGGCGTAACTGGCCGCCGTCGGAGCGGGATTCCCGCTGTAGCCCAACGGCCGGGCCGCCCGGTTCTCTACCGTGAGGGCGGAGGCCGACCAGAGATGAATACCCACCAGAGCGAGCAGGGAGAATCGTACCAGCCAGAGAACCTCCTTGTTGCTCTGGAGGAACTGGGCGTAGGTATTGATCGTCTCCCGGCCGAGGAAGATCTGCAGGTTGCCGATCATGTGACCGGTCACGAAGAGCACGAGACACCCCCCGGAGATGGCCATGAGATACTTCCGGCCGACGGAAGATTTGAGCAGGCGCTTGATAAGGTTCATGAGTGGCGTGGCCATGGTGCCAGCGGGTTCGAATGTAGTGAGCGAAGCGCGACGCCGTCAACGAAAGAGCTTTAAATATAAGTGCATATGTATTTATGATGAATATCACTTATCACTCGCGGAGGAGACGGTTCCTTCGCACGGCAGGTGGAAAGCGCTCTGTGGCGTCGACAGGCACGCCTCCGGCGCGGCGTCGTTTCCGCACCTATCCGCACCACCATCAAAGCCTCTCTCGCGACCTTTATCGACCTCCGCCTGAGACCTGAATGTCACCACGAGTGTCACGTCCTAATTTCCGTTTGTCATTTTCGGAGTTATGGAGATGTCGAGGCGGGAGTTTTTGAAGCGGGCGGTTCCGGTCTCGGAACGCGACTGTGCCCGAAGGGTCAGTCGCAGCAAGCTCGCGCGCTCGGGGGCGCTCGGACTGTTCCGAACCCGCTTGACCGGGCGGACGTTGCTGCGGCTGGTCTGCGACACAGCCGCGGTCCGACGA
>JAHDYP010000234.1 GCA_023383055.1 Verrucomicrobiota bacterium | reverse complement strand
AGTTCAACCAACGGAGTCGCGAGAGATTTCTGGCCATCGCATCGCCCTGATCCGACAGCGGCTCACCTCTCACGTCCAAGATAACCCGCACCGGCGTCACGACACCCGAGCCCAATCCCACTTCGAAGGTTCCCACATAAGCGCCCGCGGCGTTGCCGGGCACCGATACACCCAACCACAGTGGCTGCTGTTCCCCCGGCTTGAGCAATAGTTCCTTCGTGAATGAGCGTCCGCGATAGTCCGTTCCACCCAGGTTCAGGCAGGCCACCGCTTCCGCCGGGATTGAACCTCGTTCCCCCACCATGTCGGTAAACGTCACCGAAAGCGGCCCGGTCTCCTTCAACGCATAAACACCCAGTTGAAACACGAAGTACTCGCCTGGCCGAGCCCGGCCCGAGAACGACGCCTCCGCCCGCTGCCGCCGCAACAGCGCCTCCGTCGAGGGCCATTGTCCGTGCCGAATCGGAAGTTCCCGCGCCTCCGGAATCACGACCGCCACCTGACCGTTGCTGCGCTGCAGCACGTCGTGGATGGCGTTCGACCTGGATTTGAGTTCCGTCAGCGACATCACCGGACGGGCGGCGGCCTCCGGGTTGGCGGGACGATTATGCGACGCTCCCGGCTGGGCGTACCAGAAGCTCACCGCCGAATAGCCCAACAGGTTCCACGGATTCCGAATGTCGGTGCCGAAGGAGGATTCCATGTCGAAGACCAGCCGTCGGCCAAAGGGGATCGCGTCGAGGCTACGCGTGCGGGTGCAGATGTTGAAGCCGGTCGTCCAGCCGTCCAAGCCACCCACCCGCGCATTGGCCAGGAACGGAGTGCTGAACTCGTCCTTCCGGGTCGGCACTTCGCCGCCGGCCCAGCCATAGTAATCCTCGGTGCCGGTGCCGAAGTGCGTGGGAAAGCCGGCCTCCCAGGCGTCATCGACGTAAATCTTCTCGTCGCCTTCACCCCACCAGCTGCCCTGCACATTCAACACCGTCCAGGCGTCGCCGACGAACACCCCTCGACCTCGAAGGTCGATGAAGTTCCAATCCTGAAACGGCGTGCCGTGCACCACGTCGTCGGGCCGCCAGTTCGCCCGAAAATGCAGGGAACGATCGTCCCAATTCCAACTGCCGGATTGCGCCTGCATTTCGACATCCACGGGGCCGGCACCCAGGTTTAACAGACGCATCGTGGCGGTGCCGCGATAAGGCATCACCCAGCGGCAAACCAATTCACCTTCGGCGCTCACCGACCGCTGCCACGTCCGCATCGGGTGGAGCGCATCGGCGCTGCAGAAGAAATCTCCCACCGGACACCAGACGGTCTCCTCGCCGTCAACCGTCATCACCAGCACCGTCGAACGCAGGATCTCCGGTCGGTCGACCGCCTCCGGCAACTTCAGGCGGAACTCGCGGATCGCGCCCGGCCCGGGCGGCAACTCGAGATCCAACGTGGCGCCGGCCTCGATCCGGTCTGATTGTCTGCACGGGTACGACATGGCGGCGGTCGAGTCGGTTAAGGCGTGACCCACCCGCTCTCGGACTGCCTTCGCGGCTTCGTACCCGGCGCGGGTGAACGTCTCGACGGTCGTTCCTTCCTCATAAGCCCGGTAATTGATCAGGTAGTAGAACGGTTTCGCCGTCATCGTCACCCGGCAACTCCTGCCAAACGGGATGGGCAGATAGCTATTCCCAGCGCGGGCGGTCGGCATGGCCAACGGCGGCTCGACCGAGCCTTTCCCCGTGACCCACTCGATGAGGCTCTCATCCATCACCGGATCGAGGCTGTCATCCAGGTAGATCCTGAAATGGGGTCCGCGCCGGTCCTGAAATCCGTAATAAAAGTCCGGCGTCCAGAACTTCGTGAGGCAACCCGGCCCTTGATGCTCCAGGATCACCCACTCGGTGCGGCCGTTGATCGTTTCGGTGCGGAGAAACCCAAGCCCGTCGCTGTCGGCGAACCACCCGCTCGTGTTCTGGTCCGGCTGGTTGCGGTTTGTCGAGGCACGGTTGTAACTCGACGCCTGCAGAGACGCGTAAGCCGGATCCGGAAACCGCGCCACCGCGTCGCGATCGATCATTTCCGCCAGTAACGACTGGAAGGTCACCCTGTTTGTTCGCGCCCCGCCCGAGGGAACCACGGGGCCGTTTTCGGCGGCCGTGGTGATGCGTGCGTGGGATAGGACGCAAACGACGCCCAGGACAAACAGCGAGGCAAACTTCATCGTGAAGGAAGGGATGAGGTGGAGAGCGGGATGGCCGGAACCCCGGGTACTCGAATTGGCGAATGGGGAGCGGCTCATGAAGGCGCCATTCTTCTCCGGAATCAAGGCGCGTTCAATGCCACAATGACGACGTTTTGATTCAAACCTATACCTCACGGGCGAGCAGTGCTTGAGTGCTGTCGGGACCGGGACTATGCTTGCACACGCAATGCGACCACAGCTGCGACTCTTCCTTCATGCCTTGGCGCTGTTTCGGTTCGGACACCTGGATGAAGCTGCGTTCAAGGACCTGCTCGGCAAACCTCTCGGAGACCTGCGCCGGGACGAGTTTCAGAGACCGGAGTTGTGGGAGAGACTGTTCACCATTTGTGCCCAACGCGGGATTGAACCCGCCACCACGTATCCATGGGAGGAGTCAGACTAAGATGCTGCCTGGTTAGCCATCCTCAGTCCGTGGGATTGGGCGCGTTACTATGGAACTGAAGCAACTCGGGTGGAGCACCGATCGGGATCAGCAGTTTGCGGCTCATCAAGCCAGGGGCTTGGTGCCGGCTCGAGTTGCGGTGGAGGATAAACATTACTTCCGCGTCTGGACCGCTGAGGCGGAGCTCCTGGCGCAAGTGTCCGGCAAGTTCATCCATGAATCGCGCCGGTCCAGCTCCAAGCTTCCCAAGGTGGGAGACTGGGTGGCCGTGAAGCTCGTGCCGAATGAGGCGAAGGCGGTTATCCAGGCTGTTCTTCCGCGACGCACCCAGCTGTCGCGCAAGATGACCGGGCATGGCGCTGCCGAGCATATCCTCGCCACCAATATCGACACGGTCTTTATGGTAACCTCCGCCGACGTGGGGTTCGACACGGTGTGTCTGGAGCAGATGCTGGTTGTGGCCCACGAAAGCGGGGCGCGCCCGGTGGTCGTGCTCAACAAGATTGATTTGTGTGACGACCTCGACGCGAAGCTCGCGGCTGCCACGCGCGTGGCGGGCGGGGCATCGGTGCTTGCGGCCTGTGCCATTACCGGGCGAGGCGTGAAGGCAGTGTCGGAGCTGATCCGGCCGGGGGACACGGCCGTGTTCATTGGCACCTCGGGTGTTGGCAAGTCGAGCCTGATCAATCGCCTGTATGGAGAAGACATCCAGGCAACGGTGGAGGTGCGCACGAGTGACGCCAAAGGCCGCCACACGACTTCGTGGCGCGAGATGATTTTTCTTCCCGACGGCGGCGTTGTCATTGATACGCCCGGCATGCGAGAGCTTCACATCTGGATCGCGAGTGAAGGTTCGAAACAAGCTTTTCCCGAGATCGAAGCTTTATCTCCGCGCTGCCATTTCCGCGACTGTACCCATACCAAAGAGAACCGATGCGCAGTGCGTGATGCGATTGCCGCCGGCACACTTCCCCGCGAACGGTACGACAGTTTTCTCAAGCTCCAGCTCGAGATGCGTTACCTGCGCGAAGCGGAGATGAGGGCGGCCCGGCGAGATCGCAAGAAGAGCGGCCGTGTGTCTGACTCCGCTTCCGGTCAGGAGGTGTGAGCGGCGCCAACCGACTTTCCAGGGTTGACTTTCGGAGACCCCATTGCCTTCGCAATGGAGCGCGGGCCGCCAATCCTCGGACAGTTCTGATGCTCCAGGTGGGACATGGAATTGGTCGGTCTTCTCGACCTGAAATTGGCTGGAAGGCCGGCGCTTGCGGTTCAGTGGAACACTTCGCCGCGGGTGACGTCGCCGGGGACATCGAGGATTTGGACGCTGGAGATGGTCTTCATGGTGGCATGATCGGCGAAGGACCAGACGACGCGTTTGTCGGGCGTGATCTCGACCAGGTGCGGGGCCTTGCCGAACTGACCGTGACCAAGCCAATTGCAAATCACGGTGTTGCCATTGGGCAACCGCTGGATCCCGGCGATGAACTTCAGGCTGATGCCTGGCAGCTCATCGCCTTGCACCTGCCAGACCGTCTTTCCGGAAGCATCGATTTCAAATACGCCGCTGCCGCCCGGCAGATCGCCACAAGAAATGAGGGTGTTGCCGTTGGGCAATCGCACCGCGCTATGCGGTTCGCCGAGGGCGGAGATTGAGCGAAGTACAGTGCCTTTGGAATCGTATTCCTTCACGACTTGATCGCCGTAATGGGTGACCAGGTAATGGCCATTCTCGAGGCGCCGGGCGTTGCGCATGTAGGCATGGCCGCCGTCCTTTCCTTCCGGCAACAACCGGATCTCCGTGGCGATGCGACCCGAGGGTTCGATCTCGAGCAAACGACCGGAATTGCACTCGCCGATGAACGTGTTGCCATTGGGCAGCCGCTGGCACGCGTAGATCTCGTTGGTGGATTGGTAATCAAAGAGGATCTGTTTGTCGCGAGAGACTTCGCGGACGCCGTGGCCGGTATTGAAGAGCAGGTTACCGTTGGGGAGGACCCAGAGATCGTTGCAATTCGATGCTGGGTATTCCCACTCCACTTTTCCGGCTGCGGAGACGACGAACACCTTGCCCTGGGTGTAATCCGTGCAGGCAAACGGGTGTTGGTTGGTCTGCGCCCTGAGGGCGGGCGACCCGGCGATCAGGCCGGCCAGAACGGCGATGGAAAGTGCGGGGCGCGGGTTCATGCGGTGGGATGGATGGTCACTGCAAGGTGGGTTGGGGGATCTCGCCGCGCAGTTGGGCCTCGCCGCCTTCCTTTTCATAGACGCCGTAGAAGAGCGAACAGGAATCCAGCCAGACGGCCAGGCAATGGAGGTCTTCCGCCGAGAGGTTCACGTCGTGATGTCCGGCCTCAAGCATGGCGTAGAGCTTTGAGGCGCGCGCACCAAACTCGCCCGGGGTGGTCCGATACCATTTCGCATCGGCGAAGTCGCGGCCGCCGTAATCATAGAAACCGAACTTCGGCATGAGGCTCAGATACGAGGCAAAGAAATGGCCGCGGCCATAAGGGACGGGCGCGGCATCCAGCCGCGGCGCTTTGTCGGGGGATTTCTCGTGGCAACTGACGCAGTTTCGGTCCAACACCGGCTGCACCAGTCGCGGGTAACTGAACGGGTTGGTGCCATCCACGTCCGGAGCCAGGGGCGATGGGGCGCGGCGTAGCGCGAGCGGTGTCTGCAAAGGCATGAGCGGCGCCCGACGCCGGGGTTCGTGGCAGCCCTGGCAGGAGAGGTTTTCGCCGGGCTGCAGTTGCGTCGCCGAGCGCATCGAAGTCACGGCCAACCCGTTATCATCCAGCGCCTGGAAAAACAACTCGATGCGCGCGGGCACGGTGAAGTGGGCGCTGCCATCCGCTTCGACGGGCACGGTGCCGAGGATTGCGCGGGCGATGTTGACCGAGTCGAGGCTTTGCGGAATCCGAATACCGGTTTCGTGGGGAGGTTCGCCGGACGGGACGGACATCGGGAGCGCCTGGTAGATCCGCAGCGCCTTGATGGCCGTGCCCTCGGGCCAGGCTATCTGGCTCTCGTAAACATTCGCGATGGCGATCGTGCCGGTGGCTGGTGCATTGGCCGGCACCCGCTGGGCAATCTCGGGTACAATCGGAGGCCGCGGTCGCGCCTGGACGGGGATGGGATTGTGGCAGGCGATGTCCGGATCGCGATAGACGAGTTCGCGATTGCCGAAGCTGTCCACCAGGTATAGGCCGTAGACGCCAGGTGTGCCGGTGGGCGGTTCAAAGGCGCAGAGGTAATAATCTTCGCTGAGCGGCCAGGGCGACCCGTAAGACTCGGTGCCGCCCTGGGTTTCGGGAAATCCAATCTCGGGCGTCAGACGACTCACCGGTCCCATGGCGTCGTCATCGGGCACGGTTGGATCGATCACAATCAACGAGCCAAAGGCCTGGCCGTGATGCGGCGCGGCCACCCCCACGAGCCGATGCGATCCCGGGATCGCCCGGACCTCGAGCTCCATGTCGGGACGAAGCGGCCGGAGAGAAAAGTTGCCGTGGACAGCGCGGGGATCGCGGCCGTCGGGGGTCATGACCCAGGGATGATGGGCGGTGCAGCCATGGCGATCGACGTAATCCCAGCGGGTCCAGAGCAGGAGGCCGTCATGGTTGACGCTGGGATGCCATTCATTGGTTTCATGGAAACTCAGGCAACGAATGTCGCTGCCGTCGTCCGCCATATCGAAGACCGTGAACGTGGGGCAGACCCTGCCGCAGCGCAGGTAACCGCCACGCCGTTCGCTGATGAAAGCGATGCGTCCGCTGGGCATGAAACAGGGATCGAAGTCATTCCAGGTGCCGTCGGTCAACTGCCGGAGGTCCGTGCCATCCAGGTTGACGCGGAAGAGGTGATAGGACCTGCCTTGCGCCCAGTGCCCGCGGCTGGGATCGGTGTGATGATCATGACCGCGGTTTCCTTCGCATTCCACGTAGGCAAACGCGACCGTGCGACCGTCGTAAGACAGGTCCGGGGAAAGAAAGGAACCGCCTTCGGTGACGTCGCCGCTCAGATTGCCCATGCCATCAAAGGCGAGTTGCCAGGATCGATTCGGGCCGCCATCGAGCTTTTGGCCCTTGAGCCGGCCATTGGCCACGACCGCATTCTCCAGCAGATCGCGCACGACGGGCTGGGGGCCGAACGGGTCCGAGAGCACGAACAACCCGCCGCCCGGGCGTTGGGTGATCCCATAATACTGGTCGCAACAGTGATTGAAGATCGATCGATGGCGTTTGAGGAAAAGGATGGACTCGAAATTCAGCAGTGGGTTGGAAAAGGCAATCTGGCGTCGCAGCCGGCAGGCGCGATCGAATAATTCGCGACGCGACAGAGTCTCGGCAACCGGTGTTCCTTCCGCGTCCGCACGAAGCGACGCGAGCTCGGCCGCAAGGACCCGGAGATCCGAACCACGCCGGATGATATCGCCCAGCAACGATTCCGTCCGGCGCAGAATGACATCCAGCGGATCGCGGTCGGTTTCCCAGATCAAGGCTTCGCGGCGGAAGGTTTGGGGCGCGACGCGCTGGAAATGAGCCCTTTGCCCCAGGTCGCGGGAGATCATGTCGAACTGGCGATCTGCTTCGCCGGTCGGGTACGCGATGCCGGGAGCCTCCGGACCGAGCCACGCCGAGGGAGCGGCGACGGCATGATGCACGAACAGGAAGAGGCAGCCGAAGATGAAGGCGGGGGAATGCATGCTTCGGCTTGGAGTCTTCCCACCGGCCTGGACTCCGTCAACAACAACCAGAATTCAGAGCAATTCATGAAGTCAATGGGATGCGACCCCATGGTGTTACCTCTGGAAGTGTGGGCGTGTTTGACAGGGCATCCCAGCGGCAATAGGCTTCGGTGATGAATCTGGGAGCCATTCGCCAGCGCCTCTCGGGCGGCGGTTTTCATCCGTTTGCGCTGCGCACCTCGGATGGCCGCGAATATGCCGTCCGACATCCCGAGATGATTCTGGTCGCCCCGCGCTCCCTTGCGCTAGTGGATCGCGATGGTGAGATCGTGACCCTCGACCCGCTGCACATCGTTGCCATCAAGAACTTGCGGTCCAAAACCAACGGCGCGACACCGCGGTAATGCATGTGTTTTGTTTCGAGCTTTCCGCATTCGCTATTCGAGTTTCCTTCGGATTTCGAGATTTGGATTTCGGATTTGGCTGCGGCTCCGCCGGGCAATTGGGCGATTAATCGTGGTCGGGAAACATCGTCCGGCGAATCGGCTTCAGCTGTTCGTTCAACCTGATCCCGGCGGTCAGATCCCACAACGAGGTGTTCAGCTCGCGCAGAGCCAGGACGGCCACGATCCAGCCCTGGGTCCATCCCGTTTCGACGCACCACGCGCCCCAGCCGGCGTCGGCATTGCTGGCCCAATGCTCCCAGCGCTCGAAGTCAAACGCGCGAAACCAGGCGCCGTCCAGTTCAGGCCGGACCTCGCTTCGGACCTGGATGCGGCAGAGGAACCGCGCCAGTTGGTTTTCGGCATTGGCGTAGACCTCCTCGCCGGTGGCCGTGGCGGCTTCGTGCAGCGCCAGGAACGCGAAGTTCGCCGTATAAAGCAGGTCGGTCACGGGATCGCCGTTGGCATGGATCAGGGTCGCCTCGTGGGTGCCGTAAGCTTCGTTCGAGGTGGGCGGACCGTAATCGCCGCGGCCGGGCGGCCCGAGTTCCTCGCGGATGGCGCCGCACTCGGCCTGGTGCTCGAGGAGGTCGCCCGCCAGCGTATGCATCCAGCCGCGGTGCTCGGGGGTGTCTTCCAGGCGCACGAGCCACGCCAGGCAGAGGAGCATGACGGCCCGCTCCTGCTGGATACCGTTCGTCCACCGCCACTCCCGCGGGTAGGCGTTCATGGTCATGCGAATGGCTGTTTTCGCCCGGTCGAGGAAGGGACGATAACCCGTGGCGCGATAGGCCCAGAGGTAGCAGGCCCACATATGCGCCTGGTAGTGGGGCTGGAGCGAAAGGGTGGGGGCATCGTGGTAAGCTCGCCACCCGCGTTGAACCAGCTCGGGTTCATCGACGCGATTGGGTTGGAAACCGAGTGTCCCCGCGAGACGCAGGTTGGCGAGGAGACCTTGCAGGATGCGCTCGTTCCAACGCTCGACGTTCAGGGCGGCGGCGGTGGCGATGACTCCGAGCAGCCCGCGGGCGTTGTCGGAACCGTAATAGACGCCGTAACCATCCAGCTCCCCGTGGTACCGCGCCACGTCGTTCCATCCGAGGAGTCCAAACGCCGGGTGGCTGGGGTCGGCGCGATTTCCTTGAGAGAGGATCGAACGGGTGTAAAGAAAGTCCGCCAGGTTGGCGG
>JAHDYP010000233.1:2891-9024 GCA_023383055.1 Verrucomicrobiota bacterium | reverse complement strand
TTGCCTGCCCGTTTCGGGAGTACCCCAGGGGCGATCCGCGGGAAGTTATGCTTTACGTACGAGGACTACTATCTCCGCTGTTGGCCAATATCTATTTGGACGCGCTGGACAAGGAATTGGAAAAGCGCGGACTGACATTCAGCCGGTTTGCCGATGACTGCAACATTTACGTGAGCAGCCAGCGGGCGGCCGAACGGGTATTGACCAGCATTACCGAGTGGATCCAGAAGAACCTGCGTCTGGAGGTCAATGCGAATAAAAGCGGCATTGGGAGACCCTGGGAGCGGAAATTCCTGGGTTTCAGGATCACCCGGAAAGGGAAGATCGCCATCGCGCCGCCCAATGTGGAACGGTTCCGGAATAAAGTGCGAGAATTGTGGCGAAGCTGCCAGAGTCTCAGCAGCACCGAGCTGCGGGATCGATGGCGTGCCTACGTGACCGGGTGGTGGCAGTATTTCCGCCTGGCGGAGGATCGACGCCGAATTTTCGCCCAGGAAAGCTGGATTCGGCGACACATCCGCAAATGCTTCTGGCTGAGGTGGCATGACTGGCGGGGACGGCGTAACGCCCTGCGGCGCCTGGGGCTCAAAGGCCGACAACTCAAAGAGGCCCACAGCTCCAAGGGCGCGTGGCGGATTGCGCGCAGTCCCAGCATGCAGACGGCTCTGAACAATCAAATCCTCCGCCGCTACGGCTTCCTCTTACCCTCGGACCTTGCGGCCACAATGTAACAGGGCCGCTGTACTTCAACCGCCGTACGCTGAAAACGGCACATACGGTGGTGTGGGAGGGTTGGCGGGCGCAATCCCGCCAACCCGACCCGCTTGACTTCCTTCCGCAACCGGCTTCCGGCTGACGAGGCCGTGGATTCGGTGAAAGTCACAGGTCAGCGGGGCGGCAGTTCGGAAGAGTTTTGACATAACAAGCATCGACCTCTTAACTGCGGATACCCGCGCGGGATTGCTGAAAACCATGAACCAGACTGGTCATAGCCGTTCGTTCAACCCGCGGGGGCTTGCCCCGGAAGTGCCAATCCGACCGCCCCGCGACCCACAGCCCCACCTCGGGCGATCCTGTTTGGCCTTGGGATTGGCCATCCGGATTCCATTCTGCCGGCAAAGACTCCGCCCCCTGTTCCTCGCGCTGCTCACGGCAGCCATGACCAGCTCGGCGTGGGCCGCTGAGCCTCCGCATCTCGTCGTCATGCTCGTGGATGACATGGGCTACGGGGATCCCGGCTGTTACAACCCGGACTCGAAAATCCCAACACCGCACTTCAACCGTCTCGCGGCCGAGGGCATGCTATTCACCGACGCTCACGCGCCGGGTCCGCTTTGCCACCCGTCGCGCTACGGGCTGATGACGGGGCGCTACCCATTCCGGACGGATGTTTCCCGGTGGCCGACCCGGCCGCTGATCGAGGAGCAGCAGGTCACCCTCCCCTCGCTTCTCCGCGACGCCGGTTACGCCACCGCCATGGTCGGAAAATGGCATCTCGGATTTGCGGAGAACGGTTACGAGAACCCGCTGCCCGGCGGACCCGTCGATCGCGGCTTCGACAGTTTCTTTGGGATCCGCGCTTCGACTGACATTCCGCCGTATTTCTACATTCGCGGCAATCGCGCCGTGATGCCGCCCACCGGCCGCATCGAAGCCAACACCAGCCCGGGATGGTCGCCGATCCAAGGCGCGTTCTGGCGCGAGGGGGGGATCGCGCCCGATCTCGAATTGAGCGAGGTGCTGCCGAGATTCACCGACGAGGCGATCTCGGTGATCGAGCGGCGGCGCGATGCCGGGAAGCGACTGATGTTGTACCTGGCCTACCCCGCACCGCACACTCCCTGGCTGCCGTCACCTACGTTCCAGAGCAAGAGCGGCGCCGGCCTGTATGGCGATTTCCTGATGATGGTCGATCACGAGATTGGCCGGGTGCTCGCGGCGCTGGAATCCGCGGGGATGTTCGACGAGACCCTGCTCGTGTTCGCGTCGGACAACGGCCCCGTTTGGTATCCCACCGACACCGCGCGTTTCGGCCATGATTCCGCCGGAGGCCTTCGCGGGATGAAATCCGACGCTTGGGAGGCCGGGCATCGCATGCCGTTCATCGTCCGCTGGCCGGGCACGGTCAGGGCCGGGTCCGTTTGCGACCAGGCGATCAGTTTCACCGACTTGTTGGCGACCGCGGCCGAAGTGGTCGGCCTCGAGCTCCCGGCAGAGGCCGGTCCCGACAGCTTCAGCTTCCTGCCGGCGCTCAAGGGTGGAACGTTCCGTCGGGCCCCGATCGTGATGCAATCCGGCAGTGGGTTCATGACGATCCGCTCCGGCCGCTGGAAGCTGATTGAAGGCCTCGGGTCCGGCGGTTTCTCCCAACCGTCGCGCATCAAACCCGGCCCGGACGATCCGGCGGGCCAACTCTACGACCTGACCGCGGATCCGGCCGAGACGACCAATCGGTTTGCCGGGGAACCCGCGGTCGTCGAGCGTCTTCGCGCCGAGCTGCGCCGGATCGTAGAGGCGCGGCGGAGCCGCTAACCCGCACATTCCAGCGCGGCATAGCCGCAGCCAAATCCGAAATCCTGACCTCGAAATCCGAAGTAAATCCGAATACCGAATGCGGAAAGCTCGAAACGGCCGGAAATGTGCGCAACCCGCCGTCCATCATTCCACGTTCAAGGTGCTGAGCTCGTAACGTCCCTCCTTTTCAGGCGCATCGATGGCCAGCCGGAAGGGTCGGCCTTGACCACCGGGATCCCCCAACATCAACGCCAGAGTGTACTGGCCGACGGCCAGTTCGCTGGGCACGAACAGCGACTCCGCCAGGCTGTGTTCGCCTGGCAGCCAATCGCGCGGATCGGCTTTGGCGTCCAATGTCAGCACCGGCCGTCTGGCCGCGTCGAGCAGGAACAGACGGAGCGTATAGGGACGGTATAGCTTGCCCACGCCCACGTTGGCCCATTGCATCTTCAGATTCAGCGATCCACCTCGTGAAACCGTGGGTTCGTGCGTCAGTTCGCGCAGCACGAACCGCGCGCCGGCCAGCCGGGCCAGCTTCTCCAGCTGCGGCATGGCCTCGGGCGGGACACGGCCGATGTTGTCGTTGATCAACGTGACATGGTTGCGGAGCATGAAGTCCACGGCGGCAGCGAAGGACCATTGCCGGGACTGGAGGTAATCGTAGTTCCCGAACCATTCGAACACGATCGGGGCGCGCTGCCAGGTGTCCGCCATGCCCGGGACCCCCGCGTACTTTCGGGAGCCGATCCAGTTCTCCTCGTGCCAGGGCGACCCGACCCCGTCGCGTCGAAAGCCCGTGCCGCGCGCGAGCGCGTAGGCCAACACTTCAGCATCGTCCGACATGAAGACGAGTGGCGTCTTTTGGAATGCCTGCAGGTAGAGATCGACAATCCGCTGGCGCACACTCAGCGGCGCGGGCTTTTTCGTGTGCCATTCGCCCCAGACGCCGTAGGAGCCAATGTCCAGAAACTCCACGTCCGGGTGGCCGTCGTAGCGGTCTCCCAGCGCCTTGAGGAACGCACCGTGTTTCTCGAGGTAAATCGGGTCGGCGTAGTCCGGCTCAATCCGCGGGATGCGCTCGCCTCCGCTGGTCGGATCGTCGCCGCCGACCAAGTACTCGAAGCCCCGGCACCCCGCATCGAAGAGCCACTTGGGCGAGGTGTAATAGCCACGGCTATGGGCGTTGCAGGTCATCACGCGCAACGCCACCGCCGCGCCCCAGCTCTGCCACGCGTTAATCGTGTCGTCGATCACCGACCAGTGGTATCGGCCCTCCTCGGGTTCGGCGTCAGCCCAGTTGAACCGGAGGTAAACGACCGAGCAGGGAAACCGCGGCTCCGAGCGCGGGCTGCGTTGCTGGCTCATCCAACCCTGGCCGGGATTGGCCAGGAGCGTGTCGACCTCGCGGAACTGAACCCGCACGACGCTCGACTCGGCATCCGTGCCGGCCATCCCGAGTGGTGATAGGTTCAGGCCCGGCACCATCGCCCCCACGCAGACAAGCGACAGTATCCGGATCATCCCGCGCGGCGGCCCTGAAGCGTTCATGGATTGAGAGCTTGTGCCTGATCGCCAAACGAAGCAAGCCGGTGCTCGACGATGCTCCGTGGCGCGCCTTCAACTCGATGGCGGAATACCGCGCCTGGTGCGAGACCCACCTGCCGGAATATCTTGGATTCAAGCGCGCCCCATGACGCCCCGTACGGACTTCCACCCGCTGCAGGCGGAGGAAATCGCCCGCGCTTTCCTGGCCGAAGGCGTGGATTACCTGTTCATTGATAAGAGTGGCGCCATTTTGCTAAGCTACCCCGGCACGACCCAGGACGTGGACATTTTCCCGGCCCGTTCCGCCGAGAATGGGCGTCGCATCGTGGCCGCTTTGCCGAAGATCGGATTCGAGGTTGGACCCGAGCTCGAGCGGGAGATCATTGCAGGGAAGGACTTCGTCCAGATCAAGACCGGTCCCTTCGATGTGGACCTCGTCTTTGCACCCGACGGTATCCCCAGCTTCGCCGACGCCAAAGCCCGCAGTCTGATCGAACACATCTTCCCCGTCGCCAACCTGCGCGACATCATCGCCAGCAAGCGGGCTAGCGGACGCCAGAAGGACCGGATCGAACTCCCGCTTCTGGAGAGCTTCCGGGAAGAGTACGAAAAGCGCCACGCGCCCCCCTTGCACTCCGCTACCGATATTGCGGGCGAGCCCGGGCGTGATAGAATGCGCTGGCGGCAAGGCGTTGCTGCAGCTGCAGGCGGCATCCTGGTGATCCTCGTCGATGCCAATTTGCCCCGGTAGGCCGAACGACGCCGGAATTTCACCCACCATGATGCGCATGGCGAATTGGCTGGCCGTGGCACTCGGGTTTGGGTGCGCCGATCGTCATGCCAGCTCGGAGGAGATGTGTTCTGGTTGCCCGCGCTCGAAGCCAGGAAGGACGCGTGAACTCTCGGGCGAGCGGGGCGCGCCGCAACCGCCCGGGGGAGTCTTTTGGGGGCGCACTGACGGCGGTCGGAAATCATTCTCGCCAAGCCGCGCCCGTTTGCGCTACATAACAGTAGTGCAGGTTTCCGACTCTGACGCCGGCCGGTCGTCCGACCACCCGCGGTGGTTTGCCACCACGCATTGGAGCGTTGTCCTGGCAGCGAAGCAAGGCGGCTCATCCGAGTCTGCCGGTGCCCTCGAATGGTTGTGCCGCACTTACTGGTATCCGCTCTACGCTTTCCTGCGGCGTGAGGGGCGCAGCCCCCATGACGCCCAGGACTTGACTCAGTCGTTCTTTGCCCGGCTGCTCCAGGGAAGATTTCTAGAAAACGTCGGACCGCAGAAGGGGAAGTTCCGATCATTCCTCCTGGCCGCGCTGAAGAACTTTCTCTGCGACGAACGGGATAGGGCAACCGCCGAGAAACGCGGGGGCGGACAGACGTTCATTTCCCTCGACGATCACAATGCCGAGGAGTGGTATCTGCTCGAACCAGACGCGGGCGTGCCACCGGAACGGGTTTTTGAGCAGCGTTGGGCGTTGACCTTGCTCGCCCAGGCCCTGGCGGGACTGCGGGAGGAATACGCCGCCGCTGGCAAGACTCAGGAATTTGACCACCTGAAGGTGTTTCTCGCAACGCCGACAAGCGACGGCGCGTACGACGACATGACGGTGAAGCTGGGAATGACGGTCGATAACATCGCAGTAAAAGTGCATCGACTGCGGCAGCGCTACGGTGAATTCATTCGCGCGGAGATCGCGCAGACGGTGGCCTGCCCTGCGGACATTGACGAGGAGTTGCAGCACTTGTTCAACGTTGTCGGGCGATGACGTTGATCGCGCCAGCCGAGAGCGTTTCGGGGGCCGCCCTGTAATCCTGCTGCGAATCTTCCTTTGTAATCAGTAATGTGTCCACACTCCGAGCCAGTATGAATGCGAATCACAAATGTCCAAAGTGCGGGGCTCCTCTGACCGGCGACGCTTTGGATGGATTGTGCGCGGCGTGCGTGGTCCAGGTCATGCGCGACGTTCCCACGATGGTCTCCCGGATCGAACAGCCTGGGGACAAAATCGGGCATTACCAGCTGCTCCACAAAATCGGCGGGCACAGGTGGACGGCTGGCGTTGATGATAAACGG
>JAHDYP010000233.1:0-2881 GCA_023383055.1 Verrucomicrobiota bacterium | reverse complement strand
CAGGAGGAACCCGTGCGACGGCGTGTTGCGCTCAAGGTGATCAAGCTGGGCATGGACACGCAGCAGGTCGTTGCCCGGTTCGAGGCGGAGCGCCAGGCGCTGGCGCTCATGGATCATCCGAACATCGCGAAAGTCTTCGACGCGGGCGCGACCGGCACGGGCCGTCCCTATTTCGTCATGGAACTGGTGCGCGGCATCAGGATCACCGAATACTGCGATCAGAACCAGCTCACCGCCGTCGGGCGGCTGCATCTGTTCATCCAGGTTTGCCAGGCCGTCCAGCACGCGCACCAGAAAGGGATCATCCACCGCGACATCAAGCCGTCGAACGTTCTCGTGACCCGGCACGATGGCGTGCCAGTTCCGAAGGTGATCGACTTCGGCATCGCGAAAACCACAACCGGCCAGCGCCTGACGGACAAAACGTTGTTTACCGCCTTCGAGCAGTTCATGGGCACGCCCGCTTACATGAGCCCGGAACAAGCGGAGATGAGCGGCCTCGATATCGACACGCGCAGCGACGTCTATTCGCTTGGCGTGTTGCTCTACGAACTGCTCACAGGGACAACGCCGTTTGATGCCAAGGAACTCCTGGCGTCGGGCATTGATGCCATGCGGAGGACGATTCGCGTCTGGGATGCCACACCTCTGCAACCGAACGAAGCGCAGGAAGCGTTGACTTGTCGGCACGACGGCGAGGTTTGGAGCGTCGCCTTCAGCCCCGATGGCCGCATTCTGGCGTCCGGCGGCTGGGACAAGACCGTGCGGTTGTGGGACGCCCAGACCGGGGCGCACGTGCGAACCTTGAACCATGCTGAATTCGTGTTTCACCTTTCGTTCAGTCCGGACAGCCAACAACTGGCCACTTCGACGTTCTCGGACGGAAATGGTGAGACGGTGATGATTTGGTACACGCTCACCGGCCAGAAAGGATTCGGTATTCATGAAGAGAAGAGCATGCCTTTCTGTGTCAGTTTCGATCCTGCGGGGGGGAGGAAACAAAAACTCAGACAATATGAAGATGATCCCAATTCCCGCTTGCTTCGCCCGTTACGCCCAATGGTCCCCCATCGCCGTGGCTCTACTCTGCGCCTGGTGTGCTGAAGCGCTCACCGCTCAGACGCCCTGCCCCGAGGTTCAGGTCATTGCCACACATCTGCTCGGTCCCTCCAAAATCATCCAAACTCCGCTGGGCAATTACCTGGTCGCGGAAGTTGGGATGTACGGAGTTGTTTCCAGTCGCGGGACCGTCTGGCGCGCAAACCGTGATGGCTCGGAGCAGATCCTCCTGTCAGGCCAGAACGACCCACATGCGGTCGTTCTCGATACCATCGCGGGCAAGATGTAATGGCCTGAGTTTGGTGCTGGCAATATTTGGCAAGCCAATCTCGACGGCAGCGGCGCGACCAATCTCCTTAAAGGCCTCGCAGGTCCTTCACTGATGGCTCTCGATATCGCCGCAGGGAAGATGCACTGGGCCAATCAGGCCAGCCGTGACATCCGACGCGCCAACCTTGATGGTACGAGCCAGGAAATTGTCGTGCGGAACCAGAATATCCCTGCCGGTGTGGCCCTCGATTCAAGTAACGGCCACATTTACTGGTCCAATGTCGGCGGCGGCGACATTCGGCGGGCGAACCTGGACGGCACGGGTGAGATAACCCTGATGAGCGGTCTGAGTGGTCCTGCTTTCCTCACTTTGGACCTCAGCCCACTGCGCACGCCGGACATCCCGGCGGTCACCCGATCGGACGGCACGTTCACGTTGATCTGGAGCGCGCTGATGGGCCGTAGCTACCAAGTGCAGTTCAAGGCGGATTTGGCCCAGACCGACTGGACCAACTACCGCGCTCCCCGCACCGCGACCAACACCACCATGACCGCCACCTTCAGCGTGGGTGCCGAGCCGCAGCGGGTCTTTCGCGTAGGACTGCTGCCGTAGCGCACTCCGAGGCGCATTATTTCATCGTCAGAACCATGAGGCGAGTTACGATGCTGGGGTGTCTCCGTCGCCTTCGGACTCCACCACGGGCCATGCCCAGTGCTTCGCCACGACGCGTTGGAGCGACGTGCTGGCAGCCAAGGAAGGTGACGCCTCCGCCGCCGCCGCCGCACTGGAGAAGTTGTGTCGCACGTACTGGTATCCGCTCTACGCGTTCCTGTGGCGCGAGGGGCGGACGCCCCACGATGCGCAGGATCTGACTCAGGGGTTCTTCGCCCGGCTGCTGCAGGGGTCTTTCCTGGAGAACGTCGGCCCACGAAAAGGCAAGTTCCGATCGTTCCTGCTGGCCTCGCTCAAGAACTTTCTTTGCGATGAGTGGGACAAAGCCACGGCGGAGAAACGGGGCGGCGCGCAGAGGCCCATTTCGCTCGATGATCACCATGCCGAGGAATTGTATCGGCTCGAACCCCACGAGCGACGGCGCCTACGACGCGTTGGCGGCGAAGCCGGAACTAGCGGTCGACACGATTGCGGTGAAGGTGCACCGGCTGAGGCAGCGCTACGGCGACTTCATCCGCGGGGAAATCGCGCAGACCGTCGCCAGTCCGGCGGAGGTTGAGGATGAATTACGGCACTTGTTCGATGCCGTGGGGCGGTAGTTCGAGGAAAACCTGTCGCTGTGTCGTGTAATCCCACGGCGACGATTCCTTTGTAATGGGTGAAGTCCGGAGCGCGGACAGCTTGTCCGCGCCCCGAGTCTGCATGAATGCGGCGCAACCATGCCCGAAGTGCGGGGCCGTCCTGACCGGCGACGCCTTGGAAGGGCTGTGCCCGGTTTGCCTGGTCCAGGTGATGCGCGAGGTTCCCACGCTGGTCTGCGTGACCGAGATGTTGGGGGACAAGATTGGTCGTTACCAGCTGCTCCAGATTATCGGCGAA
>JAHDYP010000232.1:3489-9042 GCA_023383055.1 Verrucomicrobiota bacterium | reverse complement strand
CATTTTGAAAGCGTCTGCAAGGCTGTGAAAGCCTGACGCCCAGGAGGTTAGGTCCGCTCCCTGCTCCGCCGCCCCGTTTGTGCGACGCCGTGCAATTCCGGGCAATCGTAGGATCGACTTCCAAACATTTGCCAAATAATCTCGACGATTGGACAAGAGCCCGAAGCCTGCCGGTCATCCGCAAAACTCGGCAGCACTGCGGCGAAAAGTGATGCCGTAATGCCAAGGGGGGAGGTCCAGTATCGAATCGGGCGCGGCAAGCAAGCCAGTCCGAGTTGCCCAATCGCGGATCTGTTCCGGGCGTGGCCGGATGTCCATGGTGGGGCCACGGGGCGTTGAAGGGTCATAGCGCCAGTGGATAACCAGCACCACGCCACCCGGCTTCACAACCCTCGCCGCCTCCTGCAACAATCGGATTGGCTCTTCGCAGTGCAGGATGTTGAACAGCAAACACGCGTCCTTGCTCCCAGGTTCACCTCCGAAACCATCTACAAAAACATCGCGCAGTTCATAAACCACATTGAAGGCCCCAGCTGCCGCAGCGCGCTCTTTGGTTCGCTCGATCATGGCCCCGTCGATGTCGAGTGCCGTCAAGGCCCCTGGAATGCGCTTGGCCACCGGGATCGTGAATGTCCCGTAGCCGCAGCCGAGTTCGATGACATCCCGCACGCGGGCATCCACGCCGAGTCGGTCCAGGATCAGAGGCACGTCGAAGAGCGTCTCCCAGTACGTCTCTTCGGGCATTCCGCTCTCGCGCAGCCTCATAGCCGAAGCGTGTTCACACCGTAATGACCTTGTTCGAGTCGCGGATCACCTCTTAATGGTCCTTCAACGTGGAGAGGGGACAAATTGTCGAACCCTCGGATTCGCGGAGCTTCAAGCACGCTCCGCAGGCTAAGAACTCCCCGCCCGCATCGAGAACTTCACGCGCCGGCTGCTTCACGTCGAGATTCGCGTCAGCGATCCTGTCAATTTCAACTCCACGACCGGAATGGAAGATCCTCACCTGGTCGCCATGCTGAAGGCTGTAACTGGCCAGACGGAGCGTGTTGAACACTGTTTCCGGGGCGACCTGCGTAGTCACGGCTAATTTTCACGCTAAACACTGACTTAAGTCAAAGCTGACCAGACGCCAAGGCGCCATGGCAGCCGGTCTCGGATTCGTTCCGAATGACCAAAACGCCCTCGGCCCGTTGCGCCCCCCCGCGGGATTTGTCCAATCACTGGACGAGGCACAACCACCGGTCAATATGAAAGTATATTAGACTTAACAATATTTGATCTGGATCAATGTAATGCCAACGGAGAAGCCACAGATTAAACCATGTAGGGACCGCCTGCGACGTGTCCATTGTCGGGAAAGCACGAATGCCAGTCCGAGCATCAGCGGTTCACCGAATAATCATGAGAACTCAAATAATGAAATGGACTCCAACGGTGAATGCCGCGCTCTGCAACGGCTGCAACCGATGTGTCGAAGTCTGCGACTCGGGTACTCTAACCCTCCGGAATGGCGTGGCCTTGGTGGCCTGGCCCGACAGTTGTCAGAGCGACGCCGAGTGTGTTCGGGTGTGTCCGCAGCAGGCGATGCGCATGGAATGGATGGCGATGGACGGGGATCGAACGCGCGGCAAATGGGTTATTGGTGGCCGCGCGTGGCCCGGTCGCGTACGCGGATGCCGGCAACTGCGCGTGGGCTAAGAGTCTGGCACAGTGGACATCGGTGAGCGGGACGAATCGGAGAAAACACTTAACGGCGTCAGATGAAGTTTTTCACTTGATTCGAAATTGCGAATGAAATGATGTCAAAACTCCCTTTGGTCTATGCCTGTTCCGGCGCGTCGAGTGCGGCGCAAATGGCCAATCATCTTGCCATTAAGCTCGACCGGCTCAAGGTCGCGGAAATGTCCTGCATCGCTGGCGTGGGCGGCGACGTGAGGCCTCTGCTTCGCACCGCCAAGTCAGGCCGGTTCATCATCGCGCTGGACGGCTGTCCGCTGCACTGCGCGGCAAAGTCTCTCCAGCGCCACGGTCTGCGTCCCGAAAAGCATTATGACCTCAGCGAGCTGAACGTGAAGAAGCGCAAACACGAGGACTTCAATCCGGTGGAGGCTGCGTGTGTGCTCAAACGGATTCTCGACGACATCCAATGATGTCACGCACGCCCAGCGCTTGAAGCAACCGAGTGCAGGCTGTCCCAGCAGCCCCCCCCGACACAACCAACCGCAGATCCTCCGGCCGTTTGCCAATCAACTTGAGGGCATTGAGGGAACCAGATTACGACATCGTGCTCAGAGTGGCGGGCGATGCAATGTCATTCATCAAACCAATGCGAACTGATTCCTCGACCTTGATTTGAGTCAAGGACTTCGGCGACGGCATCTGAGAGGATACGGTATGAATAATTGTGAAGGGGCGCCGCTTTCGCATAGCGATTTATACCCAAGTCCCGCTGTGGAAGGAGAAAACCTCTTTGGGCCGGTTCTAGAGACAATAGGCATGGATTTTCACCGTTTCCAGACGTTGAAAAAGACAAGCTTAAGCGAAGCCAGGGTTGCATTTGCCGATTTCAAGGCGGCGCTCACTTGCCGCATCGAGTGGGAGGATGAGACGTTACTTCCTGCGTTCGATAGAAAACTTGGTGCTCTCGCCGGCACCATCACCGCCCGCTTCCGGACCGAGCACGATCAAATTCGCAGTCTGCTAACCGCCATTGATACAAAACTGACGAAGGGCGACCCAGCCACGGAATCTGAAGAGACTGCTCTGGAAGCGTTGCTCGGTTCGCACAACCACTGGGAGCACGAGATTGTCTATCCAGCGGTGGAGCTTCAAATGACCGCCGATCGCAGCTATCCACGCCCTGCAAAGGGAGGGGCCTCTGGCCCCCAGCCCTCAAACGCCGCGGAGTGACCGCCAGTCTAACGCGAGGATCGGACCCCATTGCTTCAGTCGATCACCACGATTCAAAACCGGCAGCGACTCGGACGAGCTGGACTGCTCCTGCTGGGAATGAGCAGTCTGATCACGGGGATCTGGGGTGGATTGTTGCGCCTGCCACTGCCGTTGCCGCTGCCGGTCGAACACGCGAACTGGATCAGTTCCCACGGACCGCTGATGGTCTGCGGCTTTCTGGGCACATTGATCAGTCTCGAGCGCGCGGTCGGCCTCAGAGCGCTCTGGACCTATCTCGTGCCGATCCTCACCGGTGTGAGCGCCGTCGCTATCGCCGGCGGCGTGCTTGATCCGTGGCCGCGTTGGACATTCACCTTCGGCAGCATGCTGTTCGTCGTCGTCTCCTTGCGTATCCTGTTCATTCAACCGGCGCTCTCGAACGTCGTGATGGGCCTCGGCGCTGTGGCTTGGGTGAGCGGCAACCTGTTCTGGGCTCGTGGCCAGGAAATCCCCCAGGTGGTGCTGTGGTGGCTGACCTTCCTGCTGTTGACCATCGTCGGTGAACGCATTGAATTAACCCGCTTTCAAAGGCCATCGCCCTGGACACGCCCATGGTTGTTGACGGCGCTGTGCGTGTTGGCTGCCGGTTTGGCCACCGGTTGGACGGCACCACGCGGTGGCGGCTTGCTCACTGGCACGGCCTTGTTGGGCTTGGCCGCGTGGCTGATGCGTTTCGATTTCGCGTGGCGCACCATCCGGCACCCGGGCCTCCCCCGTTTCATGGCGATCTGCTTGCTGAGTGGGTACGTGTGGCTCACGGCGACGGCATTGCTCATAGGCGTGAGGTGGCCGCAGTCCAGCGGGACCGTTTATGACGCCGCCTTGCACGCGTTCTTCGTTGGTTTTGTATTCTCGATGATCTTTGGACACGCCCCGGTGATCTTCCCAGCCGTCCTGGGGCTGCCGGTACACTTTCGTTGGACTTCGTATCTGCCGCTTGTGGTGCTGCACGGCTCTCTGCTGCTAAGACTGCTGAGCGACCTCGCTAATTGGCCAACCGGCCGCTCCTGGGGTGCCGTTGGCAACGGCGTGGCTGTCGGCCTGTTCCTGTTAAATACTGCCCTTGGTTTCGCTTGCCCGCCAAAGCGTCCGCAACTCCGTTAACGGTGACCCCGCGTGCCCTCTCCGTATTGGAACGTTTCCGGGGCTAGGCGGCCCGCGACTGAAGATTGGACATTTTCGAGAGCACTCCCACCCGACAATTCTGTTGCCTTGATCGCGGCCTTGAACGCATCCTTCATCGGAAACCGCGCCTGCGTGAGAACAGACGGGGCAGTTTGAGTGGTGATTGAGTTCTTCGCACTGACTACGTTCCGCGCGCCTGAAGGATCACGGCCTTGCTCACGTCTCGGTATGATGTTCGCCGTCTTTGTTCCAACGGCGCCGGGCGGTATCCGGAGCGGCAATACAATTCGACTGCCAGCCGGATTCCACATGATTGTGAATCGCCGGGCCGAGGGTGCGCAAGATCAGTAACCTCAAGCGGGATTTTGTTCAGAACAGAAACTCGCCGCACCGGCTCGGGCTTCAACGATTAGCACGCCCCCTCGGTGTCCGAATGGGCCGTGGCATAGTCCTGCGGCATGTCGGCGGGGCGATTCCAGTTGGCAAAACAGGAGGCTTGGGAGGCCGGCACGTTCCAGCGTTTCACGGCGCGCTCCTGCAGACACTCAGCGACAAAATCGCGAGCCGCCCGGACGCCATGCGTGAACAGGCCAAAGGCGAACGGGTGACAGCGCTTGGGATAGATGGCGGCCAGGGGCTCCCACCGTCCATCGCGCTGGGGCACCACCCCGGTCAGACGGTCGCAGCGGGCCACCAGTCGGCCGAGGCATTCGACCGTGATCCGCGGGAGATCCACGGCCAGCACCAGCAGTAATGGCGAGGTGCAGTGATGGAGTCCGCGTTCGATACCGCCCACTGGTCCGAGGCCGGGCTCGAGATCGAACAACACCGGACAGCGCAGCCGGGAATAGTCGCCATCGGGCCGGCCCGAAATAAAGACTTCCTCGATCCCGATGCGTCGCACTCTTTCCACCGCCCAGCCGATCAACGGGCGTCCCTCCCATTCGAGCCACGCCTTATCCCGCCCCATCCGCCGGGATTCGCCAGCGGCCAGGATGATGGCGCTAAGCTTCGGTAAATCGGGAGTTGAACCGATCACCCACCGATGGCGGTCATGGGTCGACACGGTAGATACTGATCCCGGAATGAATGTTCCCAGGGTTTATTGGCAATGGCTTGCTGGAAGAGCTGACGCAACCGTTCGTCACCTGGCTCGGCTAACGCCTGACGCAAGCTCACTTCCTCGTGATGACCGAGGCAGGGTCGCAGCCGGCCATCGGCCGTGAGCCGCATTTTGTTGCAGCTATCACAAAAATGCTGGTTGGTCATCGCGCCGATGAAACCAACCACCGCACCCGATTTGGCCAGGCGGTAATACTTCGCCGGGCCATGGCCCAACCGCAGATTGGGTTCCGGCACCAAATCCTCGCGCTGTCGCAACCACCGGATCACCTCGCCAATCGAAAGGAAGTTGGCCTGGGTCAGCACGTCCCGCGACGTTAACGGCATCAGCTCAATGAGGCGCAGCGGCAC
>JAHDYP010000232.1:0-3479 GCA_023383055.1 Verrucomicrobiota bacterium | reverse complement strand
AGTTCGGAACTGAAACGGATGAGTGGCCAGATCTCGTCCTCGTTCACCCCGCGCATCAGGACGGTGTTCACTTTTACAAACTCGAACCGGGCCTCGAGCGCAGCCCGGATCCCTTCGAGCACGGGTTCCACCGGTCCCCCGGTAATTTTGCGGTAAACGGACGGGTTCAGGGCATCGAGACTAATATTGACCGTGCGCGCGCCCGCGGTGCGCAAAGGGGCCGCCAGGCTGCCAAGTTTCAGGCCGTTGGTCGAGATCCCCAGGCATTCCACCCCCGGCAATTGCGTTAACTCCCGTACCACCGCGGTCAGATTGGGCCGAAGCAAGGGTTCCCCACCGGTCAGCCGGAATTTTCGAAAGCCCAAATCCGCCGCGACGCGTCCAACGCGCAAGAGGTCGGCATCGGTCAGGTCCTCAGCCCTTCCGTTCCAGCCCGCATATTGGTGCGGCCGGCAGTAGAGGCAGCGCTCGTTGCAGCGGTCGGTGACCGAGATGCGGAGATAATCGATTTGCCGGCCGAACGAGTTCATGTCAAAGCACGACTGTGCTGGGGTATTCGAGGCCAGTGATCGCGTCGTACATCTCGGCGCACCGGGCGCAAACGGATTCTCCGTCGGACCAGCCGGGAAAATCGGCATGCATCCGCTCGCGAGCAGCAGTTCGCAATCGATCTATTTCCGTCCATTGAAAGGTGGCGAAGCCGCAGAGGGGACAGGCGGCGCCGGGAACGGGCGCATGACGTCCCTGCAGGCCGCGCGGATCGGCGGCCAATTCCAGGAGCGGCAGGTGTTGAGCGAGCCGTCCGCTCCAGAGCGCCTCGAACAACTCTTCCCGGCGTTCGGCCGGCAGGAACGCGAAGCCGCGGTTGAACTCCTGCCGTCGTTGGACCTGATCGGTGGTGGTTTCCAGGCCGCGTTGGATGAGGCGTCCGTCAATGCTAACCGCCCAGAGCAGGCGGTAACGTTCGCGGGTGAGCCGAAGCTGGGAAGGGGTCTGGCCGGTTTGCCCCAGTTCGGGCGAATACCCGAATTCCGGGTTGACCATGTCCGCCAAGTGCGCCAGTTCGTGATGCAGAAAGCGCTTCAGGGCGGAGTCGTCGGCAAACCGCTCGGGTCGCAGCGCCACGATCCCGCGCCACTGACCTTCCGGATCGCGATAGAGTTCGGCGGCTTCGTCGTTCCGACCCCGGGCCTTGCGAAAGACCAGCGCTGCGAGCGCGTCCGATAGTATGGCGAAATGCGCGGCGATCTCGCCCAGGCGTTCCCCGAACCCCCATTCCTGAAACCAGCTCAACTGGAGGCGAGCAAAGGCGGTGGCGCGATCGTCGGGATCGAGGATTCCATAACAGCGCTCGCGTTCGGCGTGGAACCGGCGGATTTGCAGGGCTGGAATGGCGGGCCATCGCCCGATGACACCGAGCTGAACCACTCCCTCGATCAGATCATCGTCAAACAGGAGGGTCATGGGGTGGCGGCTCCAGTCGCCCCAGGCAGCGTATGGGGCAGGCCGCACCCGTCGCAGAGCGAGGCCGCCTCGTCGGCGGGACGTAATACCAATTCCGCGCTGCCGAGCGGAACATGAAGCCGGGCACACTCGCCTTCGATGAAAGCCAGCGCCAGGTCCGCCAATAGCCCAAGCGTCCTGTCCCCCACCGCGCGACGCAAACGCCGGGTGAACGCGGGAGTCCAACGACCCAAATGTTCCCGCAAGAACTTCCGTTGCGCGTCGCGGCAGACTGCCAACGCCTCGCGATCGGCCGCCGCGCCGAGGAACCCGGCCTCCTGGGCCGTGAGCACGCTCATGAACTCGAATTCCACGGAGAGATGATCCAGACGTTCGCCAGACTCCGTGCCGGGTTCCATTCCGAAGGCGCGATAAAAGGCGCCCAGATCTGCGAGGCGATGCGGTTGGAACAGCGGGTCGGCTTTGATGTCCCCATACTCGATCTCGTTGATGGGACACGAACCGCGGGCCGCGTGCCCGATGGCGAGGATGTAGTCGTCGTGGACCGCGTCGAAAGCGGTGGCCAGGCCGGCGTTCAACAGTGCAGACAGCGCGGTGTGAAGGGCGCCCGTCGACGGGGGCTCGAGCGCGTCCACGGCGGCGGCCAACCCTTCCTGGGTGCTGTCCGAACTCAACCACGCCCAGGTGTTCGCGTCGGGATAATCGAAAGCGCGCGCCAGGAACTGATGCACGAACGATCGGGTCAGGGCGAGTTCCGTGCCGCCCGGCATCTCGTCCGCCGCCAACGCTACGGCCGAAGGCTCGTGGTCAGGCGTCGGTTCGACGCGCGGGTTGTCCGAGGAATAATTGCCAAACACGCTCCGGCGTTGACGAGGGGCGGGTTCCACGGAGACCGGTGCCTGGGTGGGGGTGGACATGGTATTAGATCGAGTTGGGGCGGTGGGCGTCGCGGAGGTGGACCGGTTCCTCGATCTTGGTCTCGACGATCCGAGTCCCATCCTTGGCGTAACCGATGATGGTATCGTCAAACATCTCGAACTTCTTCCCACGAATGACGGTCTCAAAGATTTTCGGACCTTGCTTGATCTCGTAGCGGAAGCACATGCGGGCGTCTTTGCCAAACAGCTGCAACACCGCCAGCAACTCGCGATCGGGATGCGCGTAACGCTCGACGGCCGCGTCTGCCCCCGGACCAAACATTTGCCGCAGATACTCGAGGGGCACCCAGCGCGGAGGAATGTAGTAGCCGTTCGGTTCGGTGCCGAACTGCGGGTACAGCGGCAGCGCGACCTTGGCCACATGCACCAGGTAATAGAGCGGATGCTGACGGTCTTCCTTCCAGGTGCCATCCGCGTTCATCTGCACCAGGCCGTGCAGCCGGATGTGACCCACGCACGCCGCCATGCAACGCGTCTGCATCGGCACCCCGCCGCCCTGCGGGTCGCGGCCTTCAACCCGGGGAAAGCAACCGATGCATTTCTCCGTGGTGCGGGTCGTGCCCCGGTAATGGGTCTTCTTGTAGGGGCAGGCTTCCATGCATTTCCGGTAGCCGCGACACCGTTCCTGGTCCACCAGCACGATGCCGTCCTCCGGCCGCTTGTAGATGGCGTTGCGGGGGCAGGCCGCGAGGCAGGCGGGATAACTGCAATGGTTGCAGAGGCGGGCCAGGTAAAAGAACCAGGTCTTGTGTTGAGGCCCGAGCACGCCGCCGCTGAACGCCAGTTGGCCTTTGCGCCCCTGCTCCGAAGCCGAGGGATTGTCCTCGAATCGATTGGGCGCCGCCCATTCCTCGTCGGTGGGCAGATAACCGAGGGCCCGTTGGGCGCCTTCCGGGCTGACGTTGGTCTGGGCGACCTCGAAGATGGTCTTGCCCTTGAACTGACCATAGGGAGCGGTGAGATCACGCGCCTGGCCGTTCCAGGTCTGGCCGCCAGGGTTGGCCTGGCCGAGCAGATCCAGCAGTTTGACGTCCCAATGATGGGGATAGCCGCCGTAGGGTTTGGTCTCGACGTTGT
>JAHDYP010000231.1 GCA_023383055.1 Verrucomicrobiota bacterium | reverse complement strand
GTAAATCTCCGCCAGATCCGCCAGGTTCCCCGCGAACACCGGATCGTTGGCCTCCTCGTCCTTGTAGTACCGAACGTTCTCGAGCAACAGCAGATCGCCGTCCTTCAACGCGGCCACCGTGTTCCTGGCCTTTTCCCCCTGGCAATCGTCCACAAACGCCACCGGCCGCCCCAGCAAATCGGCCAGCTTGGCCGCCACCGGCCGCAACGACATCGAAGGCTCGGGCTTGCCTTTCGGCCGGCCCAAATGCGCGGCGAGGATGATCCGGGCTCCACCCTGAATCAACCGATCGAGCGTGGGCAGGGTGGCCTGGATTCGCGTGGCATCGTTGATCACCATCTGCCCGTCCTTTTCTTCCATCGGGACGTTGTAATCCACGCGCACGAACACCCGCTTGCCCCGCACGCTCAGGTCGTTGATCGTCAGCTTAGCCATAATCTCCAGCGCCAAATAAGGCCGGCAAACATAACCAAATCCCTCCGCCAGTCAAAGGCGAAATGCGGGCCCCGAATCTCCAAAACCGCGCCCCGGAAGCCGCCCGCGACATCTCCGGCCCGGGAACGGGTCGACAGATCACGACAAAGCGGTTACTTAATGGCCCATGACCACGCGATCCAACCGAAACCACCAGGGGCCTTCGATCTCTCGATTGCAGCCGCATGCCGGCAGCTCCGGAATCGGACGCAGCCTGCTGATGGCGATCATGTTAACCCTGCCCGGTACGGCTTGGACCCAACCCTCAACTCTCACCCCAAACCCGGACCGGATCCGGCCATACCCGGCGAACCCCTGGTATTGGCAGTACCGCGGAACGCCGGTGCTCCTCCTCGGTGGCAGCAAGGACGATAACCTCTTTCAAATCCCCGATCTCAAGGACCACCTCGACGCCCTGCAGGCGGCCGGCGCCAACTACATCCGAAACACCATGAGCGACCGTCCCGATTTCGGGTTCGAAGTCTATCCGTTCAAACGACTCGAGAGCGGCAAATACGACCTCAACCAGTGGAACGACGCTTACTGGCAGCGGTTCGCGAACCTTCTGAAATGGACGCACGAACGGAACATCATCGTCCAGATCGAGGTCTGGGATCGATTCGATCACTCGCGCGACAACTGGATAGCCCACCCTTACAACCCAAAGAACAACCTCAATTACACCTTCGCCGAGTCGGGTCTGGCCGAGGATTATCCCGATCACCCCGGCGCCAACAAACAGCCGTTCTTCTTCACCACCCCGGCCCAACGCAATAACCAACTCCTCCTCAAATACCAACAACGGTTCGTCGCCGAAATGCTCCGGCATTCGCTCCCCTACCCGCATGTCCTGTATTGCATCGACAACGAAACCTCCGGCGAAGAAGCCTGGGCCGTCTATTGGGCCGGGTTCATCCGGCAACACGCCGAAGCCGCCGGAGTCGATGTCTTCGTCACCCAGATGTGGGATGACTGGGATCTCAAAGCCGAACGCCACCGCCGCACGTTCGATCACCCCGAACGGTTCGCCTTCGCCGATGTCTCCCAAAACAACCACCAGAAAGGTCAAACCCACTGGGACAACTTCCAATGGGTCCGCTCCCGCCTCGCCAGCCAACCCCGCCCAATCAATACCGTCAAAACCTACGGCGCCGATTCCGGCCGCTTCGGCAATGACCGCGACGGCCTCGAACGCTGGTGGCGCCATCTCATCGGCGGCGCAGCCGGCGTCCGCTTCCATCGACCCGATTCCGGCCTCGGCTTCTCCGCCAAGGCCGAGGCCTCCATCCGCGCCGCCCGGAAACTCGCCTCGGAAACCGCTTTCTGGGAGCTCAATCCCGCGCAAAACCTCCTGCGGGAACGGGAACCGAACGAAGCTTACCTGACCGCGAATCCCGGCAAGGCGTATCTCCTCTATTTCCCCAATGGCGGTTCGGTCGAGCTCGATCTCCGGTCACATCGCGGGACGTTCACCGTCCGCTGGCTCGACCTCGCCCACGGAGATTGGGCCGGACGCGATTCCGTCACGGGCGACGATTGGCGATCGATCACCGCCCCCGCCCAGAACCACTGGGTCGCCCTGATCCAACCCGCGGCGATCGGCTTGTCGGGACGGGCGGAGAACTGGCCGCAATGGCGCGGGCCGCGGGGCGACGGCACCAGCCTTGAGACCCACCTCCCCGTGCACTGGACGGCCACCAGCAACGTGGCGTGGACCGTCGAAGTGCCGGGAACGGGTCACGCCTCCCCGATCGTCTGGGGCGACCGGGTGTTCACGGTGAGCGCGATTCCGGAAACGGAGGATCGGGTGTTGCTCGCTTTCGATCGGCGCACCGGACGGCAGCTGTGGCGCCGGACGGTGCTCCATTCGCCCTTCGAGCGGAAACACGCCTTGAACAGCCATGCCTCGAGCACGCCCGCTACGGATGGCGAACGGGTCTTCACCGCGTTTCTGGATGTGCGGGAGGTGATCGTGGCCGCCCACGATTTCGACGGGAATCAACGCTGGACATCCCGCCCCGGGCTCTTCCAGAGCATGCACGGGTTCTGCAGTTCACCGGTGTTGTTTGACGACAAGGTGATCGTGAACTGCGACCACGACGGAGACGGTTACATCGTCGCCCTCTCGCGCCAGACGGGGAGCGAATTGTGGCGGATCGATCGTCCGAACAAAACCCGCAGTTACTGCCCGCCAACCTTCTTCGAGGCGGGCGGGCGCACCCAGATGGTGTTGAGCGGCACCCTGTGCGTGACGAGCTACGATCCGAACAACGGCCGACTGCGGTGGATCATCGATGGCCCCACGGAGCAGTTCGTGGCCTCGATGGTCTACAGCCGGGAGGCGGACCTCTTCTTCATGACCGGCGGGTATCCGGATCATCATCTGTTGGCGATTCGCCCGGACGGCGCGGGCAATGTCACCAAAAGCCACATCGCCTGGCGCCACAATCGCGCCTCCTATGTGAGCTACGTCCCCTCGCCCATCGCGGTGGCCGGGTACTTCCTCGTCGTGTCCGATCCCGGTTTTGCCTGCTGTTTCGACGCCCGAACGGGTGAACTTCAATGGCAGGAGAAGGTCGGCTCGCACCATGCCTCGCTGGTAACGGCGAACGGCCTGGTCTATTTCCTGAGCGACGACGGCATCACCACCGTGGTGCGCCCCGGGCCAACTTATCAGGTCGTGGCACGGAACGAACTCGGCGAAGGCACCTTCGCCTCCCCGGCGCTCAGCCAGGAACAGATCTTCATCCGCGGCGAACAACGCCTCCATTGCATCGGCGTGGCGGTGCCAGCGACGATGTGACCAGCGAGGCTGCGCAAAGCGGCGGCTTGGTCGGGTGAGAATTCAGGCTGGTGATGACACGGCGGATGACGGCGACAAAGGTGTTGCCGTTGAAATTGCAGAAGGGTGTGAGTTGGTGGCAGCGGCGGCAGAGGTCGGTAGCTTCGGCCAAGGTCATGTCCGTGTGATGCCGGGATTCCCAAAGCTGGCGCGTCGGTTCGTATCCGTCGCTCGTGGCTTTGTGGAGCGCGCCTTTGGGCAGGCAGAGTTGGCGGTTGGTCTCAACAATCACCGTCCATGTAAAGGCCTCGAACCAGGCGCGCTTCACGATTGGCCTCCCTGGGGTTTGGGTGTTCGGGCGCGGCGGATTTCCTCAACCGTGTCGCTGGAGTAATGGCCCTTGCCGGTTTGCTTGTACAGCGGTTCCGGACGGAACTTGTCCTGAATGCTCAGGCCCTCCGCGGCAACTTCGCCCGCCAGTTTTGCTTCGGCGGTTGTCAACTGGTCCTTCGCGTGAAAACCGATTTCGCGCCTTGTTTTCGCGGGTGCCGGTAGGAGGAGCGGCTTGAGCTTTTGATACAGGTCGCGCAGGGCGGCGTCGTGGCCGACGAGGGTGCGCTCGATTTCGGCCAGGCGGCGCTCGAGATTGGCCCGGCCGAGGAGTTCCTCGCGCAGCCGCACAAAGGCGCGCACCACGTACACGCTCATGGCCACGGCGCGCGGGCTGTTGAGGACGGTGGCAGCCATGATGGCGCCGTGTTCGGTAAACGCTAGCGGACGATACTTGCGATGTTCACCGCGACCTGCGGGCTTTAAGGTCACAATTTGTGACCTTAAAGCCGCCCATTCCTCCGGGGTGAGACGGAACAGGAAATCACTTGGAAATCGCGTTTTATTCCGTCGGATGGCCTGATTGAACACTTTGGTGCTGACCCCGTAGAGCCGGGCCAGGTCGCCGTCGAGCACAACAGTCTGGCCACGCGCGGTGAAAAGCCGGAGCTCGCTGGGTTGAGTGAGTTCAGGGGCGGACGTAGGCATGGTCAGGCGGCGGTAGCTGAATGACAGGCGATGCTTTGGCCGATAACCTCGGCAAGGCTGGCGGCGGTTCTGCCGAGACCGGTGAGAATGTGGATGCGCCGGGATCGGCAACCGTCGGGATCCGGCTGGCTGAGCCAGTCGGCCTCAGGGCGATCTTGTTGTGCACCGCAAGCCAGGCGGCGCTGGCAATCGTAAGGTCTGTGGCCGGTGGCGGCTTGAAAGAAATCGTCGAAGTTCATGCAACGGGCTCCGAGTCTACCGATGGGGGTGGGACATAGGCTGTCCAAGTCACACTTTTTTTCGCCTCGTCCCGGAGGGTTACCGGGCGGTGATCTTGGTGTGGTCCGACTAAAGCCATGGTTGCCTCGCGAATGCCTCTTTGGGATGGGGGATTAAAGCGTGGGAAGCGGCGGAACGGCGAGGCAATTCTCATCGTCAGACACCGAGGATGCGGGAGGGGGTATGACAACCGTGGACACCCCGGCGCGCCAACATGCGGATGACGTAAACAGCGCGAACGTCCAACGTCCAACGTCCAGCGTCCAACGCCGAACGTCGAATGCACAATCCGTCCAATCCCCGATGGGCTGAGTCGGCGGAGGATTTCCCCACAAATCGCCCTTCTCCCTTTCCCCTTCGCGCTTGCCCTGGACGGGGCGATGGGCGCACATTCCACGATCATGAAAACGCACGATGGGTTCCTGGTGCTCGGGTTGGGACTGCTGCTGGCCGGCTGCGCGCATTCCCGGCCGGGCTCGGACTGGGTTGCGCTCTTTCCCGAAGAAGGCGTGCCCGAAGGCTGGGTGGTCCGGGCGTGGAACGACGTGCGGAATCCGGCGGAAGGCGGCCCGGTATGGAAGGTCCAGGACGGGGTGTTGACCGGGGGCGAACCGCGCGGCTCCTGGCTGTTGAGCGAGCGTGAGTATGGCGATTTCATCCTCGAGTTCGAGTTCAAACTCGGTGAGCGCGGCAACAGCGGCTGTGCCCTGCGCGCGCCGCTCCAAGGCGATCCGGCGTTCGACGGCCTCGAACTGCAGATGGCCGACTTCCGCTACAACCCGGAGGCGAAGGACTCCGAATTGACGGGCGGGCTTTACCGGGCGGTGGCGCCGCTGAAACAGGCCTACCGACCGACGGAATGGAACCGATACCGGATCGAATGCCGCGGTCCGCGCGTGAACGTCGAACTGAACGGGGAACCGATCCTGGACGTAAACCTGGACGATCAAACCGCGTCGGTGAAACGCCACGACGGCACCGATGCGCCACCGCTTAAGGACCGGCCCCGGCGGGGTCACATTGGGTTCCAGGAGTTGAGCCGCGACGGCTCGCACGTGGCGATTCGTAACGCGCGCATCCGGGTCCTCGAGTGAAGCCCGGTATTTCGAGTCCGGCCGGATCCAATTCAAGAAACCGCTGAATCCAGGTCATCATGCTGGGAAAAGTCCGGGCCAGGGTATGAATCCCACTGCGATCGAACATCAACTGAAGTGGGTGCTGCTGCAGTGGGGAGTGATCATTGTGGTGGCGTGGGTGTTCGGCCGGCTGGGACGGCGGGTGGGTCAACCCCTGGCGGTGGGTGAGATCCTCGGAGGCATCGTCCTGGGACCGTCCGTGCTGGGAGCGATCTGGCCGGAAGCCATGGCCTGGTTGTTCCCGGTCGAGACCAAGGATTCCCTCCAGATGCTGGCCAAGATCGGGCTCATCTTTCTCCTGTTCCAAGTGGGGATGGAATTCGATTTCGGGCATTTGCGCACCCGTTCGCGCACGGTGGTGGCCGTGTCGGCGTTTGGCATCGCGGCCCCGTTCGCCTGCGGGTTGCTGGCCGGGCCGTGGTTGCATCGGGAGTTCGCCCCGGAGGTGCCGATGCTGGGATTTCAAATCTTCGTTTGCATCGCGCTTTCGATATCCGCGCTGCCGATCATGGGTCGGATCCTGATCGAGATGGGTCTCGAGCGGACCCCCTTGGGTGCGATGGCGGTCAGTTCCGCGGCGATTGACGACGTGATTGGCTGGATTCTGCTGGCGGTGGGGACGGCCCTGGTCCAATCCGGCTTCCACGCCTCCGCCCTGTTGATGCAGGTGGGGGGCATCCTGATCTTCTTTGCGGGACTGCAGCGGGTGGTCGGGCCCTGGCTCATTCGGCTCTGGCAACGCCAGACCGCCGGTCAGGAAATCCCGGAACTGAGCTCGAGCTTCCTCGCGTTGCTCCTCATCATGCTCTTCGCCTGCTGCCTGATCACGCACGAGCTCGGGATCTTCACCCTGTTCGGCGCTTTTCTGTTCGGGGTCTCGTTGCACCGCGAGGTGACGCTGGTGCGGGCCTGGCGCGCCCGCTTCTCCCAGTTTGTGCTGGTAGCCCTGGTCCCGATCTTCTTCACCAACACCGGGCTCCGCACCGAAGTCGGCTCGCTGGCCACTTGGACTGCCTGGATTGGTTGCGGGGTCGTCCTGTTCGCGGCGGTGGCGGGCAAACTCGGCGGTTGTTACCTCGGCGCCCGGCTCACCGGTCAGACCAACCGCGAGGCGATCAGCATCGCGGCCTTGATGAACACCCGGGCGCTGATGGGCCTGGTCGCCATCAATATCAGCCTCGAACTCGGCCTCCTCACCCGCGAACTCTTCACCATGTTCGTCATCATGGCCCTGCTCACCACGGTCATGACCGGGCCGATGCTTCGCGCCTGGCTGCCCCCCGCCCTGCGCGAGCTCGGCAAACGCGCCGCCCAGGCCGACTGAAGCCCGCCACGGCTGGCTTACTCCGGGAGCAGACCGAAAATGCTGTGTCGGGCATTCCTGATCTCCAGGCCGTCGGCGATCTCCAGGGTCACGTGGTGCAGCTCCGAGCCTTCCTGTCCCGGCTGAAGCCAAAGCGTTCGTCCCACTCGAGCTCCCCATCTGCCACCGGCCTGATACGGAGACTCATGGATGTGGCCACTGCAACCGAACAGCGGCTGCGTATCCTGGATGAATCGCAAAATGTTCGGCGACCCCACCTCGCGGGCGCCGCGACAAATGTCCATGCCGAGGTTGGCGGGCGGGTTGTGGACCAGCCAGACGCTGCGCGGGATTTCATCGGGCGCAAGTTGCGCGCGCAAGGTCTCGAGCCGGTCGGCGAGACTGGGCTTGGCCAGGAGATACTCACGGAGGTTGGCCAGTTCAATCCGGTGTCCGCGGTCGTCCACCGTGAGCCCCTCGCCGCACAATTGAACCGGGCAGGTGACGAAATCGCCATCCGGCGCGCACCAATGCTTGTAGCCGAAGGGGTAATCCCGGACGTGGCTCATGCCGCCGAACACCCAGCCGGCCTCGCGGTGCACCTTGCCGTTCAGGTTCACGCACAGGCCCTGGCCGGCCAGGTCGTCGAGCAGCGGCTCGAGCGGGTGAAAATCGTCGTTGCCGAAGAACATCAGCACGGTCGTCTCCCAGGAACCCCGCATCGCGGCCAGGTAATCGGCCATGACGGGGAAGAACCCGCGTTGACCTTCAAAACCGCCTTCTTTCGGCAGCAGATCGCCGGCGATCAGCACAAACCGGGGCCGGTCCCGCTCGACCACACGCACCAGCTCGCGCCACTTCGAGATGCGCTGGTGCAGGTCGCTGGTGATAATCCAACGGGTGGTCATGGGGTCAGGACCAGGACCAACAGGGCAATCCATCGGACTTTCAACGAATTCATGGCTCAAGGCTAAACAGCGCCCTGCGGAAGCACAGCAACAAAATGGTGCGGTCGCGGAACCGTCTCTGAAGCGGCGACAGCGGTTGGCGGCAGCCCGGGATTCGCGCCCTGGCATCAGCGAACGCTTGACATACTATTACCATGGTAATACTACTGCGGTCATTACAACCACGAGCCAACCATGAATACCGGAAAAGGACTGCGCCTGGGCGATCTGCAGCTGCGGATCCTTCGCATCCTGTGGCGGCACCACGAAGCCACGGTGGCGGAGGTCATGGCGAAATTGGGGCGGGCCTCGCGTCTGGCCTATACCACCGTGGCCACCATGCTCCGGAAAATGGAGGCCCGCGGCCTGGTGCGACATCGGGTCGAGGGACGCACCTTCATTTACCAACCCCTGGTGGGCGAAGCCCAAGTAAGCCGCAAGCTGACCGATCATCTCCTGGAGCGCTTGTTCCAGGGGAGCCTCTCGGGGATGGTCAGCCACTTGTTGAGCACGCACGAGGTGACCCCGGATGAACTGGCCAAACTGGAAAGTCTGATTGAGGAAAGGAAACGCGCGCGATGAACGTCCCGCCTGATCTCGATTTTTGGAAACAGTTTGTCGGCCTGCTGTTCGCGCAGATCACCGTCGTGACCCTCTCGGCATGGGCGATCACCCGGTGGTTGCGCCACGGGCGGGCGCGGCAATGGTGTTGGCGAGCTGTGTTTGTCCTGTCGGGCTGCTGGCTGATTGCATCGGCACTCGGAGTCGAGCGCCTGATCCGGACCGCGGAGGCCGCGCCGGTCTCAGAGCGTCAGTTGGTGATTCGAAACAATCTGCCGGTCGAGAATGCCCTGGTCGAACCGCGCCAGATCGGGTCGGTGGCTGAGGAACTCAGTGCGGTGTCGACTGAAGCGGTCGCGCACGCCGCGGCCGGGCCGGTCTGGTGGCCGGCGATCGTGTGGGTGGGAGTGGGAATGCTGTTCGCGTTGCGGGCGGCCTTTGGACAATTGCTCATCGCTTGGTACTCGCGGCGGTTGGACCGCGGGATTAGCCCGGAGCTGTTATCATTGGTGGAACGTGCGGCGGAACGTCTTGAGGTTGGCGATCGAGTTTCGGTGCGCGTGATTCCTGACCTGATCTCACCGGTCACCCACGGTTGG
>JAHDYP010000230.1:9118-9560 GCA_023383055.1 Verrucomicrobiota bacterium | reverse complement strand
ATCCCTGAGGTTGTAGCGTCGGGCCTTCGAGACTTTGAGGCTGGGCAGCGAGCCGCTCACCGGGCGCCGACGGGAAGGGGCAATGCCTTTCCTGCCGCTCAGGTATTGACCGGTCAGTGAGTCTGGCGATTTCAGCAGTGCCGCGTAGGAACCCTGAAAGACCACCTCGCCGCCGCGCTCGCCCTGGCCCGGTCCGAGGTCGGTAATCTCATCGGCGGCCTGAATGACGCTCGCCTCATGTTCCACCACGATCACCGTGTTGCCGAGGTCGCGGAGATCGAGGAGCACACGGATCAACCGGGCGGTATCGCGCGGGTGCAGGCCTACGCTGGGCTCGTCGAGCACATAAAGGGTGTTGACCAGCCGTGTTCCCAGGCACGAGGTCAGGTTGACCCGCTGAGTCTCTCCGCCCGAGAGCGTGCGCGTCGGGCGGTCGAGGGTC
>JAHDYP010000230.1:0-9108 GCA_023383055.1 Verrucomicrobiota bacterium | reverse complement strand
TCGACGAGACAGGCCAGCCGCGATTGGACTTCGCGCAGGGCCAGCCCCAGCGGATCCCGAGGGGCGACGCGTTTGCGCTCGAGTTGCCGGGTGGTCCAGGCGAGCGCTTCGGAGATGGGCATGGCGTAGAACCGGGCCAGATCGATGCCGGCCGGTTCCGTCGTTTCCGCCGGGTGCGGCGCTTTCGCCGGGGTATCGGGCCCGGCTCCCGGCGACGGTTCATCGACCGTTCGATAGAGCAGCGCGTCGGGTTGCAGCCTTCGGCCATGGCAGTCCGGGCAGTCCGAATAGGCGCGGTACCGGGAGAGGAGTACGCGCACGTGCATTTTGTAGGCCTTGGATTCGAGCCAGCGGAAGTAGCCTTTGACGCCGTACCAGGCCCGTGGCCACTCGTGCGCCTCATCTTGCCCGTAACCCGGATCGCCTTCGATCACCCAGGTCCGCCACTGTGGCGACAGCTCGGCAAACGGGACATTGACCGGCACCTCGCGCTTTTTGGCGAACCGCAGGAGGTCGGCCTGACATTCGGCGCCCTGGCCGGTCAGCCAGGGCTTGACCACGCCTTGAGCGAGGGTTTTGGCGTGATCGGGAAGCGCCAGGCCGTAGTCGATGGTGATGATGCGTCCGAAGCCACGGCAGGTGGGACATGCGCCCAGCGGATGATTGAAACTGAACAGGACCGGCACCGGCTCGCGGTATTCCAGGTCGCAGTCGGCACAGTGCAGATGTTGGGAGAAACGAAGCCGGATCCCGGCATTCGTTGGGTCCGGATGAACCGAGAGTCGGCCCTTGCCGAAATGGAAGGCCTGTTCACAGGCGTCGGCGAACCGGCTCCGATTCGACGGATCCACCCGCAACCGGTCCTGGACGACCGTCACGGTATCGGGTGCGGCCTCCCCTGGTTGCGCCGGGAATTCCTCCAGTCGCACGATCTGGCTCCCGGCCACCAGCCGTTGATAGCCCTGGCGACGAATCAAGCCCAGGGTCTCTTCCAGGCTGAGTTTCGTGGAGAGCGGCAGATCGAAGGTGACCAGGATGTCGCCGCCGGGCGGCAGGGCGGGCCAGATGTGGTGCGGCGAGTCTTTGCGCACAATCCGCCCGCACCGTCGGCAATGGAGTTGTGCCAGATGCGGCCAGACCAGCTTCATGTAATCGCAGATCTCCGTCATGGTGCCCACCGTGGACCGGGTGGTGCGGACGGCGTTGCGCTGTTCCAGGGCGATGGCGGGTGGAATGCCCTCGATGAGATCGACCCGGGGTTTGTCCATCCGATCGAAAAACTGACGGGCATAAGGCGAGAACGTCTCGATGTAACGCCGCTGGCCCTCCGCAAAGAGGGTGTCGAAGGCCAGCGAACTCTTGCCGGAGCCGCTCAGGCCGGTCAACACGATCAGCCGGTTCACCGGCAGATCCAGATCGAAGTTCTTCAGGTTGTTCTGGCGCACTCCGCGCAAGCGGATCACCGGCCGTGGAGCTTTCTTCGGCATGATCGGCTCAGGACTTTCGGAAGACGACGATGCGATTGGTGTTGGTGCCTTTGCGGTTGTTGTCCACGCCCCAGCAATTGGCGGTCTTGGTGAACTCCTGCTGGTTGATCATCATCAGCACCAACTCGAGGCCGGCGGCCAGGCCGCACGGAATCACCGCCTCCTCGAGCCGGGTCTTGCCCCCATGAACCTCACCCACCTCGAACGCTATGTGTCCGCCCGTGGCGAGGACCCGGCTGAGTTCGTGGAACGTGACGGTCATGGCCACCATCCAATCCTCGACTTTCTTGGGAACCGTCAGACGAACCGCGGCCGCGCCGATGCCAAGGAACCAGCACCGGAGCCAGTTGTCGGTGGCGTAATCCACGACGTTGAGGAAAGGCGGAGAGGTGACCACCAACTGGACGGAACCGGTCGCAATCTGCGGGGTGCTCGCGGACGACTGGGTCAGCAATTGTGCCGCGCGCGAAGCCTGGCGCAAACGCGCGAGGGTGGCCGCGTCACACTCGGACATCAGCAGCCGGGATTTGCGGAGGATGATCTTTCGAACATGACGTCGCGGCGGCGTTTGGTTGCGACGTTGATTGATGCGCAGCTGTGACTTGACGGAAACCGCCTGGTTGGGGGGCAGGGTGTAGACGGAGAAAAAGCCGGCCGAATGACCGGTCAACCGGTTGAGGGCGACCATGGCGATCCAATCGTCCACCTTGTCCCACTGGCCCGAGTTCTGCCGGGCCAACAGATAAGCTCGCAAGGCCACGATCTCCCGCAGGGTATCCGGATGATAAAAGACCAGCAGCTCCTCGGGGCACTCGGCGGGAGTCGTCCAGTCGAGTTCGTCCAGCCGCGCTTCGATTTCAGCCAGCGCGGGCGGATTCAACCGCGGCGCCGTCATGAACCGGCTGAGCGGATTCACATCGCACCCGAACGGCACGCGTCCGAGCAACGCCGCTTCCAGGGCCGTGGTGCCGCGGCCCAGGAACGGGTCGTATACCACCTGCCCCGGCCGCGTCAGGCGTTCGATGAAGAACCGAGGCAATTGCGGCTTGAAACAGGCGCGGTAGGAGATTTCATGCAGCGCGTTCGCCTGCCGTTGTCGGGCGGTCCAATATTCGTTGGTGTAGACGGTGGTTTCCGCCTGCGTGCCATCGGCGAGGCTGAATGGCCTGGTTTCCAGCACGCTTTGGGTGCCAAAGGCGTCGAACCGGGCCAATTCATCGCCCAACCCGTCGAAAGGCCGGGGCGTTGGCGGTGGCGGCGGGTCGAAGCCCAGATCGAGCTGGAGCGCAGGGTCGGCAATCATCAGGCGCAATCCTGAGCACTTGGGATCGAACCGCACTACGAAGCAGTGCGGGGAGCGCGTGCGGCCCGCTTCTTCCTTGGCTTGGCCGGCGGCGGCGCCTCTTCGGCCGCTTCCACCACGTAAACGTACCGGCCGCAGTTGCCGCACCGGCGCATCTCGCCAGCCCGCAGAGCGGCCACGTTGCCCACGCCGAGCGCGAGATGGCAGCCGGAGCAGACCCCGCGGCGGACTTCGGCCACACTGCGTTTTCCTCGCGTCCGGGCCTGGTTGTGAATGATCAGGACCCCTTTGGGGATGTCGGCGCGGAGCGATTGGATCCGCGCTTCCGCGTTCGCACGCTCATCCGGATCAGGGGCTGCCAGCAGTTCCTCCAACCGGTGCAACTCGAGCAAGCGGCGCACGATTTCGTGGATTTGGTTTTTCATCGGAACCCGATTTGTGAGTCGAGTGTCCCCCCGAGTTGCCCGCAGGGCAAGCCTTTGTAAAACAGCCTCCGTAAAACCGCAGCACCGACGGGTAGCCGCCGGTGCGCGCGACGTGGACGGGCCGACGTTGCGGAGGCGGCCCCGCTCGGGATCCGGGCCTATACCGTCTTCACTTTCTCCCACCTGCCGGTCTTGGCGGAGTGGAGGATCGCATCGCAGACGTATTGGGTTTCGAGGGCATCGCGGAAGGTGGGGCGAGCGGCTTTGCCCGAGGCCAGGCCTTCGAGGAAATCGGCCAACTGATGCACGAAACTGTGTTCGAAACCGATTTGGAGACCGGGCACCCACCACTTGTCCATGTAGGGATGATCGCCACCGTGGTCGGTGACGTGGATCGACCGCCAGCCGCGAAGCTTGCCTTCGTCGCGGTGATCGAAGTAGGCGAGCCGGTGGAGGTCGTGGAGATCCCAGGCAATCGAAGCGTGCTCCCCGTTGATCTCGAAGGTGTAAAGCGCCTTATGACCGCGGGCATAGCGGGTCGACTCGAAAGTGGCCAGCGAACCGTTCGCAAACCGGGCCAGCACCGCGCAGGCATCGTCGATGCCGACTTTCTGCACCTTGCCGGTGAGTTGGTGGACGCGTTCTTTCACGAAGGTCTCGGTCATGGCGTTGACCTTTTCGATGCTGCCGTTGAGCCAGAGGGCGGTATCGATGCAATGAGCCAGAAGATCTCCCGTCACACCGCTGCCAGCGGCCTTCACATCCAACCGCCAGAGGGCGTCGCCCCCTTGAGGCACGTCTTTCGAGATGGTCCAATCCTGAAGGAACTTGGCGCGGTAATGGAAGATCCGGCCGAGGCGACCCTCCTCGATGAGCCGTTTCGCGAGCGTCACCGCCGGCACCCGGCGGTAATTGAACGAGACGAAATTCGGCACCTTGGCTTTTTCGATGGCCTTGACCATGCCTTCGGCTTCCTTGCCGTCGCGGGCCAGCGGTTTCTCGCAGATGATCATTTTGCCGGCCTTGGCGGCGGCGATGGCAACTTCGGCGTGGGCGTTGTTGGGCAGGCAGATGTCGATCAGGTCGATGTCATCGCGTGCGATCAGTTTCTTCCAATCGGTTTCGACCGATTCGAAGCCCCACCGGGCGGCGTGGCTCTTGGCCCGCTCCTCGTTGAAATCGCAGATGGCCTTGAGCACCGGCTGATATTCGAGGTCGAAGAAATTGCCGACCTTGCGGTGGGCATTCGAGTGCGCGCGGCCCATGAAGCCGCAACCGACGAGTCCGACGTTGAGTTTTTTCATGTTAAGGTTCTGTGGTTGGGAGTGAATGTGAGTGCGAACGAGAGCGCTTAAGCGGGCCAGCCATGGTTCTCGCGCACTTGGATCATGGCCGCCAGAATGTCATTCCAGGTCTGCTGGTTCATCATGACGTCGTTCGGGAACATGCAGCCATCCCAGCAGATGTGCTTGAACTTGCGCGTGACCTTGCCCGCGTCATCCCGCATCCAGTAACCGGCATCGCGCGCGATGTTCAACTTGCCGTTCGGATCCGTTGCCAGGCAATGGCGTCCGGTCTGGTCATGCGAGCCCGATCCTTTGACGGTGGCATCGTTCTGCGCCACGTGGAAATCAATCGTCCAGGGACGCAGGGCCTTGGTCAGCTTCTTCATCGCATTGTGGAACTCGCCCGGTTCCCAGTGGAATGACTTCGGCACGATGCGATGCTCGGGGGCATTGGCGCCCAGCACGTAAAGGAGCGTGTGCGCCATGTCGGCCTGGAACCCGAGATACTTCGGCTGTCCCACCCCCTCGAGCAACTGCAGCATGTATTTCCAACTGTGCATCCCACCCCAGCAAATCTCACCTTCGGCGGCCAGGCGTTCCCCATGCCCTTTCGCCACCTTGGCCGCTTCCTTGAACGTCTTGACGATCGCCTTGGTGCTGCCTTTGGGATCCTTGTCCCAGTCGGTCACACTGGCGGCCGAGTCGATCCGCACCACGCCGTGCGGGCGAATCCCCAACTCGCGCAGTTTGGCCGCAATCCGACATCCCTTTTTGACCTGCCCCACGAACTTGGCCTGCTCATCCGCGCCGCCCATGGCCGAACCGCCGCCCGTAGGCGGCCAGATGGGCGCCACGACCGACCCCACCACGAGATTCCGGGACGCGATCTTGTCAGCCAGGCGCTTCAGGTCGTCGTCGCTCGAGTCGATGTTCACATGCGGATCGAACAGGAAGATGTCGACCCCGTCGAACCGGGTCCCGTTGACCTCGGCCTTGGCGGTCAAATCCAGCATGGTATCGAGGTCGATGCACGGTTCCGCGCCGGGACTCCCCTTGCCCACCAGACCGGGCCACATCGCGTTGTGAAGCTTGGGAAACTGGTTTTGTTTGGCGCTCATGAATCGGTCCTTTCGTCGTTCGTTCGTTCGTTTCGCGGTTGTTTGTCCCGGGGAATTGTCGGACCCAGCTTGGCCAACCCCGGCGCCCGGATCAATGCGAAAGTGGGCCGCCCGTGCAATCTTCGGTGAACTGTGATACGCGTATGCCACCATGCCGCTGACCTCCATCGACCCAACGACCAACAAACCGATCCGGTCTTACCCCGAAGACAGCGCGGCGGAAATCACCCGGAAACTGGACGCAGCCGCGACGGCCTTCCTCGATTGGCGCGCGGTCTCCTTCGCCCGCCGGGCCGAACACATCCGCCACCTCGGCCGGGTCCTGCTGGAACGTCGCCAGGAACTGGCGGTGCTCATGGCGCAAGAGATGGGCAAACCGCTGGCGCAAGGCCGCGCCGAAGTCGAGAAGTCCGCCTGCGCCTGCCAGCACTTTGCCGCCCACGCAGCCGGTTACCTCGCCGATGAACCGATCGATGCCGGCGATGCCCGCGCGTTGCTCTGTTATCAGCCGCTCGGCGTGATCCTCGCCGTCATGCCCTGGAATTTCCCGTTCTGGCAGGTGATCCGGTGTGCCGTTCCCGCCCTCATGGCTGGTAACACGGTCGTGCTCAAACATGCCTCGAACGTCACCGGCTGCGCCATGGCCATCGATTTCACCGCCCAGGCCGCCGCCCTCCCCCCCGGCATCTTCCAAACACTCCTGGTCTCCTCCGCCCAAATCGCTTCCGTCCTCGATCACCCCGCCCTGCGCGGGGTCTCCCTGACCGGCAGCCCGGAAGCCGGACGCGCGCTGGCGCGCGAAGCCGGGCAACGCCTGCTCAAAACCGTTCTCGAACTCGGCGGCAGCGATCCTTATGTGATCCTTGACGACGCCGACCTCGAACAAGCGGCGCGGTGCTGCGCGGCGTCGCGACTGATCAACAGCGGGCAAAGTTGCATTGCGGCCAAGCGGTTCATCGTCCTCGATTCCGTGCGCCCTCGATTCGAGCAGCTGTTCACCGCTGCCATGTTGAATCAGCGCATGGGCGATCCCCTTGAAGCCGAGACCACGGTCGGCCCGCTCGCCCGTGCCGACCTCCGCGACCAGCTCCATCACCAGGTCACGCGGAGTATTGCCGCCGGCGCCCAATGCCTGCTCGGCGGCCGGATCCCCGCCGGCGACGGCGCATTCTATCCGCCCACCGTTCTGACCGGCGTGACTTCCGGAATGCCGGTCTTCGATGAGGAAACCTTCGGTCCGGTGGCCGCCATCGTCGGTGCACATGACGAAACTGAAGCCGTGCGATGGGCGAATCAGACTCCTTTCGGCCTCGGGGCGGCCGTCTTTTCCAGGGATCCGCAGCGCGGAGAACGGATTGCCCGCCAACTCGAAGCCGGCTGCTGTCATATCAATGATTTCGTACGGTCTGATCCGCGCCTTCCCTTCGGCGGCATCAAACACTCGGGCTACGGCCGCGAACTCGGCCTGCTCGGCATCCGCGAGTTCGTCAATGTCAAATCCCTGGTCCGAGGTGCTTAAACCCGACCACCACCCTGTCTGGATCGACTGATGAAGTGCAGTGCCCGTGAGCTCAGGCGTTCAAAATGCAACCTTTTTGTGATTAAGATGTTGCATTTAATCCAGCCCTCTTGTTATCCACAAGGAACGCGAATTCAATGCCGGCGGTAAGTTCATTGGCACTGATCTTGTTCACGGCGCGCCAACACTTGTCACATGCACTCGAGAAATACTCTTTTCGTCATCACCCTTCGCCTCACCCGCTGCCTCGGGCTCCTCGCCGGCTCGGCCGTTTGCAGCTCCCTGCTCGCAGCCCCTTATCCGTTCTACGACAGTTTTGAAAGCGGGCTGTCCAATTGGACCACCAACGGTTTATGGGGGCGAACCACCAGCCGCTTTAGTTCGCCCACGCATGCGGTCACCGACACGCCGGGCAGTTACTACGTCAACCACAGCGACAGCTCAATGACCTTGGCGTCCAGCCTCAACCTCAGCGGAGCGGTTCGACCTGCGGTGAGCTTCCAACAGACCTTCTTCCTCGAGCACTCCTACGATTTCGCCAGGGTCGAGATCTCCCTCGACGGAGGCACCAGTTGGAACCAACCGGCTCTTGCCGCTTATACCGGCATCCAATCCGAAATGCGCCGCGAGCAACTCGACTTGACTCCCTACGCCGGCGCCAGCGATTTCCGGCTCCGGTTTCGCCTGATTACCGACGGTTCGGTGGTCATGGACGGCTGGTACATCGACGATATTCGCGTTGGCGAAACCCCGGCCCCGATCCATCTGAACCCACCTTCAGCCACGGGGCCGAACGCCGTGCAACTCTCCTGGACCGCCTCCGCGGACTCCGATTTCGCCCGCTACCGGATCCTGCGCTCGGACTCGCCCGGCTTCGACTGGCGCGGTGCCTATGTGGTGGCGGAGATCAGCGACCCATCCACCAGCGCATATACGGATTTCACTGTCGCCCCGAAAACCACCTATTACTACCGGTTGATGGTGCTAAACACCTCCGGCCTCCATGCCATCAGCACCGTCTCCACCTCCACAACTCCGCCCGGTATGGATTTCCCGTTCCTCGATAACGCCGAAGCAGGCGCCGCCTTCTGGATCGCCGATGCCCCCTGGGCCTTAAGCGATGAATCGGCGGCCTCCGGCCGTTTCGCGTGGTCCGATTCGCCCGGGGCCGACTACGCGAACCTGATTGCCTCCCAATCCCTCACCCTGGCGGCGCCGGTTCGTCTCGCCGGCCGCGCCAACGCGCCGGTGCTTTCCTTCATACACCAGTTCAGTTTCGGTCCCGGTGATTCCGGCCATGTCGAGGTTTCGGTCAACAACGGAGCCGACTGGTCTTCGCTGGCCACTTTCACCGGTCTGTCGCAGGGCGGATGGATGCGCCGTCGACTGAGTCTGGCCGCCTACGTTGATGCCACCGCCCTGCTGGTGCGGTTCCGCCTCACGAGTGATCCCAACGGCACGCTCGACGGCTGGCATATCGACGACATCTCGATCGCCGAATCACCTTCCGTGGTGCCAGCGCCCATTTTGCACCCCGTGGAATCGCATGCGATCGGGCTGACTTGGGTTCCCAACCAGGACCCTGTCTTCTCTCATTACGCCATCTACCGCTCGCTCACCCCCGGCGCCGACTACAACGCCACCCTGGTAACCACCATCCCGGATCGTGCAACCACCTCATACACCGATGTCGGCCTGGCCCTCGACACGGTCTACTACTACCGCGTCTATGCCGTGAATCCTTACGGCACATTCTCGCCCAACAGCCCCACGGATAGCTCCGCGCGCACCCTCAACAACCCGCTGCCGCTCGCGGACGATTTTGAATCCGACCTCCTCAACTGGAACCTCACCGGCACTTGGAACTACACCGACCTGCAGGCCCATACCGGCTCGCGGTGCCTCACCGATTCCCCCGGCACCCAATACGCCAACAGCACGGACACATGGGCGTTGACGGCGGTTGATTT